>NZ_NGFP01000277.1 GCF_002149035.1 Streptosporangium minutum
GTCCCCCGTCCGGCCCCGGCGAGCCCCCTCCCCGGCCCGGAGGTCCCGCCGGGAGGGGTGCGGATCGAGGTCATCGGCCTGGCGGCCGGGCACCGCTCGGGCCCGGTGCTCGACGACGTGTCGCTGCGGGTGGCCACCGGGCAGTGCCTGGCACTGGTCGGGCGTTCGGGGAGCGGGAAGACCACCCTGGCCCGTTGCGTCGCGGGACTGCACGAGCCCGCACGCGGGACCGTGCTGCTCGACGGGCGGCCTCTGGCCCCGTCGCTGTCGCGCCGGCGCCGCGAGGACGTGGCCCGCGTGCAGTACGTCTTCCAGGACGCGCACGCCTCCTTCGACCCGGGCCGGACGGTGGCCGAGCAGGTGAGCCGCACCGCCGTACGGCTGCGCGGCCTCGGCCCGGGGCAGGCGCGGGAGGCGGCGCTGGACATGCTCGGACGCGTCGGGCTCGGCCCGGCCGCGGCGGCTCGCAGCACCGGGGGACTGTCCGGCGGAGAGCTCCAGCGCGCGGCGCTCGCCCGCGCGCTGCTCGCCTCCCCCGACGTCCTCATCTGCGATGAGATCACCTCCGGCCTGGACACGGTCACACAGGCCGGCGTCCTCGACCTGCTCGACGGGCTCCGCCGCGCTCTCGGGCTGACCCTCGTGCTGATCAGCCATGACATGGGTGTCGTCGCGCGCCTGGCGGACCACGTCGTGATCCTCTCGGAGGGGAGGATCGCGGAGGAGGGCGGCGCCGGGCACGTTCTCGCCCGGCCCCGGCACCCGTTGACCCGCGCCCTGCTCGACCGGCGCCCCCACCAGGAGGAACAGGCATGAGCCCGTACGACGTCCGCATCCCGCTCGGCGACGGCCGGCCGGAGTGAGGCGGGCCGGCCGTCCCGGTGCCGCCCGCCCCGGTAGCGGGCGGCACCGGGACGGCCGGCGGTCAGGAGCGGCGGCCGAACCAGCGGCGCGCCTTCGCGGGCCTGGCGGGCTCCCCGGCCCCCGCTCCCGCCCCGGCCGTGGCCTTGGCGAAGCCGGCCTGCGGCCGGACGGTCGGGGCGCAGGTGTCCAGAGGCACCGGGTCGCCCATGGTGACCACGATCTTGCGTGGCCCCTTGAAGGACTCGCGGGCGTGGGCGGAGAGGATGTTGTCGACGATCAGAATGTCACCCGGCCGCCATGTCTCCCTGACCGTCGCCTGGCGGTAGGCCTCGTCGATGGTCTCCACATCCTGCCTGGAGATCGGCTCGCCGTCGCCGTAGGCGGTGTTGAAGGGCAGGTTGTCGTGGCCCAGGTCCTCCAGGAACACCTCGCGGACCTCCGGGTCGAGCGCCCACTCGTTCCAGAAGACCGTGTGGTTGAACCAGACCTCCTCGCCGGTCCCGGGATGGCGGATGGTCGCCGAGCGGCGCTGCACGGTGCGGAGCTGGTCGCCGCCCACCCACTCGTGGGCGATGTGGTTGTCCGCGCAGTAGGCGGCGACCTCGTCCCTGTCCTCGGTGCCGAACGCGGTGCGCCAGCCGAGGCTGATGTGGTCGCCGTAGTTGCGCACCAGGGACCAGCCGTGCGCGCGGAACCGGTCGGCCAGCGGCTGCGGGATGTTCCGCAGCACCTTGCGCACGTCGGTCACCGGGGTCGCGCCCCCCTCGTCGGGGGCGATCAGGCAGCCGAACATCAGCAGCCCGGGGAAGGTGAGCGCGTAGCTGTTCTCGTTGTGCGGGCGGATCGACTGCGACGGCGGCAGGTCGGTGGAGGAGTAGACGTCCTTGCCGAAGTGGCTGCGAGGGGTGGCCTTCTCGACGTACCCGGCGAGCTCGGAGATCAGCGCGTCGCGTACCCCGGCGAAGTCCTCCACCCCCTTCACCGGCAGCCCCCGCAGATAGAGGGCGCCGTGCTCGTCCAGGCCCGAACGGATGGCCCCGCGGTTCTCCCGCAGCCAGTCGCAGGTCTCGCCCAGGTCCGAGCCCCGGGCGTCGGCCGCGGCGGGCCTGCCCTCCCTGACCTCCCAGGCGATGGTGGTGTTCACGATGCGTGGGTCCTTTCCAGCTCTTCGATGCCGACGAGGTCGTCGGGCTTGGCGTCGGGCACCTCGTCGTCGAAGCGCGCCAGGGTCCCGATCCGGGTGGCGGCGAGCACCAGCAGGGCCATGCCGAGCCCGCACAGCAGGTAGAGAAGCCCGATCCCGCGCCCCGGCCCGGTGCCGATGATCGCGCCGAGGGTGCCGGCGAGCGGGCCGCCCACGGCCAGCAGCGGATCGAGGAGCGGGCCGGCGAGGGGGGCGATGACGCCGAAGCCGAGCGGCACGGTGGCTGCGGCGATCATGGTGTTGACCGCGATGATCCGGCCCTGGAAGCGGTGCGGCACCTTCACCTGGATGATCGTCATGATCGTGCCATTGATCATGGCCAGGGCGAAGGACATGCCGAAGGCGCCGACGCCGATCAGCCAGAGGCTGGGCCGCAGCCCGGTCAGCACGCCGGCGACCGCCATCAGCATCGTCGCGGCGATCGCGCCGCGCAGCCTGCGGTGGGTCGGGCCGCCCCACAGGCTCATGGCGACGCCGCCGGTGATCGCGCCCGCCCCGGCCGCGACCGCCACCGCGCCGGCCGCCTGAAGCGGGGCGAAGGAGAGGACGAGCGGCGAGACCATGACGAACATGGGGGCCAGGAAGAGGTTCACGCCGGCGAAGAAGAACAGCATGCCGCGGAAGCTCCGGTGGCCCAGCGAGAACCGGAAGCCGTTGGCGATCTCGGCCGAGATCGGCTCGCGGCGGCGCAGCCCCAGCGTGGTGGGGAACCTGACGAGGAGCACCACGACGATGGCGAAGGTATAGGCCGCCACCTGGATGGTCAGGATGCCCTCCAGCCCGATCGCGGCGAGCAGGCCGACCGCGATGAGGGGGACCAGGAACTGGGCGGTGCCGATCGCGAGCTGCACGATGCCGTTGGCGTGCCCGAGGTAGCGCTTGGGCACCAGCTGCGGGATCGACGCCTGGTAGGCCAGACGCTGGAATGTCACCGAGACGGAGACGACGGCTATCAGCGCGTAGAGCGGGCCGACCGAGAGCCGGCCGGTCAGCAGCAGGGCGAGCATCACCGCCTGGGTGACGCCCGACACCAGGTCACCGGCGATCATCACCCGCCGCCGGTCGTAGCGGTCGACCACCGCGCCCGCCAGCGGGGCCACGATGATGCCCGGCACCAGGGCGAGCAGGGCGATGAGCCCGAAGTGGGCCAGCGACCCGGTGACCGTGTAGATCCAGATCGGCACCGCGAACTCGGTGAGGGCCGAGCCGGTGAGCGAGACGAGCTGCCCCAGCGCGACGGGCAGGAACCGGCGCATGCTCGGTTCGCGCTCCTCCCGCACGGCCTGCCGCTCCACGCTGTCCTGGAGCCACCAGGTGCCGCCCGCCTCGCGCGAGTGCGCCTGCCGCCAGGCCGCGTCTGCGGTGTGGACGCCGGTGAGGATCCGGGCGAGCTCACCGGCCCGGTACTTGGGGAAGAAGTGCCCGGCCTCGTCGATGACGACCAGCGACGAGGAGTCGGACAGGAAGCACCACTCCTTGAAGCGCTCCTGGTAGAACTCGGTGCTCGGGTCGCGCTCGCCGACGACCGAGACGATCGGCGCCCTCAGCCGGGGCTGCTCGGTGCCGAGAAGCCTGGTGAAGTGCTCCTCGGCCATCCGGCCGTCCTCGCGCATCAGCTCGACGGTGAAGGCCACCTGCTCCTCGTCGAGCCCGGACATGTCGCCGCCGAGCGCGCGCAGCTCGGCGGCGACCGTGCGGGTGCCGTGCAGGCGGTCGTTGATCAGCGTGCTGAGCGAGCCCAGGAGACGGCCCCTGGGCCGGGCGAAGGGGAAGATGCCGCCCAGGTAGAGGGCGTCCAGCTCGCGCCCCGACGCCTCGATGCGCTGGGCCAGCTCCACGGCCAGCGCGCTGCCGGGGGCGCAGTGCCCGTAGACCACGATCGGTCCCCGGACGTGCTCGGCGATCTCCTCGACGCAGAGCCGCGCCACCTCCCCGTAGGGCAGCTGCCCCTCCTCGCCGGGCTCGCGCCCGGGGGCGGCGACCGCGTAGAGGGAGTAGCCGGCGGGCATCGCGTCGGCGAGCGTCTGGTAGACGACCGCGTTGGCGCCGCCGTACGGCACGCAGATGACGGAGCCGACGCGGTCCTCCGGGGCGATCGGGCGGGTCAGCTCGGCGAGTATCCGGCGCGGCGCCGCCGTCTCGCCCCTGCGCTCGGTGACGAGCCCGGCGAGCTCGGCGACCGTGGGGTGCTTGAACATCTCCAGCACGCCGATCGGCGGCCTGCTCTCGGGGAAGGCCTTGCGCATCCTCGCCACGACCTGGGTGGCCAGCAGCGAGTGGCCGCCGAGGTCGAAGAAGTTGTCGCCGGTGCCGACCCGCTCGAGGTCGAGGACGCCCGCCCAGATCGCGGCGATGGACTCCTCGGTCGGGTCGGCCGGTGCGGTGTAGCCGGGCCGCTGGTCCAGACGCTCGGGCTCGGGGTCCGGCAGCGCCCTGCGGTCCACCTTGCCGTGGGCCTGGAGCGGGAAGCGGTCGAGCCAGGCGAAACGGCCGGGGACCATGTACTCGGGCAGCCGGTCGAGCAGGCGCGCCCGCAGCTCGGAGACCGGGGTCTCCTCCGCCCCCGGCTCCTTCTCCAGCCAGGCGACGAGGTGGTCGCCGCGCAGGTCCACGACGCCCTGGACGACCCCGGGGAGGGCGCCGAGCGCGGCCTCGACCTCGCCGAGCTCCACCCGGTAGCCGCGGATCTTCACCTGGTGGTCGGTGCGGCCGAGGAACTCCAGACGCCCGTCGTCGAGCCTGCGGACCAGGTCGCCGGTGCGGTACATGCGGGATCCGGCCGCACCGTAGGGGTCGGCGACGAAACGCTCGGCGGTCAGCGCGGGACGGTCGAGATAGCCGCGGGCCAGGGTGTCGCCGCCGATGTGGAGCTCGCCCGCGACACCCGGCGGCACCAGGCGCAGCGCCTGGTCCAGCACGTAGACGCGGGCGTCGGGGAGCGGGCGGCCGATGGGCCAGGCCGTACCGGCCGCGGGCGCCCCGGGGTCCACCCGCTCGGTGGTCACCGCGACGACCGTCTCGGTGGGGCCGTAGCTGTTGAAGATCGCGCAGTCCGCGCGGGAGGCCAGATCGCGGACCCAGGCGGCCGGCGACGCCTCGCCCGCCAGGACGAGCGCGCGGCGCGGCAGCAGCCGCTCCGGCTCCACCTCCGCGCCCAGCGCGGCGAGGTGGGAGGGCGTCATCTTCAGGTAGTCGAGGGTGCGCACGGCGTCGGCCAGCTCGGGCCCGGAGCCGCGGCGGGGGAGCTGGTGGAGGGTGCCGCCACCGGTGAGCGGCAGGTAGAACATCAGCATGCTGAAGTCGAAGGCGAGCGACTGGAGCAGCCCGAAGGCGGCGCCGGGCGCGATGTCGTAGTCCTCGCGGATGTACTCCAGGTAGGCCACGATGTGCCGGTGCTGGACGCCGACGCCCTTGGGCCGCCCGGTGGTGCCGGAGGTGTAGATCACGTAGGCGAGGTCGTCGGGGCCGGCGAGCGGCTCCGGCGCGGTGTCGTCGCCCTCCGCGGGGAGCCGGTCCAGCTCGACGACCGTGCCGGTGAAACCGGCAGCCCGGTCGCGCAGCGCCGAATCGGTGACCAGCACGACGGCCGACGAGTCGGCGAGCAGGAACTCCAGCCGCTCGCGCGGCTGCTCGGGGTCGAGCGGCAGGTAGGCGCCGCCCGCCTTGAGCACCGCGAGGATCGCGACCGCGGCGTCCACGGTCCCCTCCAGGCAGATCGCGACGCGCGCGTCGGGGCCGACGCCGGAGTCCCGCAGGCGTCTGGCCAGCCGGTTCGCCCGGCGGTGCAGCTCGGCGAAGGTGAGTGAGCGCTCCCCGGCGACGAGGGCGACCGCGTCGGGGGTCCGCGCCGCCTGGGCCTCCGCCATCGCGCCGAGTGTGCGGTGCGCGGGCCGCCAGGTGCGGGTGCCCGCCCAGTCCCCGAGCAGCGCCTCGCGCTCCTCCGCACCGAGCAGCGACACCTCGGACAGGCGGCGGCCGTGGTCGGCGGCGGCCTCCCGCAGGAAGCGCCGCATCGAGTGCTCGACACGCTCGATGGAGGCGGGATCGAACAGGTCGGTGCGGTAGGTGAAGAAGCCGCTCAGTCCCTCGTCGGTCTCGGTGACGTAGAGCGCGACGTCGAACTGGGAGACCGCCAGCGGCGGGTCGAACGGGACGACCTCCAGCCCGGCGACGGTCCTGTCGCGCGCCACCCGGTTGGTCAGCGTGAAGGTCACCTGGAAGATCGCCGAACGGCTGGGGTCCCGCTCCACCCGCAGGTCGTTGACGAGCTGGTGGAAGGGGTGGTCCTGGTGGGCGAGCGCGCCGAGCACGGTCTCCCTGGTGCGCAGCAGGTGCTCGGCGACGGTGGGATCGTCGCCGGTACGGCTGCGCAGGGTCACCATGTTGACGAAGGAGCCGACCACCTCCTCCAGCTCGCGGTAGGGGCGTCCGGCCACCGGCGAGCCCACCGCGAAGTCGTCCTGGCCCGCGTGCCGGGCGAGCACCGCCTGGTAGGCGGCGAGCAGGGTCATGTAGAGCGTGGCGCCGTGCGCGCCGCCGAGCTCACGCGCGGCCCCGGCCAGCTCCGCGTCCCAGGTGAAGGCGTGGACCGCGCCGTCGAAGCGCTGCTCGGCCGGGCGCGGACGGTCGGTGGGCAGCTCCAGGTCGGGCAGCCCGGCCAGCTGCTCGCGCCAGAAGGCGACGTCGGGCTCGACGGCCGGACCCGCCAGCCGCTCCCGCTCCCACACGGCGAAGTCGCCGAACTGGACGGACTGTTCGGGCAGCGCCGGCGGCGCGCCCTCGCGGAGCCCGCCGTACAGCCTGAGCAGCTCGTCGGCCATGATCTCCAGTGACTGGCCGTCGCTGACGATGTGGTGGACGGCCAGCAGCAGCACGTGGTCGTCCGGTCCGAGGCGGACCAGCACCGCCCGCAGCAGCGCGTCGGCCGCCAGGTTGAACGGCCGGACCAGCTCCTCGCCGACGAGCTCCGCCGCCCGCTCGGCGGTGCCGGCTTCGACGACCTTCAGCACGGCGGGCCCCGGCTCGTCGACGACGACCTCCGGCCGCCCGTCCCGCGCGGGGAAGCGCATCCGCAGGGCCTCGTGCCTGGAGATCAGCGCCGTCAGAGCCTCCCGGAGCAGCTCGGTGTCCAGCTCGCCCGTCAGGCGTACGGCCAGCGGGATCGTGTACGCGGTGTTCCCCGGAGCCAGCTGCTCCATGAACCACAACCGCTCCTGCCCGCTGGACGGCGGTGGCGCGGTCCCCGCGGGCCGGGGCTGGACGGTGGTGCTCCCGGCCCGCCCGCGCAGTCGCTGCGACAGGAGGGCACGTTTGTCCGCCGGAAGTGCGACGGCGCGCCCCGACAGCTGATCGGTCATCCGAGGCTTTTCCTTCCTTGCTGATCCTTGCCGGGACTACGGCCTTGCGGGACTACGGACTCCGTCCTTCGATGTCCGCGATCAGCAGCGCCTCGACGGCGTCGGCGAGCCGCTCGACCGTGGGGCTGGTGAAGACCGCGTCGACCGGGATCTCCAGATCCACGGCCGCCCTGATCCTGGAGACGACTCTGATGGCCAGCAGCGAGTTGCCGCCGAGTGCGAAGAAGTCGTCATGCACGCCGATCCGGTCCAGGCCGAGCACCTCGGCCCAGATCTCCGCGACCAGTTCCTCCGCCTCCGTCCGGGGCGGCTGCTTGACGGCGGCCGGCTCCTGCCACGCGGGCACCGGCAGGGCGCGCCGGTCGATCTTGCCGTTGTGGTTGAGCGGCAGCGCGTCCATGACGACGAAGGCGGAAGGGACCATGTAGGCGGGCAGCGCCTCCTCGGCGAACCGCCGTACCTGTCCGGAGAGCTCAGCGTCCGCCGAAGGGGACGCCGACGGGGAGGAGCCGTCGGCCCGCCGGTACGGGACCAGGTAGGCGACCAGGCGTCTGTCGCCCGGCTGGTCCTCCCTGACCAGCACCACGACCTGGGCCGCGGCGGGGTGACGGGCGAGCACGGCCTCGATCTCGCCGAGTTCGATGCGGATGCCGCGGATCTTGACCTGGTCGTCGACGCGGCCCAGGTAGTCGAGGAGGCCGTCGGGGAGCCAGCGGACGAGGTCGCCGGTGCGGTACATGCGCGTTCCGGGCTCGCCGTGGGGGTCGGCGACGAAGCGCTCGGCGGTCAGGTCCGGGCGGCCGAGATAGCCGCGGGCGAGGTGGTCGCCGGCGATGTACAGCTCGCCGGGCACGCCCGCGGGCACCGGGCGGAGCCTGCCGTCCAGGACGTAGGCGCGCGTGTTGTCGAGCGGGCGGCCGATCGGGACGACGGCTCCCGGAGAGGTCACGTGGTGGGCGGTGACGTAGATCGTGGTCTCGGTGGGGCCGTAGCCGTTGTGGACGGTGCCGCCCTCCCGCAGGACGCGCCCCACCGCGGCGGGGGAGGCGGCCTCACCGGCGATCCACAGCTGCGGGACCTTCGCGAGCAGCGCGGCCGAATCCTCGGCCAGCACGTTGAACAGGCCGGTCGTCAGGAACACCGCGTCGACCCGCTCCTCCTCCAGCGCCCGGCGCACGACGGAGGCGTCCACCGGGCCGGGCGGGGCCACGACCACGGTCCCGCCGTTGAGCAGCGGCACCCACAGCTCGTACATGGAGACGTCGAACGAGGAAGCCGTGTGGAACAGGACCCTGCGGTGCCCGGAGCCGTGCCAGAGCCGGTCGGCGGCGAAGGCGGCGACGTTGCGGTGGGTCACCGCGACGCCTTTGGGCACTCCGGTGGAGCCGGAGGTGAACATGGTGTAGGCCAGCCGGTCGGGGTGGATCTCCAGGTCGGGGTTGCGGGGGTCGCTGTCGGGGCCGGTGGTCATGGTGGGGAGGTGGCGGGTCAGTTCGTGTCCGGCGTAGGTGTCGTCGGTGATCGCGACCTGGGCGTTGGTCTGTTCGGCGATCCAGCGCATCCGCGCGGGTGGCAGTCCGGGGTGCAGGGGGACGTAGGCGCCGCCGGCCTTGACCACGGCGAGCAGGGCGATCACCACGTCGACGGAGCGTTGCATGAGTACCACGACGGGGGATTCGGGGCCGACTGCGGCGGTGTTCAGGCGTCGTGCCAGCGCGTTGGCCCGCGCGTTCAGTTCGGCGGCCGTGAGGCGGACCTCGCCGCAGACCACCGCCTCGGCGTCCGGAGCCGCCGCCACCCGCGCCTCGAACAGCCGGGCCAGGCTGCCCCCGGGCGTCCGGACCGCCGTGTCGTTCCACTTCTCCAGCAGTGTGTAGCGCTCGTCCGGCGCCAGCAGCTCCACCGCGCCCACGCGGGCGTCCGGATCCGCCGCCACCGCCTCCAGCAGCCTCACCAGCCGAGCGGTGATCGACTCGACCGTGCCGCGGTCGAACAGGTCGGTCGCGTACTGCACCACCCCGTCGACGCCCGCGGGAGCGCCGGCGGAGACGTTCTCGGTGAGGCCGAACGCCAGGTCGCACTTCGCGCCGCCGAAGCCGTACAGCGAGTAGGCGGGGTCCGGCGTCGTCGTCAGGCCCGGCAGCCCGGCCTCGTCCTCCCGGGTGTTGTTCAGAGCGAGCATCACCTGGAAGAGCGGGGGACAGCCGGGGATCCTCGGCGGGTTGACCGCCTCCACCACCTGGTCGAACGGCACGTCCTGGTGCGCGTACGCCGCCAGGTCCGTCTCCCTCACCCTGGCCAGCAGCTCGCGGAAGGTCGGGTCGCCCGAGGTGTCGGTGCGCAGCACCAGCGTGTTGGCGAAGAAGCCGACCAGCCGGTCCAGCGCCTCGTCGGTACGGCCGGCCACGGGAGCGCCGATCGGCACGTCGGTCCCGGCCCCCAGCCGGGTCAGCAGCGCCGCCAGTCCGGCCTGCGCGACCATGAACAGCGTGGACCGGTTGGCCTTGGCCAGGGCGAGCAGCCGCCCGTGCAGGTCGGGCGAGAGCCGCAGGGGCACCGACGCGCCCCGGTGCCCGGTCGCCGGCGTGCGGGGCCGGTCGGCGGGCAGCGCCAGCTCGTCGGGCATCCCCGCCAGGGCCTCCCGCCAGTAGGCGGTCTGCACGCTCATGGGGCTGCCCGGGTCCGCCGCGTCGCCGAGCAGGTCGCGCTGCCACAGGGCGTAGTCCGAGTACCGCACGGGCAGCGGCTCCCACGAAGGGACCTCACCGCGCGTGCGGGCCGTGTAGGCCAGGGCCAGGTCCTGCCTGAGCGGGGCGAGCGACCACCCGTCCATGGCGATGTGGTGCAGCAGCAGCACCAGCACGTGCTCGTCCGGCTCGACGGGAGCGCCGGATCCCAGCGCGAACAGCAGCGCCCGCACCGGTGGCTCGGCCGAGAGGTCGAAGGGGCGCAGCGCCTCCTTCTCGACCGCCGCCCGGAGTTCCGCCTCGCAGGTCTCCACGACGGTCAGCCCGGGTACGGCCTCCAGCACCCGTGGCGACGGCCGGCCGTCCCGCGCGGGGAAGACCGTCCGCAGAGTCTCCTGCCGCCATGCCACGTCCCCGATCGCGGCCTCCAGCGCCGCCCTGTCCAGCCGCCCGGACAGGCGCAGGACCAGCGGGATGGTGTAGAGGCCGCCCGGCTCCGCGAGCTGGTCGACGATCCAGAGCCGGTGCTGGGCGAAGGAGAGCGCCGGCGGGGCCGAACGCTCCGCGCGGACGAGCGGCGGCCGCATCCCGCCGGCGCCGCCGGCCCTCGCCTCCTCGACCCTGACCGCCAGCGCGGCGACGGTGGGCGCCTCGAAGACCGCCCGCACCTGCAACTCGGCGGAGAGCGCCGACCTGACCCCGGTCACCACCCGCATGGCCAGCAGCGAATGCCCGCCCATCAAGAAGAAGTCGTCGTCGATCCCGATCCCCGGCACGGCGAGCACCTGCGCGAACAGCTCGCACAGGGTCTCCTCGACCGGCGTGCGCGGGGCCGTGCCGGAGGCCGCCGTCTCGGGCGCGGGCAGGGCGTGCCGGTCGATCTTGCCGTTGTGGTTGAGCGGCAGCGCGTCCATGACGACGAAGGCGGAAGGGACCATGTAGGCGGGCAGCGCCTCCCCGGCGGCCTGCCGGATCCGCTCGACGAGTCCGGCGCCGGCGCCGGCGGCGGGCGGGTCGTGGGGGACGAGGTAGGCGGCCAGGCGTTTGTCCCCCGGACGGTCCTCCCTGGCGATGACGGCGACCTGGGCCACTTCGGGGTGGCGGGCGAGGAAGGTCTCGACCTCGCCGAGCTCGATCCGGAAGCCCCGGATCTTCACCTGGCCGTCGGCCCGCCCGACGAACTCCAGACGCCCGTCGTCGCGGCGCCGTACCAGGTCGCCGGTGCGGTACATGCGCGTTCCGGGCTCGCCGTGGGGGTCGGCGACGAAGCGCTCGGCGGTCAGGTCCGGGCGGCCGAGATAGCCGCGGGCCAGGTGGTCGCCGGCGAGGTACAGCTCCCCCTCCCGGGCCGGGCGCAGCATGTCGTCCAGGACGTGGGCGCGGATCGCGTCCAGCGGGCCGCCGATGGGGACGGCGCCGGGGGAGGGGCMGGTCACCGGGTGCGACAGCGCGAACGTCGTGGTCTCGGTGGGGCCGTAGGCGTTGTGGACGGTGCCGCCGGCGGCGACGATCCGCTCCACCGCGGCGGGGGAGGCGGCCTCGCCGCCGGTCCACAGGTGCGGGACGGCGGCCAGTACGGCGGGCGCCTCCTGGGCCAGCAGGTTGAACAGGCCGGTCGTCAGGAAGACTGCGTCGACCCGCTCCTCCTCCAGCGCCCGGCGCACGACGGAGGCGTCCACCGGGCCGGGCGGGGCCACGACCACGGTCCCGCCGTTGAGCAGCGGCACCCACAGCTCGTAGGTTGAGGCGTCGAAGGCGAAGGGGGAGTGCGACAGCACGCGGCGGTGGTCCCGCCAGCGCCGGTCGGCCGCCAGGGCCATGACGTCGCGGTGGGTCACCGCGACGCCTTTGGGCACTCCGGTGGAGCCGGAGGTGAACATGGTGTAGGCCAGCCGGTCGGGGTGGATCTCCAGGTCGGGGTTGCGGGGGTCGCTGTCGGGGCCGGTGGTCATGGTGGGGAGGTGG
>NZ_NGFP01000278.1 GCF_002149035.1 Streptosporangium minutum
GGGTGGGAGTCGGCGTGGTCGAGGGGGAGCAGGACAGCCGGGCCGCCTTGGACCTGCTCGCGTTGCCGCGGTAGTCGGTGACGACCGCGTAGTAGACGCCTGGGGCGCACGGCAGTGCGACGGTGACCCGCCCGTTGTGCCCTCTTCTGGAGGCACTCTTGACGACCGGGTCGGGACCGGCCTCGGCGCGCTTGACGCGGATGCGGACCAGCGCGGTGTCGCCACAGCCGAGCCGCGCGGCGGACGCCTGGATCTTCCCGGCGGCCGTGACGTAGGGAGCGGCCGCGTACACACGGCACGCCGCCTGCGGGGCCGTCGCGGCGTGGGCGGTGGTGACCGGCGCGCTGAGTGCCGCCAGGCTCCCGAGGCACGCGAGTACCCCTAGCGGTCTACGCATATCGGTTTCCTCCAGTTGGGTGGACGCTGGATGGATTCCGCATTCTGTCGGTGACAGACCGCTTCTGTCACGAAATTTCGGATATTTAATTGAGATACAGGTAAACCAGAGTGATCAGATAGGCGTCTGGGATCGTTCCCACCTTCCCACCTTCCCGCCTCCCCACCTCCCCGCCGCTCCGCGGGAAGGCGGGAAGGCGGGACGGCAGGGAAGCGGGGAGGCAGGCGGCGGTTCAGCAGCTGACGGGCTTCAGCCAGGAGCACTCGACGTCGGCGGAGTCCTGCTGCGCCTGGCGGAGCTGGACGTTCGCGACGTCGGCCGGGGCGGTCCGGCTGAACTGGGCGAGACGGATGGCGATCTTGTCCTCGATGTCCTTGGGAGAGCCGGACAGGAACTGGTTGAGCATGACGGAGAAGACCAGGGGCTCGTTGTCCGCACTGGTCACGTAGCCGGACAGGGACGTGACGCCGGTCAGCGACCCGGTCTTGGCGTGGACGTTCCCGGCGGCCGGGGTGCCGCGCATCCGGCTCCGCAGGGTGCCGCCGACCATCCGGTCGGGGTCACCGGCGATCGGCAGCGAGCCGTACCAGGTGGAGAACCAGGGCTTGGAGCGCAGCGCGAGCAGCAGGTCGGTGACGCCGCCGGGAGTGAGGCCGTCCGCCCGGGACAGGCCGGAGCCGTCCCGCATGCGCAGCGTCGGCATGCCGTTGGCCTGGGCGAAGGAGGTGACGGCGGCGAGCCCGGCGCTCCAGGTTCCGGCCCCGGAGACCTTGCGCCCGATCGACTTGGTCAGGATCTCGGCGTGCATGTTGTTGCTGAGCTTCATGAACGGCACGAGCAGCTCGCTCAGCGGCATCGAGTCGCGCGAGGCCACGGTGGTGGCCCCGGCAGGGGTCGCCTCGCGGGCCGTGGACCCCAGCACCCGCACGCCGTGCTTGGCCAGCGCCTTGCGGAAGAGCGAGGCGACGTATCCGGTGGGGTCGTCGACGGTGACCCACTCGTCGTAGCCGTCCGCCACGGTCCCGGTGATCAGCACGGTGTTGGTGCTGTGCTGGCGCTCGATCAGCACGTCGGTCTCGGCCCCGGTCGTCGCCCGGTTGACGATCTTCAGGTAGTCGGTCTCGGGGGTGGTGGAGACCTTGGCGGGCTTGCCCGCGGCGTCGCCGGGGGCCACCGAGACGACGACGGTCCCGGCGTCGTAGTCGGTGTCCGGCGAGGCGGTCAGCGCGGAGATCTGCGCCGAGTAGTAGTACGGCTCGTCGTCCCAGGCCCAGTCGGTGCCGAGCCGTACCGAGTCGAACCAGGTGTCGTCGGCGACCAGCTTGCCCGTGACCACCTTGATCCCCGAGGCGGCCACACGGGCGGCCAGCGCGTCGTAGTCGGCGGCGAGGAGGGTGGGGTCGCCGGTGCCCTTGAGGTAGAGGTTCCCGGCCAGGGCCGAGCCGGCGCGGCGGCCGGTGGACAGCACGCTCGTGGTGAAGCGGAAGTCCAGGCCGAGGGTGTCGGCCGCGGCGGCGGAGGTCACCAGCTTGGCGTTGGAGGCGGGGGTCAGGACCTTGCCCGAGTCCTGGGCGTAGAGCTCCTCGCCGGAGGTGGCGCTCTTGACCACCACTCCGGCTCGGGCGGGGGTCAGCCGGGCGTCGCTGAGGATCTGGTCGATGTCCTTGACCAGATCGGTGACGCCGGAGGCGGGTTCGACGGCGCTCGCCGGGGCCGAGGCCCAGGCGAGGCTGGCGAGTAGGAGGGCGGAGACGGAGATCGTAGTTCGTCGCGTGGGCCGCACGGTTGCTCCCGTTGCCTAGGTGTTTGCGGAGATCATGAGGAATCGCGGGCCACGTGACAATACGGAAATGTTCGTATCTTTCGGGCCTGCCGAGCGGTCGCTTGCTGCGATTGAATGTGCCCATGGTCACACCCGAGCCCGCTCCCGCCCTCGTCACCGTGCCGCGCGGAGTCCGCATCGGCTACGGCATCGGCTCAGTCTCCACCGCGACCTTCTCCACGGTCCCGGGATTGCTGCTGCTGTTCTACATGACCAACGTGCTCGCGGTTCCCGCCTGGATCGCCGGCCTCGTGGTCTTCCTCCCCAAGGTGTGGGACATGCTCATCAACCCCTGGGTGGGCCAGCGCTCCGACCGCACGGTCTCCCGGCTGGGCGCGCGCCGGCCGTGGATGCTCCTCGGCGCGCTCACCCTGCCCGTGGCGTTCGCGCTGACGTTCGCCGGGCCGCCGCTCACCGGTGTGCCGGCCGCGCTGTACGTCGCCGTCTGCTACTTCCTCACCGCGACCGCCTACGCCTTCTACGAGGTGCCCTACAAGGCCATGGCCGCCGAGATGACCGACGACTACCACGAACGCTCCTCGCTGCTGCAGTGGAAGATGGTCTTCGTCGGCCTGGCGATCCTGCTGTCGGGAGCCGGCGCCCCTGCCGTCGCGGGCACCGAGGCCGCCGGATACCGGACCATGGGCCTGCTCGTCGGTGCGGTGCTGCTGGTGTCCATGCTCGCCGCCTTCGCGGGTACGGCGCGCGCCCCGATGGTCGCCAGAGCCGAGGCGGAGCCGTCGATCCGGGCCCAGTTCGCGGCGGCCCGCTCCAGCGGGCCGTTCATGGTGCTGCTCGGCCTGAGCTGCGCGCAGATGTTCGCCGCGGGCATCCTGCTGGCGGGCGCGCCGTACTTCGCCGCCTACGTCCTGGGCGACCCGGGGATGACCACCACGCTCTTCCTGTGCATCGTCGGGCCGCTGCTGCTCACGATGCCGGCGTGGGTCTGGCTGTCCAGGCGCTACGAGAAGCGCGGGGCGATGATTCTCGGGGCGGCGCTGTTCGCGGCGGGCACGGCCGCGCTGGTCCTCGCCGGGGAGTTCGGGGCGGTGTACGCGCACGTGTGCGTGCTCGCCGTCGGCATCGGCTACGCCGGATTCCAACTGCTGCAGTTCTCCATGCTGTCGGACGTGATCGTCCATGACGCGCTGGTCACCGGCAAGCGCCGCGCCGGGGTGTTCACCGGTCTCTGGACGGCATGCGAGACCGTGGTCTTCGCCTTCGGCGCGCTGGTGCTCGGCTGGTTGCTCGGCGCGACCGGGTTCGTGGAGTCCGACCCCGGCACGCCCGTGGCGCAGCCCGAGGCGGCGGTCACGGCAGTGCTGTACGGCGGCGCGCTGCTGCCCGCGCTCCTCGCCGGGATCAGCGTCCTGCTGACGACGCGCTACCCCCTCACCGCGGCGAGCCTCGCGACCCCGGAGCCCCTCAGATCAGTTGAGGGGTGATCACCAGGAACATGCAGTCGCCGAAGGACAGGACGTCTCCCGGCCGGACCTTCGCCGGTCCGACCAGGCGCCAGTCGTTCAGCCGGGTGCCGTTGAGCGAGCCGAGGTCGACGACGATCCAGCAGTCCTCGTCGCGGCGGAGCTCGGCGTGCACCCGTGACACGGTCAGGTCGGCCAGGACCAGGTCGCAGGCCGAGCCGCGGCCGACCACGTAGCGGGTGCGGCTGTCGCCGGGCAGGGCGAGCCTGGGCAGCCTGGGCCGCCGCCAGGCGGACTCCACGCGCTTGGTGAAGTCGGAGGCCGAGGCGACGATATCGGTCACCATCCGGCGCATCCGGCCGCGCTGCGGCAGGTCGGCGACCAGGTCCTCAAGCTCGCCCTGGCTGCGCGCGCGCAGCGCCATGTCGACGCGGCCGAGGAAGGTGTCGTGCGACAGGCGGCCCTCGACGGCGCGGTCGCGGAGCTCGTTGATCGCACGATCGCGGTCCCCGTCGGACGCGCGGGACGGGGGAGGCGGCGAGCTCATCTCCCGAGTATCAGCCCCCGGGGCGGAACCTGTCCAGAATATGCGGATCTCTGGCCCGGCTTGCCGTGACCATACTGAGTATGCATACTCAGTATCCATGGCGATCCGACAAGGGCTCCTCGCCCTGCTGAGCCAGGGGCCCCGCTACGGCTACCAGTTGCGCGCCGAGTTCGAGGCGTCCACAGGGGCGACCTGGCCGCTCAACATCGGCCAGGTCTACACGACGCTCTCCCGCATGGAACGCGACGGCCTGGTGGCCCCCGGCGAGCAGGACGACCAGGGCCGGGTCGTCTACACGATCACCGAGGCCGGTCGGGCCGAGATGGAGCGATGGTTCGGCACCCCCGTCGCCCAGTCCGACCGGCCCCGGGACGAGCTGGTCATCAAGCTCGCGATGGCCGTCACCGCCGCCGCCGACGTGCGGCCCGTCATCCAGGCCCAGCGCGTCGCGACCATGCGCACGCTGCAGGAGCTCACCCGCGCCAAGCGCGCGAGCGTGGCAGGCCCCGCACAGCGGCTGGTGCTCGACTCGATGATCTTCCAGGCCGAGGCCGAGCAGCGCTGGCTCGACCACTGCGAGGCCGTGCTCACGGCCTCCCCCCAGACGCAGGAGAGACAAACATGAGTTTCGATCCGGTCGTACGGCTCGCGGGCGTCAGCCGCGTGCACGGTGACGGGCCGCAGGCCGTGGCGGCGCTGCGAGAGGTGAGCCTGGACGTCGCCGCCGGAGAGCTGGTGGCGGTGATGGGGCCGTCGGGCTCCGGCAAGTCCACTCTGCTCAACCTCGCCGGCGGCCTTGACCGGCCCACTTCGGGCGAGGTCGTCGTGGAGGGCAGGCCGCTGTCCGGCCTGTCGGCCGGAGACCTCGCCGGACTCCGCCGCCGCCACGTCGGCTACGTCTTCCAGGACCTCAACCTGATCCCGTCGCTGACCGCGGCGGAGAACGTCATGCTCCCGCGCGAGCTGGACGGGGTCAGGATGGGGCAGGCCCGCCGGGAGGCGATGGCCGCCCTTGAAGAGGTCGGCCTGGCCGAGGTCGCCGGGCGTTTCCCCGAGGAGATCTCCGGCGGCCAGCGCCAGCGGGTGGCGATCGCCCGCGCCCTGGTCGGCGAGCGGCGGCTGATCCTGGCCGACGAGCCCACCGGCGCCCTGGACACCCCGACCGGCGACGACGTCCTGCAGTTGCTGCGTGCCCGCTGCGACGCGGGGGCGGCGGCCCTGCTCGTCACCCACGAGCCGCGCTACGCCGGCTGGGCCGACCGGGTGGTCTTCCTGCGCGACGGCGCGATCGCCGACTCCACCCTTCCTCTGGAGAGCGCCCGATGAGCGAGCGGACGGACATGCGGAACACGCCGACGACCCATGGGCAACGAGACGGGAGGACGGCATGAGCGCCTTCCTCGCCGCGCTGCGGATCTCCCGCAGGGACGCCTGGCGGGCCAAGGGGCGCAGCGCCCTGATCATGGTGATGGTCGGCCTGCCCGTCCTCGTCATCACCGGACTGCTGACCTTCGCCGCGACCGAGGACCTCACCCCGCAGGAGCGCCTCACGTCGGAGATCGGAGCGGCCGACGCCCGTCTCCGGACGACATCGAACCGCGGCAAGCTGCACCAGAACTTTCAGGGAAAGTGCTGCCCATCCGATAACGGCCCTCCCTCCACGCGGCCGTGGACGGCTGCCGAGCTGGCGGAGCTCCTCGGCCCCGGCGCCCGGCTCCTTCCGATGAACGACGGCACCGTCGACTTCCGCAGTCCGGTCATGCGTGACCGCGTGGACGCGCACGAGCTGGACCTGCGAGACCCTCTGGCGGCGGGCACGTACCACCTGGTGGAGGGCCGTTTCCCGGTCTCGGACCAGGAGATCGCGGTGACCCCCGGGATGCTGGGGAAGGGGGCCCGCCTCGGCGCGCCGCTGGCCATCACACGGGAGGAGAGGCCGCTGCGGGTCGTCGGAGTGATCGAGCACCCGCACCGGACCAAGAGCCAGGAGATCATCGGGCTGCCCGGCACCCTGCTGTTCGACAAGCGGGACGGCTCCGGCAGCGGCTGGCTGGCCGACACCGCGGAGCCGGTCACGTGGGCCGTCGTCCAGCGGCTGAACGCCGTCGGGCTGCTGGTCCAGTCCCGTGCCGTCGTCGAGAATCCGCCCTCTCCGGCCGAGACCGGCGTGACCTACGGGTCCTCGTTCACCGTGGACAGAACGGTGCAGATCGCGCTCGCCGCGATCATGATCCTGCTGGAGGTGGTGCTGCTCGCCGGCCCCGCCTTCGCGGTCGGCCTGCGCCGCCGCCGCCGCGAACTCGCGCTCATCGCCGCCCAAGGGGGCTCCCCGGGACACCTGCAGATGATCGTCCTCGCCGACGGCGTCGTCCTCGGCGGCGGTGCGGCGGTGATCGGTCTGGTCCTCGGCGTCGGCCTGGCGTCGCTGTCGGCCGTGCTGGAGGCGGGCAGGTTGATCGGCGGGGTCGGCCCCCTGGAGATCCCCTGGGGGCTGGTCGTGACCGTCGCCCTGATCGGAGCGGGCAGCGGGCTGATCGCGGCCCTGGTGCCCGCCGTACAGGCGGCCCGGCAGGATGTGGTGGCGGTGCTCGGCGGGCGGGCGAGCGCGGTGCGTGACCGGGCCGGTCTCCCCGTGCTGGGTCTGATCCTGCTGCTCGCCGGGATCGTGGCCGCCGTGTTCGCCATCAGGATCGCCTACGTCTGGGTGCTCGCCGCCGCACTCCTCGCCCAGCTCGGGCTGGTCGCGTTGGCACCCAGACTGGTCAAGGTGGCCGCGCGGGCGGCAGCCCGGCTTCCGCTCCCGTTCCGGCTGGCCGCCCGTGACGCCTCCCGCCATCGCGGCCGTACGGCCTGCGCGGTCGCGGCCGTCATGACCGCCGTGACCGCGGTCGCCGCCGCGGGCATGGCGAGCAACAGCCGGTTCGCCGAGCGCCGGGACGCCTTCCAGGGGACCCTCCCCGCCGGGACCACGACGATCGAGGCCGATCGTCTTGACGACGCGGGGTGGGCCGGGCTGAGGGCCGCCGTCGAGCGAAAGCTGCCGGGGGTGCCGCTGATCGAGGGCGCCCAGGTCCTGGACGCCAAAAACGTCGCCGTCTACATGCACCTTCAGACCGTTCACGGGAACGGAGCGGGTTCCTCCCTCGATTTCTTCGGCGACCCGCCGATCGGCGACGAGCGCCTGCTCGCCCTCGTCCAGGGGCGGCGGGACCCGGTGGCGGCGGCCGCGCTCGCCTCGGGAAAGGCCGTGGTGTTCCATCCGCGCCTGGTACGAGACGGTCGGCTGAGCATGAGATTGACCCCACAGGGCGGGGTGTCCACGGCGGTTCGGGAGATAACGGTCCCCGCCGTCGTGGCCAGGGCCGCCGACCCCCGCTACGCCGTCGGGGTGGTGCCCACCGCCGCCATCCACGCGGCAGGGCTGAAGACGAGGCCCCACGACCTGTACATCGACCCGGCCTCCTACCGGCTCACCCCTCAGCAGGCGATGGGCCTGGAATGGGATCTCGGAGCGGGCATCGCCGACTTCCGTGTCTACGTTCGTGAAGGCTTCCAGAGGGACAACACCGTCATGATGTGGCTGCTCTTGGCGGCGGCGCTCGTCCTGGTGCTGGGCGGCACGTTCGCCGCCACCGGGCTCGCGGCGGCCGACATCCGGCCCGACCTCACGACGATGGCCGCCGTCGGAGCGCCGCCGGGCACACGCAGGCTGGTCGTCGCCGGGCAGGCCGGATTCATCGCGGGGCTCGGCGTCCTGATCGGCACGCCGGCCGGACTCCTCACCGGAACCGCCGCGCTCGTGCCCGGGGTAGGCCTCAAGAGGTTGACGGTCGAGGTTCCCTGGCTCTTCCTCGCGGAGGTGGTGATCGGTCTGCCGGTGCTGGCGGCGCTGGTGGCGGGGGCGTTCACCCGGACGAAGGTGACGCTGACCCGCCGGACCGGATAGCGGCCGTGGCGGAGGTGCTCACATCGGGTACGGCGGCCGGAGCGGCACGCCGCCGTACCCGCGCGGGTCCTCGCCCGCACCGCCCTCGCGGTGCGGGCTCTCCCCGCGCCGACGTACCCGTGCGGGCTCCCGCGCGCGGTGCGGGCCGGTTCAGCCGGTGACGTCGGCGCAGACCACGTGGGCGCAGAGCTCGACCATCCGCTGCTCGCTGCGCGCGTCGGCGACCCGGGCCATGAGGATCGGCGCCTCGCTCGCCGCGAGCTGCGGCAGCCGGGCGCGGACCCCGCGATGGATGTCCCTGACCACGTCCTCGGCGGCCGACATGTGCACCTTGACGTGCAGCATGATCCCCGGCGCGCCGGAGGAGGTGCGCGCCTCGGAGATCCACACGTGGTGGACGAGCGGGTAGTCGGCGAGCACGTGCGAGATCGCCACGCGCAGCGCGGGCAGGATCGGGTGCTCGCACCGCCGGTAGCCGGGGTCCACCATCTGCATCGGCCCCGACAGGTGGGGGCGGGGTGCGGGGATCCACGGCTGGGCGGGCGCGGTCGGCACGGAGGCCCGCTGCGGGCGCGTGGCCGGGAACTCCGGCGGACGCGCCACCGGGGTCTCCGGCGGGCGCGTGACCGGGAACTCCGGCCGACGCGCCACCGGGGTCTCCGGCGGACGTGCCGCCGGGAACTCCGGCTGGTGCGTCACCGGGGGAGTCTGCGGGCGCGAGACCGTGGCCATCGCCCCGGTCGCGTACGCGGTCAGGGCCACGCCCGACAGCGCCGGTGTGGGGCCGGTGCGGGTCGACTGCAGGTAGCGCTGGAGGTCCTCGATGGGGACGGCGGCCGCCGCCGGTCCCGCCGCGTCGATCACGATTTCCCGCACACCGGTGACGCGCTGGATGTCGAGGATGGTGTCGGCGTCGCAGGCCGACAACGAGTGGCTGCCACGGTGCCGTGCGTAGGTGCTCGCGGAGGTGTATCCGAGCAGCACCCGGTCACCCGCCTGCGTCGTGCCGAGCACGACGGAGCGGTCCGGTCGCACGGCAACCAGGAGTCCCCATTCGGCGAGCGCCGTCAGCAGGCGGTGCGGGCCGCCGTGCTGCGCGAGCACATCGCCGAGAGCGGGGTTCCCGATGCTCATATGAGGAACGATAGGTAGGGGACCACGGCTTATGAGGGTAATCGTGAACTTTTGCCAGTAGCAATACCAAGTTGAATTTTCTGCGCATGGATGCGTCAGGGATGGGTAGCCCCGGTCGCCCGTCTCGGATCGCGGGACACTCGTGAACGCGTTCACAAGCGCCGATAGACTACGTGAGGTCCGTGCAGCTCCTCCACGTCTCAAAGGATCTAGCCTGTGAACAAGCCCGTCGTACTGGTCGCCGAGGAACTCTCCGAGGCCGGTCTCGCGGTCCTGGGCGCGGACTTCGAAGTCCGCCACACCGATGGCGCCGACCGCGCCCAGTTCCTGCCCGCACTCGCCGACGTCGACGCGCTCATCGTGCGCAGCGCCACGCAGGTGGACGCCGAAGCCGTCGCCGCCGCGCCCAAGCTCCGGGTCGTCGCCCGGGCCGGCGTCGGTCTGGACAACGTGGACGTGGAGGCCGCCACCAAGGCCGGTGTCATGGTCGTCAACGCGCCCACCTCCAACATCACCAGCGCAGCCGAGCACACCGTCGCGCTGATCCTCGCCTCCGCCCGCAACGTCGCCCAGGCGCACTCCGCGCTCAAGGGCGGCGAGTGGAAGCGCTCGAAGTACACCGGCGTGGAACTCGACGAGAAGGTCGTCGCGATCCTCGGCCTCGGCAAGATCGGCCAGCTCGTCGCCCAGCGGCTGCAGCCGTTCGGCGTCGAGCTGATCGCCTACGACCCCTACCTGCAGCCGGCCCGCGCCGCGCAGATGGGCGTCCGCCTGGTGTCGCTGGAGGAGGCCCTGCGCGAGGCCGACTTCATCACCGTGCACCTGCCCAAGTCCAAGGAGACCGTCGGGCTCATCGGCGACAAGGAGCTCCACACGGTCAAGCCGTCGGTGCGCCTGATCAACGTCGCCCGCGGCGGCATCATCGACGAGAATGCGCTCTACTCGGCGATCAAGGAAGGTCGCGTCGCCGGAGCCGGCATCGACGTCTTCCCCAAGGAGCCCGTCACCGACAGCCCGCTGTTCGAGCTGGACCAGGTCGTCGTCACCCCGCACCTGGGCGCCTCCACCCACGAGGCTCAGGAGAAGGCCGGCACCCAGGTCGCGCGGAGCGTGAAGCTCGCCCTCGCCGGCGAGTTCGTGCCGGACGCGGTCAACGTCCAGGGCGGCGCCGTCGCCGAGGACGTCAAGCCGGGACTGCCGCTGGCCGAGAAGCTCGGCCGGGTGTTCACCGCCCTGGCCGGCGAGGTCGCCACCAGGCTCGACGTCGAGGTCCGCGGCGAGATCGCCTCCCAGGACGTCCGCGTGCTGGAGCTGGCCGCGCTCAAGGGCATCTTCACCGACGTGGTCGAGGACTCCGTCACCTACGTCAACGCCCCGCTCCTGGCCAAGGACCGCGGCGTGACCGTCGAGCTGGTCACCAGCTCCGAGAGCCCCGACTGGCGCAACGTCGTCACCGTCCGCGGCGTCCTCGCCGACGGCCGCACGGTCTCGGTCTCCGGCACCCTGTCGGGCCCGCGCCAGATCACGAAGATCGTCGAGGTCAACGGCTACCAGATGGAGATCGAGCCGACCGACCACCTGTCGTTCTTCACCTACACCGACCGTCCCGGCGTCGTCGGCGTCGTCGGCCGCATCCTCGGCGACCACGGCATCAACATCGCCTCGATGCAGGTGGCCCGCGACGTCAAGGGCGGCAAGGCCCTCATCGCGCTGACCGTCGACACCGGCATCCCGGCCGACGTCATCGACCAGATCGGCACCGAGATCGGCGCCGACAGCGGCCGCTCGGTCGACCTGGCCGACTAGCCCGTCCCCACCGAACGGCTGCCGCCCCGGCTGACGGGGCGGCAGCCGTTCGGCGTCTCAGCATGTGAGAAGTGTGTACGGCGGGCGAGACGGCATTCCTACGGGCGGGTAACCTGGCATGAAATGCGCCAGGTTCTCGTACTCGTCACCTGCCGCGGCGAGGCCTGACAGGACAGGCCGGCAGCTCGCCGGCCGTACGTCCCCGTCGGCGGTCCGTGACCCGGACCCGTGACACTCAGGCCCGGTCCGGATCCGTGACCGGAATCCAGACCATCTCCCCTGCTCGCATGCGACCGAGATGAGAATCGCCATGTATGACATGTATCCCTGGAACCGTTCCGAAGAGACCGAGGACGAGGCCGCCGCCGCGCTCCAGACCGCGCTGGACCGTCGCGACAACGGGGGCGCTCCCACCCGCTGAGCCCCGTCCTGCGGCGTCCCCGGTGCTCAGGCGGTGGCCTGGAGCATCGTGGGGGCGGGCTCGGCCGCGCGCTTGGCCTGCTCGACGGAGAGCTTGACGCCCGCGCGGTCGGGGCGGACGCCGCCGACGAAGCTGCTGCGGCGCCAGGCGTTGAGCTTCTCCTCCTTGACCACGTCGCCGCTCTGCGGGGCGTGCACCATGTAGCCGGGCTTGCTGATCATGCCGACGTGGCCGAGGCCGTGGAAGAAGACCAGGTCGCCGGGCTTGAGGTTCTTCCAGGCGACCTTCTTGGAGAACGCGCCGTACTGGTCGGCGGCGACGCGGGGCAGCTTGATCCCGGCGGCCCCGTAGGCGCGGAGCATCAGGCCGGAGCAGTCGAAGCCGCCGCGGCCGGTGCCGCCCCAGACGTACGGGGTGCCGCGCTGGGCCATGGCCCACTTCAGGGCCTTCTTCCAGGCGGGCTTGGGGGCCTGCTTGGTGAGGATTTCTTTGAGTTTGGGGCCGGTGAGCGTCACGACCTCGGGCGAGGCCGAGGACGAGGGTGAG
>NZ_NGFP01000279.1 GCF_002149035.1 Streptosporangium minutum
ACCCCAGCGCGACCCCCCGGTATTCCAGCCTCGCCGCCGCGCTCCCGCCCCGGCCCCGCCGTACGGCGGGCCCGCCGGTCCGGACGGACGGCGCGCCGGACACGGCGATCGGGGTGGACGGCGCGCCGGACACGCCGGTCCGGGCGGACGGCACGCCGGACACGTCGGGAAGCTCGGCGGCCCGGGCCACCAGCGTCTCGAACGGCAGCTTCACGTGGGCCACGGGCGCGGCGGCCAGGAAACCGGCCACGTCCCCCGCGTAGCCGCTCCGGCCGCCCTCCAGGTAGAGGACCTGGGTGGGGGCGAAGTCGAGGATCTCCTCGACCCGGTGCTCGACGACCACGGCGGCCCCGCCGTCGTCGACGAACCGGCGCAGCTCGCGCATGAGCCGCAGGCTCGCCTCCAGGTCGAGGTTCGCCAGCGGCTCGTCCACCAGGACGACCTGGGGACGCATCACCAGCACTCCGGCGAACGCCACCATCTGCAGCTCGCCGCCGCTCAGCTCGGCGGTCGCCCTGCCGAGCAGGTGCCGGATGCCCACCCGGTCGGTCACCTCGCCGATCCGGCGGCGGATCTCGGCCCTGGGCAGGCCCAGGTTCTCCGGGCCGAAGGCCAGCTCGGCGTCCACGGTGGTGCCGACGATCTGCTTGCGGGGGTCCTGGAGCAGGGTGCCGACGGTGGTGGACAGCTGCCTGACGCTCTGCTGGGCCACCGGCCGGCCGCCGACCAGGACCTCGCCGGTCACCTCGGCCCGGTAGGCGTGCGGGATGAGCCCGTTGAGCAGCCGGAGCAGCGTGCTCTTGCCGCCGCCGGAGGGGCCGCTGACCAGTGCGAGATCGCCGGGGCCCACGGCGAGGTCCACTCCGGCGAGCACCTGCCGGCCGGTGGTCTGGTAGCGGACCGAGGCGGCCCGCACTTCGATGATCACAAGCCTCTTCCCAGGAACTCGCGCTGGCGGGCGGACGGTGTGTCGAGGCCGATCCCCAGCGCGCGCAGCTTGAGCCGGGCGACCCGCTCGTCCAGCTCTTCGGGCAGGAGGTGGACGGCGGGCGCCATCGTGCTCCCCCGCCTGACCAGGTGGTCCACGGCGAGCGCCTGCACGGCCAGTGAGAGGTCCATGATCTCGATCGGGTTGCCCTCGGCCGCCGCGCAGTTCACGCACTCGCCTTCCGCGAGGACGGTGACGCCGGCCGGCACGTCGCCGGCCTCGACCTCGTCCGGCACGCCTCCGGCGACGGCCACCACGGCACCGGGCCTCAGGGCCCGCAGGTGCTCGCGGGTGACGGTGTGCGCGACACCGGTCGCGGAGAACACCAGGTCGGCGTCCGGGCAGGCGTCGAGGAGCGGGCGGACCTCGTACCCCTCGTGGTGCGCGCGCAGCGCCGCGAACGGCTCCACCTCGGTCACGACGACCCGGGCGCCGAGCGCCCTGGCGTAGCGGGCCACGCCCTGGCCGACGTAGCCGTAGCCCGCGACCACGCAGACGGCGCCGGCGAGCTGGAGCCCGGTCAGGTCCAGGGCGGCCATCACGCAGGACTGGCCGGTCCCGTGCACGTTGTCGAACAGGTATTTCGAGCGGGCGTCGTTCACGGCCAGCACGGGGATCCGCAGCTCGCCCCGGTCGGCCATGACCCGGAGCGGGCGCAGGCCGCTGGTCGTCTCCTCGGCCGCTCCGATCAGCCCGCCCAGGAGGTTCTCGGCGTGCGCCAGCCGTACGACCCTGGAGCCGTCGTCGGCCAGCACGTCCAGCCCCTCGCGGAGCATGCGCAGCGCGAAGGCGCGGTCCCGCTCCGGGGAGGCGTCCGAGCGGGCGAGCACGGCGACGCCCTCGGACACGAGGGCCGCGGCGACGTCGTCGGCGGTCTCGCTCGCCGGGCAGGTCACGATCACGTCTGCCCCGGCGTCCCGGAGCGTCAGCGCCAGGTTCGCGGTCTTGGGCTCCAGCACGAGCACCAGGCCGACCGTGCGCCCGGTCAGGTCGAGCTCTCCGACGATCGCGTTCAGCACCGGCATGGACCGCCGCGCCCAGGCGATCCGCTCCAGCCCGCGCGTCCGGAGCGAGGCGTCCCTGATGTCGGCTAGCACGACATGTCCAGCACGAACACCTCACGGCCGGGACCGAGCCGGTAGCCGGTTATCCCGTCGCGGACCCGCACTCCCGGCAGCCCCGCGAGAACACCACCGGTCCCGGACGGTTCACCACCGGTCCCGGACGGCCCGGCGGGCGGTTCGCCATCGGCCCCGTACGGTTCACCCGTCCCGGACGGTTCGCCATCGGTTCCGTACGGTTCACCGGCTTCGGGCGGTTCACCGGCTTCGGGCGGTCCCGCCGGAGGCACGGCGGGGATCAGGATCGCCCCGTCCCGCAGGAGGGGCAGGTGTGCCTCGGTCGCCCCGATCACCAGGTCGGCGAGGGCCACCGCCTCGTCCTCGGCGAGCACCCGGTGTCCCCGGAGGGCCGCCGCCGGGTCGGCGAGGAGGGTCTGGGCGCCCATCGCCCTCAGGCGGGCAGCCAGCTCCGGCTCGTCACCGATGACGGCCACGCGTTTGCCCGCCATCAACAGGTTGGTAAGCCGGAGAATGGTCTGGATCGCGGCCTGTGCCCGGCGATGTCCGTCACTCATGACCCCTCATCCGATCTTTTGCAAGATCCGATTAAAGGGGAGATCCACACTCAGTGACAATGCTCTTTCACTGATAAAAGGCACCAATCACCACATGTGAGCCCCAGCTAAGGCCGTTCCGGACATCAACTGCGGCCAAACACCCGTCAGCGCGACTACGCAGCGGTCACATCTGACTCCATGCCGGTGTCGCCGGCTCCGACCACAGGGCCGCAGACCGTCGCCGGGCTACAGGCGACGCGTGGACTCACCGCTCCCCCTCGGCAAGAACCGGCGCGCGCTACGTGGCGACTGCCTCGTTCACCAGATCGGCGGTAGGGGACAGTTCATCCGATACCGCCGTACCGGTGAATGACCGGCGGCGGGATCCGAGCGGAGGAGCACAGCCCCACGGCAAGGAGCGTCCAGCCCCAGGCCCTCCCGCCCACATTTCATGGATTTGCGAACACCAGAGCGACATGAAATTTTTGTGTGATCGTTTGTCGGACGTTCACCCACGGGAGGTACCGGTGTCCAGGGCGACGGTCCGGGAACGGGTTCGGTACTGGTTCGACAACACCATGTCACGTGGCACGGCGGCACTGATCGGCTGGCTGGCTCTGCTCTCCTTCGGGCTGATCCTGCTGGTCACGGTGTTGGGCATGTGGCTGACGCCGGTCGAGGCGGCCAGGAACAACGGCTTCCCCGGCATGCTGTGGATGTCGCTCATGCGCACGCTGAGCCCCGGCAAGGTCGCCAGTGACAGCGGGAGCGCGCCGTTCGTCGCACTGATGTTCGTCGCGTCGCTGGGCGGGCTCTTCATCGTGAGCGCGCTGGTCGGCGTGCTCGCCAACGGGCTCAAGACCAGGTTCGAGCAGTTGCGCAAGGGCAAGTCCCGGATCATCGAGACCGGGCACATCGTGATCCTGGGCTGGTCGGAGCAGGTTTTCACGATCGTCACCGAGCTGGTCCAGGCCCACGCAAGCGACCGGGGGTCGGTCATCTCGATCCTGGCCGACATGGACAAGCCCACCATGGAGGACGACATCCGCCGGCACGTGGGCGACACCGGCAGGACCAAGCTGGTCTGCCGGACCGGGCGGCCCACCGAGCCGACCGACCTGGACCTGATGAGCCTGGACTCGGCCCGCTCGGTGGTCGTGCTCTCCCCGCAGGGCGACGACCCCGACGCCCACGTCATCAAGACGCTGCTCGCCCTGGCCAAGCGCTCGGGCGACCACCCGCCGGTGGTGGCCGCGATCGCGAGCACCGCGAACATGGCCGCCGCCCGGCTGGCCGGCGGCCCGGACGTCCACCTGGTCGACTCCGACGACACCGCCTCCCGGCTCATCGTGCAGTCGTCACGGCAGTCGGGCATGTCCGTGGTCTGCATGGACCTGCTCAACTTCGACGACGGCGAGATCTACCTGCGCTCCGACCCCGACCTCACCGGCATGGCGTACGGCGACGCCCTGCCCGCCTACCAGACCGCCACGGTCATCGGCCTGCGCGGGAGCGGCGGGGTCATGCTGAACCCGCCCATGGACACCGTGATCTCCGCCGGGGACGAGGTCATCGTGATCGCCCACGACGACTCGCTGATCCACCTGGCCGACGGCATGCCCGAGGCCCGGGAGGAGTCGATTCTCTCGGTCGAGCACGCCGGGCCAGCCCCGGAGCGGACCCTGGTCCTCAACTGGAACGGCCGGGGGCCTCAGATCGTCCGCTATCTCGACGGCTACGTCGCCCCCGGCTCCGTCCTGGACATCGCCTCCGACCATCCCGACGCCGCGACCGGCTTCGAGGGGCTGCGCAACCTCACGGTGAACGTCAAGGAGTGCGACACCGCCGACCGCTACGCGCTGGAGTCCCTGGGCCTGGGCGTCTATCAGCATGTGATCGTGCTCTCCGACGACCGCTTCCCCGCCGGCCACGCCGACACCCGGACGCTGATGACCCTCCTGCAGCTCCGCGACATGCAGACCTCGCTCGGCGAGCGCTACTCGATCGTCAGCGAGATGCACGACGAGAACAACCGGAGCCTGGCCGAGGTCACCGAGGCCGACGACATCGTGATCAGCGACACGGTGATCGGCCTGCTCCTGGCCCAGCTCGCCGAGAACCAGCACCTGGCCGAGGTGTTCGACTACCTCTTCGACTCCCGCGGCTCGGAGATCTACCCTCGCCCGGCCGGCCAGTACGTCCGCCCCGACGCCCCGGTCAGCTTCGCCTCGGTGATCGAGTCGGCCCGCCGCCGGGGCGAGACCGCGATCGGCTACCGCCTGGCGGAGCGGGTGAACGAGGCCCCCCACTTCGGCGTCGTCCTGAATCCCGACAAGTCACACCCGCTCCGCCTCGGCCCCGGGGACTCGGTGATCGTCCTCGCCGAACGCTGACCCGCCGCCCCGAGCCCGAGCCGCGGGGTACGCGGTCCGTGACCGAAGCCCGGCCGTGACCCGGAACCCAGGGCCCGCGCCCCGAAAACCGGCCGTGACCCGAAAACCGGCCGTGCCCCGGAGAGCGGAGGTGACCTGGAGAGCGGACGTGACCTGGAGAGCGGACGTGACCCGGCCCGGACCGCCATATCCGGCCCTGGTAAACGATCGATAAAGTGCCGGGCGTGGAACTTCGCCGCGTCCCGGTCGAGACTGCGATCACCGTCCTGGTGATCCTCACAGTGCTCGCCGGGACCGTCACCATGGCCGCCCTGCAGCCGGAGGTGACGCCCAACGTCTGGGACTACACGATGCCGCCGGTGGCGTGCGCCGCCGCGGTGTTCCGCCGCCGCTTCCCGATCTCGGCGCTGCTCCTGGCCGGAGCGGCGGCCGGGTTCTACTACCCGATGGCGCGCCTGGACGGATGGATCCTCCTGGCGGTGCTCCTCACCCTGTTCACGGCCGCCGACCTGGGCCACCTCGCGGCGGCGGCGACCATCACGGTCGCGGGCCTGCTGGCGGTCACCCTCGGCGAGATGAACAGCCCGATCCGGCACCTCGACGACAGCCAGTTCCTGCTGCTGGGCGGCTGGGTGTTCGCGACCCTGGCGATGGGCGGGATGTCGCGCAACCGGCGCGCCTACCTGGCGGAGGCCGGGCGGCGGCTGGCGGAGGCCGAGCGCACCCGCGAGGAGGAGGCACGGCGCAGGGCCGCCGAGGAACGGCTCCGGATCGCGCGGGAGCTCCACGACACGCTCGGCCACAACATCTCGATGATCAATGTGCAGGCCGGGGCCGCGCTGCACCGGATCAAGGACCGGCCCGGGCAGGCCGAGACGGCGCTGGCGACCATCAAGGAGGCCAGCAAGGAGGCGCTGCGGGAGCTGCGGGCCACGCTGGGCGTGCTGCGGCAGGTGGACGAGGACTCCCCCACCAGCCCGGCGCCGAGCCTGGCCCGGGTCCGGGAACTGGCCGACCGGTCCGGGCTCACCGTGCGGATCGAGATCCTCGGCGAGCCCCGGGCGCTGCCCGCCGAGGTGGACCACGCGGCCGTGCGCATCGTCCAGGAGGCGCTGACCAACGTCACCCGGCATTCGGGCACCGGCACCGCCGAGATCGTCATCCGGTACGGCGGCGCGGACATCGCCCTGCGGATCGACGACCACGGCCCCGGAGCCCGGCCCGGCTCGGAGGCCGGATTCGGGATCATCGGCATGCGGGAGCGGGCCACCGCCCTGGGCGGGACCTTGGAGGCCGGTCCCCGCCCCGGCGGCGGTTTCCGGGTCTCCGCACGGCTCCCCCTGAGAGGAATTTCATGATTCGCGTACTGCTCGCCGACGACCAGACCCTGGTCCGCGCCGGTTTCCGGTCGATCCTGGAGGGCGAGGACGACATCGAGGTGGTCGGGGAGGCCGCCGACGGGATGCGGGCCGTACAGCTCACCAGGGAGCTCAGCCCCGACGTGGTGCTGATGGACATCCGGATGCCCGAGCTGAACGGGCTGGAGGCCGCCCGGCAGATCATCGCCGACGACGGGCCGGCCGTCACCAAGGTGATCATCCTGACCACCTTCGACCTCGACGACTACGTGTACGGCGCGCTGCGCGCCGGGGCCAGCGGTTTCCTGGTCAAGGACACCGAGCCGGCCGAGCTCATCCACGGCATCAAGGTGGTGGCCAGGGGCGACGCGCTGATCGCGCCCTCGATCACCCGGCGGCTGATCGCGGAGTTCGCCGGGCGGGTGAAGCGGCCCGAGCCGGGACCGGAGTTCAACGGGCTGACCGAGCGCGAGCGCGAGGTGCTGACGCTGGTCGCCGCCGGGCTGTCCAACGACGAGATCGCCGCCAGGCTGGTGCTGAGCCCGGCCACCGCCAAGACCCACGTGAGCCGGATCATGACCAAGCTGCACGCACGGGACCGGACACAGCTCGTGGTCCTCGCCTACGAGGCGGGCGTGGTCACCCCGGGGTGGATGGGTTAGCCACCGCGTAGGCGAAGGCGAGCCCGTAGGTGACACGACCGCGTAAGCGAAGCGACCGGGCAGGCGAAGCAGCCAGGCAGGCGAGGCGGCCGCGTAGGCGAAGGCGAGCCCGTAGGTGACACGACCGCGAAGGCGGGGCGGCCGGGGCGCGGTGGGTCGCATGGCGCGGGCTCGGGGGCGCAACTTCTGGAGTACGGCGTATGCGCGCCGGGAGGGACGCGCGGGCGGCGGCCGTACCGGGAATCTGTGGACATGGAGACGCTCGACCTCGCCCGCCTGCAGTTCGCCCTCACCGCGGGGGCGCACTTCCTGTTCGTCGCCCTGACCCTCGGCCTGGCCACCCTGGTGGCGCTCATGCAGACCCGGGCCACGCTGACCGGCTCGGCCGTGCATCTGCGGATGACACGGTTCTGGGGGCGGCTCTACGTGATCAACTACGCGATGGGGATCGTCACCGGGCTGGTGATGGAGTTCCAGTTCGGCCTGGCCTGGAACGGGCTGACGCACTTCGCGGGCAACGTGTGCGGCGCCTCGCTGGCGATGGAGACGCTCGTCGCCTTCTTCGTCGAGTCGACGTTCCTGGGGCTGTGGATCTTCGGCTGGGACCGGCTGAACCGGTGGGCGCATCTGGGAGTGCTCTGGGTGGTCACGCTCACCGCCTACGCCTCCGCCTACTGGATCATGGTCTCCAACGGCTTCCTGCAGAACCCGGTCGGCGCCGAGGTGGTCGGCGGCGTGCTGCGGCTCACCGACGCGGCGGCGGTGCTCGCCAACCCGGCGGCGCTCACCGCGTTCGGCCACATCCTCTGCGGCGCGCTCCTGGTCGCCGGGTTCTTCGTGGCCGGGGTGAGCGCCCACCACCTGCGCAAGGGGACCGGGGAGCAGGAGTTCTTCCGCCGTTCGCTGCGGATCGGCGTGTTCACCGCACTGCCCGCGCTGATGGCCACCGCGGCGCTCGGCGGCGCCCAGTTCGACACGGCGCAGCCGATGAAGATCGCCGTCTACGCCGGCCGGACGGAGGAGGTCGCGCGGCTCCAGGCCGAGATGGTCGCCGCGCACGGGCCGGGTGACTACGTCCCGCCCGCCGGGCTGGTGCAGGGCAGCGGCACCGCCATGATGATCATCTTCGCGCTGATGCTGGGGGTCGCGTGGCTCAGCGCCCTGCTGGCGCTGTTCCCCTGGGCGGTCCGCCGGCTGCGGATCTGGCACGTGGTGCTCACCGCGATGATCCCGCTGCCGTTCGCCGCCATGCTCGCCGGCTGGGTGTTCCGGGAGGTGGGCCGCCAGCCGTGGGCGGTGTACGGCCTGCTGACCACCGAGGACGCGCTGAGCGACCTGTCGCCCGGCGCGATCCGGTTCTCGCTGGCCGCCTTCACCCTGCTGTTCGGCCTGCTGGTCGTGGTCAACACCTGGCTGCTCGCCCGTAACGCCCGCCAGGGCCCGGCGGACACCGCCGTCACTCCCACCGCCGCCGAGCCGCTGCCGGCCCCGGTCTTCTGAAGGGACCCCCATGGAGATCACGCTTCTGGCGTTCTTCGCCGTCGGTTACTTCGTCCTCGCGGGCGCGGACCTGGGGGTGGGCGCGCTCCTGCCCTACCTCGGCCGCTCCGACGACGAGCGCGGCCGGGTGCTCGCCTCGATCACGCCGTTCTTCCTGGGCAACGAGGTCTGGCTGATCGCCTCGGCCGGGATCCTCGTCGGTGCCTTCCCCGTGCTGGAGGGGGAGCTGCTCAGCGGGATGTACGTGCCGTTCGTGATGCTGCTGCTCGGCTGGATGGTCCGGGACGCGGGGATCTGGCTGCGCGGCCGGGTCGACCGGGCCGGGTGGCGGGGCGGGTGTGACGGCGCCGTGGCCACGGGAAGCTGGACGGTGGTGCTGAGCTGGGGGTTCATCCTCCCCGGGATGGGCCAGGAGTCCGTCACCGGCCTGGCTGCGGTGATCATCGTGCCCGCCGTGGCCGCGCTGTTCTGCGCCCATGGGCTGGCCTTCGCCGGCCTGCGGCTGGACGGCGGCCCGAGGGAGCGGGCCCGGCGGTTCTACGGAGCGTCGAGCGAGCGCACGGTCTACGCCCTGACCTCGGGCGGGATGGCACTGGTCTGCCTGCTGGCCGGATCCCGCCTGCCACTGACGGAGAATCTGGCCGACCCGGCGACCCTCGCCCTGCTCACTCCCTCACTGCTGGTGATCACTCCCGTGCTGGTGGCGTCACAGGTGTGGCTCTGGCGGGTGTTCGGCCGCGCTCCGGTCAGGTCGCAGTGATCATGAAAGCCAGGCCGAGCAGCACGACGACGGGGATCAGCCATACCACGGCCTCGACTGCGAACTCCTTGTACACGGTCAACTTCTCCCTTTAGGTCGCACTAAATACATAAAACTGGCAATGCGAAGCATATGTGCCCCCCGGGTCAGCCCCGTACGCGGGCCCGGGACGCACACCCGCCGTCGGCCGGGGACGGCCGTGGGAACCGGGCCGACGGATGAGGGGCGGGTTCATCGGGTCCCGGGCGTCCTACGCGCGGTACGGCCCGCCGCGAGGAGGAGAGCGACCGCGCCGAGGGCGAGGACCGTCTGGCCGATCAGGTTGACGGTGTTCGCGGTGCCCGTGAGAGACAGCAGGATGAAACCGCCCCAGATGTAGGTCAGCAGTGCGCCGCCGGCTAACGCGAGCCGATGCGCGGCACCCCAGCCACCGTGTCGCGACCATCGAGCGATCACGACCGCCACCGCCACGACCAGCCCGGCCCCCATCACGACACTCCACCAGCTGTCGGGCCGGGCGAAGAACAGCCCGGACGCGACGGCCGCCACCGCGCCGACCAGCCACGGGTTCGGTGCCCGCCGGTTCCTCGCCTTCCTCACCGGACAGGGGCGGCGGCCGACGGCGAACGCCGTACCGATCAGGACCGCGATCACAGCGGCGGTGCCGATGACCTGCGGCATCGATGCCCGGAACCGCTCTTCCTCGGATATGCCGTAGAAGATGGCGGCGGAGCCGGAGGCGAACAGGGCGCAGGTGACGGCCAGGCCGGGCCTGCCCAGCCAGGGGGTGGTTCGCCGGTCGGGCACCAGGGTCTCGACGACGGCGATCGGGACGCCGATGCTCCAGATCACGTGCCCGCCGACGAAGACCAGCGCGTGGTGGGCGCTGATGCCGAGTGCCGGGACGTGTGCGGCGCTCTGGAAGTCGTAGCCCTCGAAGGAGGGGTTGAACAGCGACTGGTCGAGCAGACCCGCTTCGAGCACGCCGTACGCCGACGCGAGCAGGAGGATGGTGGGCCAGCCGCGCCCGGTACGGCGTGCCGCCTCGCGGACGAGGAGCGCCCCGCCGCCGTACATCGGCGCGAGAACGAGCACGCCCGCGATCTGGGAGGCGGGGATGTTGCCGAGCAGATACTCCGCGACCAGCGGGGCGAGGAAGAACAGCCCGGCCGCCGGCGCGAGGCGCCGCGGCACTCCCAGCCGGCGGGACGGGACGGCCTTCTCCGGGTGCGGGTCCTGCGGGGCGCCTCCGGATGTCATGACGGCTGGAGCCGTTCCGCGGCGATGGCCAGGACGGCCCCCAGAGCCGCCAGGGTCAGGTTCGCGAAAATCTCGTAGCCGGTCAGGAAGTCCAGGCGGGGAAGGATGACACGGTTGAAGAAGTTGAGGAATATGCCGAGGAAGGGCTGGACGGCCACCTGGTCGATGGCCCCGCTGACGCCTTGGAGGACCATGACGATCCCCAGCAGCCGGATGATTTTGCGCATGATCGAACGCTAGGGACCGTCACCGTGGCGGCGGATCGGGCATCGGGATCCTCCGCCTCGACCGATGTCTCCGCTTCCGGGCGTCACGGCCGACGAAAGTATCGTCCGCCGCGACTTCGGTATCGTCCGCCGCACGCGACGGGTACGGCCGACCTGGAACGACATAGGCTCCGGGAGATGAACGGATCCGCGACCGCCCCCCGGCGCGGCCGCCGCGGCTGGGCGGTGGACATCGGCCTGTTCCTGTTCGCGGCGGCCTATGGCGTCTTGATGGCCTCCATGCGCCTGGAGGCGCCTTCCCCGCCACCGCGCTGGCTGTTCAACCTCGACCAGCTCACCGGCGCGCTGGGCTGCGCCGCGCTGTGGCTGCGCCGTAGCCGGCCGGTCGAGCTCGCCCTGGTGCTGGTCGCCCTGTCGGCCTTCTCCGAGCTGGTGGCCGGCGCGATGCTGGTGGCGCTGTTCACGGTCGCGGTGCGCCGGTCGCCACCGACCACGATGGCCGTCTTCGCGCTGAGCCTGGTCACCGCGCTCGGCTACGTCGTGCTCCGTCCCGAGCCCGGCACGCCCGGCGCCCTGCTGTTGCTGCTGGGCGTCACGATCCAGGGTGCCGCGGTCGGCTGGGGCCTGTCCATCCATCACCGGCGCCGGCTCGTGCTGTCGCTGCGTGACCGCGCGGCCCGTGCCGAGATCGAGGCCCACCTCCGCGCCGAGCAGGCGCAGCTCCACGCCCGCGAGCGGATCGCCCGGGAGATCCACGACGTGCTCGGCCACCGGCTGTCGTTGCTGAGCGTGCACGCCGGCGCGCTGGAGTACCACCCGGACGCCCCCGCCGAGGACGTCGCCCGCGCGGCCAAGGTGATCCGGGAGAGCGCCCACCAGGCGTTGCAGGACCTGCGCGAGGTCATCGGCGTCCTCCGCGCCCCGGTCGGCGAGCTGCCCCAGCCCACCCTCGCCGACATCCGGCAGCTGGCCGACGAGTCGGGCCGGGCCGGGATGCGGGTGGACCTGAGCGAGGAGCTCACCGGGGCCGTCCCCGACCGGGCCGGCCGCACCGCCTACCGGATCGTGCAGGAAGCCCTGACCAACGCCCGCAAGCACGCTCCGGGGGCCGAGGTGCGCGTGCGCGTGGCGGGGGCGCCGGGCCGGGGGGTGACCGTCGAGGTGTGCAACGACGCGCCCGCCCCCGTCCCC
>NZ_NGFP01000028.1 GCF_002149035.1 Streptosporangium minutum
CTGCTGCTCCGGCCCCGCCCCGTCCTCCGGGCGGCGCTCCTGCGGCTCCGCGCCCCGGTCCGCATCCCCCGGAGCGCCGTCGTGCGCCTCCTCCGGCCCGGCGGGCTCCTCCCGCTCGGAGGCGAGGCTGTGGGCGGCGGGCAGGTCGCAGAACCTGACCGGGATGCCCGCCTCCACCGCGTGGCGGATCGCCTGCCACTCCGGTGAGAAGACCGCGAACGGCCAGAAGGCGGCCTTGGACGGCTCCCCCGGCACGTGTGCCAGCAGCGCCACCGGGGGTTCGAGACCGGGGTCCTTGGCCAGCTCGACCAGCCCGTCGGCCTCGGGCGGCCCCTCGATGAGCACGATGTCCGGCTTGAGGCGCTCCAGCTCGTCTCTGAGGGAGCGCGCCGATCCCGGTCCGTGGTGCCGGACCCCCAGCACGGAGACGCTCATGGGCGGCCTCCGGCCACCGGGCGACCTACCCGCGCGTCCGGGGACGGGCCACGACGGGCGTCACGTGGTGCGGTCACTGTGAGACGGGACGGTCCCGCTCCGGCGGCCCGCGCCTCAGCCCGCGTCACGGCAGGCCCGGTAGAAGTCGCGCCAGTCCTGGCGCTCGCGGACGACGGTCTCGAGGTATTCCCGCCAGACGACGCGGTCGGAGACCGGATCCTGGATCACGGCGCCGACGATGCCGGCGGCCACGTCGGAGGGGCGGAGCACGCCGTCGCCGAAATGGGCGGCCAGGGCGATGCCGTTGGTGAGGACCGAGATGGCCTCGGCCGTGCTGAGGGTCCCGCTGGGAGACTTGACCTTGGTCCGGCCGTCCTCGGTGACACCGGTGCGCAGCTCGCGGAAGACCGTGACCACGCGGCGGATCTCCTCCAGGCCGGTCATGGTCTGGGGCAGCTCCAGGGAGCGGCCGAGCTGGTCGACACGGCGGGAGACGATGTCGACCTCCTCCTCGGCGGTGGCGGGGACCGGCAGCACGACGGTGTTGAACCTGCGGCGCAGGGCACTGGACAGGTCGTTGACGCCCCGGTCACGGTCGTTGGCGGTGGCGATGATGTTGAAGCCGCGCGAGGCCTGGACCTCCTCGTTGAGCTCGGGGATCGGCAGCGTCTTCTCCGACAGCACCGTGATCAGCGCGTCCTGGACGTCGGAGGGCATGCGGGTCAGCTCCTCCACCCGGGCGATCCGCCCCTCGGCCATCGCGCGCATCACCGGGCTGGGCGTGAGCGCCTGCCTGGACGGCCCCTCCGACAGCAGCCGGGCGTAGTTCCAGCCGTAGCGGATGGCCTCCTCGGCGGTGCCCGCCGTCCCCTGCACGAGCAGGGTGGAGTCGCCGCTGATCGCGGCGGCCAGGTGCTCCGACAGCCAGGTCTTGGCCGTGCCCGGCACGCCGAGCAGCAGCAGCGCGCGGTCGGTGGCGAGGGTTGCCACGGCCACCTCCACGATGCGGCGGGGCCCGATGTACTTCGGGGTGATCCGGTCGCCGTCGCCCAGGATGTAGGCGGTCACCGCCCAGGGGGAGAGTTTCCAGCCCGGCGGCCGGACCCGGTCGTCGTCCTTGGCCAGGATCGCCAGCTCCTCGGCGTACTGGTCTTCGGCGTGGGCCCGCAGAACCGTTGTCACAGAAGCTCCTTCAACATGTCGTCACGGAAACGCAGGAGGGCGGCGACCTCCTGGATGGGCGGTTCGAGCGAGAGCCGTTCGGCCACGCCGTACAGGGCGGGGTCGATGCGTTCGCCGGCGAGCTTGGTCAGCTCGCCGAGGTTCCAGGGCTGGGTGCCGGAGACCTCGATGATCTTCTGCAGCACGGCCCCGGCCAGGCCCGGCCCCCAGGGCGCGGAGGCGCCGCCGAGGACCATGATGAGCTGGCCGTCCAGGCCGTGCCGCCGGACGAAGTCGGCGGCGACGCTCTCCTGCTCGGCGGGGGGCAGCGCGGCCAGCAGATCGGCGAGCGGATCCCAGGCGAACAGCTCCCTGGCCCACTCGGGGTCGCCCTGGAGCACGGTGGCCCTGACCCATCCCGCCATGACCTCGCGACCCCAGTCGACGATCTTCATCCGGACGAGCTCGCCGGGCGAGTGGCCGAGCAGGCGGGGCCAGAACCCGAGCGGGGTGCGCGCGACGGCCTGCTGCAGCCACCAGCTCCGCTCGCCCGTCCCCCTGGGCGGCTTGGCCCGGACGCCGTCGCGCTCCATCGCGGCGTCGCAGGCGGCGGGCGGGGTGACCTGGATCTCGCCGTTCTCGACGGAGAGACAGCGGGCGACCCGCCCGGCCATCCGCAGGGCCAGTCGCGAGTCCGGCAGGCGGGTCAGCAGGTCGGCGGCCTGGTGGCGGACCTCGCGGCGGCGGTCGTCGAGAGCGGCCTCCAGGAACGGCTCGTCGTCGGAGGAGAGCCGGTCGGCGAGAACCTCCAGGAAGGACGCCCTGTCGTCAGGGGTCTCCTTCTCCCAGGTCGCCGCGAGCAGCCGCCTGGCCTCCGCCGGGGCCACCGCCCGCAGCGCGGCCAGATGGGCACGGCGGTCGCCGGAGGTCCCCAGCTCCCAGACCTCCCGGGTGTCGCCGGCCCCGGCCGGGGCGGCTGCGGTGACCTCCTCCAGCAGGAAGCTCCACGCCGGGTTGAGCCCGGCCAGCCAGCGGCCCCGGTTTCCGGCGAGGACGCCGAGGTGCGGGCGGATCGACCGGTCCCTGGCCCCCTGGTCGAGAAGCTCGGGCAGCAGGTGAGGTGAGATCCGGTAGCCGCGGCCGGCCGCGGTCTCCAGCCATTCGGCGAGCAGCCTCGGCCGCTCGCCGCCGAGGATCCGGGCGAGCCGGTCGGCCGCCGCGCGCGAGACCGCGGGCTGCTCCTCGGGGGGCGCGACGCTCAGCGGCTCGCCGCCGGCCGGCCGGCGACCGGCCCGCATCCGCAGCGTGTGCACGGCGGCGCGTTCGAGAAGCTCGATCTCGCCGGCCGGCTGCCCGGGGAGGGGACGGCGGTCGGTGCCGACGAGCGCGGTGGAGACCAGGTCCTCCCATTCGGTCGAGGCGTTCACAGGACGATCACCCGGCCCTCCTCGTCCCAGGTCGTGAGGGGCCGCAGGCCCCTGGGAGTCCATTCGGCGGCGACGGTCAGCGGATGGCCGCCGGAGGCCGCGATCAACCGCCAGGGAGTGCCGGCGGACGGGTGCAGCGCGAGCCCCCCGGAGGGGCCGGCGAGCTGCCAGGAGGGGCTCCCCGCCGGGGTCACCGAGGCGACCACGACAGGCCAGGAGTCCAGCCAGGGGTCTCCCGCCAGCGCTCCGGCCACCTCCTCCAGCGCCTGTTCCAGGGTCGATCCGGGCGGGGGGCCGGCGGGGACGCCGTCGTGGCGGGTGGCGACCAGGGCCCGCAGCGGCGACGAGCCCGGATAGAACGCCAGGTCGGCGTCGATGGCGGTGCCGGTGACGAGCGAGGCGTCGAGTGCCTGGCCGGGCGGGGCGAAGGAGAGCACCAGCGCAGCCCGGCCCGTGTCCCTGCCGCGCAGCCAGACCCGGCGCGCGGTCAGCCGGTCCTGCTCCTCGTCGCGGAACCCGAGCACGTCCCACACGTCCCTGACCGTCTCCCCGGCGAGCACCTCCTCCCTGGTGACCGGGAAACCGACCCGCTCGCGGACCCGTCGCAGGAGCCCGGCGGCCGGGGGGCGCGGCGGTGCGGCCTCCGGCCGGGCGTCCGCGCCGGCCTCGGCCGCCCGCACGACCTCGGGGAGGCGGCGGTGGGCCACCGCCAGCAGGTGCAGCAGGGCGTATTCGCCCAGAAGGCGGGCGGGCCAGTCGTCGGTCGCCAGGACGGCGTTCAGCCGGGAGACGCTGCTGGCGACGCCCGGGGCCTGCGCGTCGATCAGGCGCCTGGCGAGGTCGTCCCAGTGGTCGTGGCGCCGGGATCCGGCGATGCCCTGCCTGATCTGGTCGGCGAGCCAGCGCTCCAGCTCCGACAGGCCGGCGGCCACGCGCTGCTCGCGCTGCTCGGCCCGGCGGGGGTCGCCGGACGGGCCGGTCTCCGCCGCGCCCGCCGTGCCGGCTGCGGCCGCCGTACGGGTGACCGCCCTGGCGGCGCGGTCGCGCCGCTGGTCGAGCCATTCCGCCACCCAGTCGGCGGGCTCGGCGGCGGCGGGGACACCGTCGGCCGACCACAGCAGCAGCAGGCCGAGCGCGTGTTTGCAGGGAAACTTCCGGCTGGGGCAACTGCACCGGTAGGCGGGCTCGGACAGGTCCACACACGCCCGATAGGGCTTGGAACCACTGCCCTTGCACTCGCCCCACAGCGCATCCGCCGTGACTCCGGTCCCCGACCACTTGCCGGGTGAGGAGACCCCTTGGGCCGCTTTCCGGGACGAGGCGTCGGGCGCGAGCGCGAGCACCTGATCCCGGTTCCACCGTTCGATCACGGTCCGAACCGTAGCCAACCCCGCCGACAAAACCGGCCCCGCCGGGAGGCGTCCGCCGTACCCGGCCGAGACGGCCGCCGCGCCCCACCGATCACGGCCGTCCTGCGACCGTCCCCCCATGGCCGCCGCAGGCCGCAAGCCGGCCACAAGTCGTACGGCGACCGCCGCGAGCCGCCCGCCGGGAGGCGGTCGCGCGGCGGGTGTGTCCGGCGGGCGACTCGGGCGGGCGACTCCCTAAGATCGGTTGGATGACGACTCCTTCCCGCCCCCCGCTCGCCGAGACGCTGGACCTGCTGCCGCACCCCGAGGGCGGCTGGTTCCGGGAGACCTGGAAGAGCGCCGTCGCCCTGACCCCTCCGGGGTACGAGGGGCCCCGCGCCACCGCCACCGGGATCTACTTCCTGCTGGAGCCGGGAGAGGAGTCGCGCCCGCACGTGGTCCGCTCCGACGAGGTGTGGCTCTGGCACCGGGGCGGCCCGCTGACCCTGATCCTCGGCGGGCACGACGGCCAGCCGGTGAGCACCGTGACCCTCGGCCCGCTGGTCGAGGAGGGGCAGGTCCCTCAGGCCCTGGTGCCCGGCGGGATCTGGCAGGCCGCCCGGCCCGCCGGGGACGAGGGCGTGCTGGTGAGCTGCGTCGTCTCCCCGGGGTTCGACTTCGCTGACTTCCGCATGCTCTGACCGCTTGGCGTGACGACCTCCCCGTATGTGGAGAGAATGCGATTACAGGACATACGAGGAGGTCAACGGTGACCCACGAGATCGTCTCCGTCATCGGCGGAAAGCAAGCCCCCAACGGCACGGCCTACGACTCGATCAATCCGGCCCGCGTGGACGAGGTGGTCGCACAGGTCCGGCTGGCCGACGCGGAGACGTTCTCCTCCGCGTGCCGTACGGCGGCCGAGGCGCAGAGGGAATGGGCCCGGGTGCCCGCGCCCGTCCGGGGCCGGGTGATCGCCTCGATCGGGCGGCTGGTCGAGGCCAACGCCGAGTCGCTGGCCCGCCTGGTCACCCGCGAGATCGGCAAACCCTACGCCGAGGCCCTGGGGGAGGTCCGGGAGATCGTCGACACCTGCGACTTCTTCCTCGGCGAGGGCCGGCGGCTCTACGGGCAGACGGTGCCCTCGGAGATGCCGGACAAGAACCTGTTCACCTTCCGGGTCCCGGTCGGGGTGGCCGCGGTGATCACGGCGGGCAACTTCCCGGTCGCGGTGCCGTCCTGGTATCTCGTTCCGGCGCTGCTGTCGGGCAACGCCGTCGTCTGGAAGCCCGCGGAGTACGCCGCGGCCTCGGCGCACGCGCTCTACCGGCTGTTCGCGGCGGCGGGACTGCCCGAGGGCGTGCTGAACCTCGTGCTCGCCGACGGCCCCGCGACGTCCGAAGGCCTGGAGACGGCGCTGGCCGAGGGAACGGTGCACAAGGTCGGGTTCACCGGTTCGACCGAGGTCGGCCGGCGGATCGGCGAGCTGTGCGGGCGGCACCTGCAGTCGCCCTGCCTGGAGCTGGGCGGCAAGAACCCGATGGTGGTCATGCCGGACGCCGACCTGGACCTGGCGGTGGAGGGCGCGCTGTTCGCGGGGTTCGGCACGGCGGGGCAGCGCTGCACCTCGCTCGGCACGGTGATCGTGCACGAGAGCGTCCACGCCGAGTTCCTCGGCCGCTACACGCGCGCCGTGGCGGCCGCGACGATCGGCGACCCGGCGGGGGACGTGCTGTGCGGGCCGCTGCTCGACCACAGGTTCGCCTCCCGCTACGAGGAGTATCTGAGCTGGATCCAGCCGCACCACACCGTCGTCTCCGGCCCGGCCGGCCGGATCACCGGCGACAACCCCCGCGGGGACTTCTCCGGCGACGGGGGGCTCTACTACCACCCGGTGATCGTCGACGGCGTGCGCCCCGGCGACCGGCTGTTCCTGGAGGAGACCTTCGGCCCGATCGTGGGCGTGACCACCTTCTCGACGCTGGAGGAGGCCGTCGAGCTGGCCAACCGGCCCGGTTACGGGCTCTCCTCCTCCATCTACACCACCGATCCCAAGTCGGCCTTCCGGTTCCGCGCGGGCATCGGCGCGGGCATGGTCAGCGTCAACAACTCCACCTCCGGCGCGGAGGCCCACCTGCCCTTCGGCGGGAACGGCAAGTCCGGCAACGGCAGCCGCCAGTCGGGGATGTGGGTGCTCGACCAGTTCACCCGGTGGCAGGCGATGAACTGGGACTACTCCGGCAGGCTGCAGAAGGCCCAGATGGATGTCGCCGAGATCGTCCCGGATCTGGACTTCCGGCTCTGACTTTGCCATAGGGGGAGGTTCTCCCCATCACGATCGCGGCATGCCTCTCCGTGGAGAAGATTCCGTGACGGCCGAGGTGATCCTCACGGACGGAGCGGCCGTCGCGGACGGGGCCGATCTTCTCGCGGCCGGGGCTTCCGGCCGTACGGGACCCCGGCCCCGTCACCCGTCCGCCGGCCCGCGCGCCGTACCCGAGGAGGACCGTAGGGGCCGCGCGAGGCCGCCACCCGCCCTGGAAGGCCGCAAGGCCTGCCAGGACACGTGAGGGGCCGCGTGCTGCGGCGCGGCCCCTCACGGACGAGACCATCTGGGCGCACCCATCTGAGCCCATCCAAATAATGAGATGATTTCTCTTAATATATGAGACTCCTGGTACGGTCGCCCCACCCGGACGAAGGAGCGATGCGCCATGGCGGCGAAGGATGCGGTATACACCCACGGACACCACGAGTCCGTGCTGCGGTCCCACCGGTGGCGCACCGTGGAGAACTCGGCCGCCTACCTGCTGCCGCACCTGCGGCCGGGCATGTCGCTGCTGGACGTCGGCTGCGGCCCCGGCACCATCACCGTCGAACTGGCGGAGCGGATCGCCCCCGGGACGGCCACCGCGGTCGAGGTCACCGCGGAGGCGCTCGCCCTGGCACGCGCGGAGGCGGAGCGGCACGGCCGGTCCACCATCGAGTTCGCCGTCGCCGACGCGCACGCCCTGGAGTTCCCCGACGACACCTTCGACGTCGTCCACGCCCACCAGGTGCTGCAGCACGTCGGCGACCCGGTCCAGGCGCTGAGGGAGATGCGGCGGGTCTGCAGGCCCGGCGGGATCGTCGCGGTCCGCGACAGCGACTACGCCGCGTTCGCCTGGTTCCCCGCGCTGCCCGAGCTGGACGAGTGGATGGACCTCTACCAGCGGGTGGCCCGGGCCAACGGCGGCGAGCCGGACGCCGGGCGGCGACTGCTGTCATGGGCCCGCGAGGCCGGTTTCTCCGACATCACGGCCACTTCCTCGACCTGGTGTTTCGCGACGCCGGAGGATCGCGCCTGGTGGGGCGGCATGTGGGCCGAGCGGATCCTGAAGTCCGACATGGCCCGCCAGGCGCTGGCCTCGGGCGCGGCCACCGGCGACGACCTGCGCCGCATCTCCGACGGCTGGCGGGCCTGGACCGCCGAGCGGGACGGCTGGCTGTCGCTGCTCCACGGCGAGCTGATCTGCCGGGCCTGAGCCCTGCGGCGAGCCGATCCACCCGGCGCTCCACGGACGGGAGCACGGAAGAGACGCCCCGGTGCTCCACGGACGGGAGCACGGAACGGGCGGGAGCCCGGAGGGGGCGCTCCGGGAACGGAGGGAGCGCCCCGGGAGCCCTCAGGGCTGTTGAGTGATCTTGACGTTGTCGACCCCGGCCTCGACCAGCGAGGCGCCGGAGGCGTCGGCGGCCTCGATGAGGATCCGGACGCTCTGCCCGGCGTAGGAGGAGATGTCGACGCTTGAGGCGGCCCAGGCGCCGTTGCGGTTGGTGGCCGCGCCGAGCTGCTGGAAGACCTGGGTGGTGGTGGCGCCGACGACCTTGACGCGCAGGTAGTCGGCGCTGGAGGCGTTGGAGCCGTGTGCCAGGTACCAGGAGAAGTTCAGCTTGAGCGTCCCGCCCGACGGCAGGGCGACGGCCGGTGACTGGATGGTCGTGGTGCCGCCGTCGATGTCGTGATCCCCGGCGGAGGCGCCGGCCAGCGGTCCGGTGACCAGGTCGTTGCTGCCGCTGACGGTGGTGCCGAGCTGCTTGGCGCCGCTGGAGGTGGTGGCCGCGGGGTCACCGCGCTCCCACCGGCCGAGGGTGGCGGTGTCGGTGCCGCCGGGGTTGGCGGTCCAGCCGGTCGCCGTCTCGAACTCGTCGGAGTAGACCGTCACCGGCGGGGTCCCGGTGCCGCAGTACTGCGACTCCTTGCCGGTGATCCGGTAGACGCAGTCGGAGTACTCCAGGAAGCGGAGCACGGCCTCCCGGTTGCGGGTCGTCTGCGGGACGATCTGCTCGTCGGGGGGGTAGAAACCCGGGGACCCGGTCGGATACATCTCGAAGGTGTAGCTGAAGATCTTGTGGACGCCCCACATCCAGTCGTCGATCGAGCCGTCGGTGATGTAGAGGTCGCTGGCCTGCTCGGGGGTGTAGCCGTTGGTGGAGGCCATGTTCCGGCCCAGGGCCTCGAACGCGTCGTGGTCGTCCTGGGTCAGGCCGGGAGCGGTGTCGTTGTTGGTGTAGCCGTAGGGCCACAGGATCAGCTCGCCGTAGGTGTGCCAGTCGATGTGCGACTTGATCTGCTGCACGCCGCCGACCACCCGGCCGCGCACCCAGTCGGCGACCGCCCTGACCTCGGGCGCCGACTCGCCGGCCGCGCCCCGGTAGGTGTCGCTGGAGGTGGAGCCGGAGGAGCCGCCGCAGCAGCCCCACTGGTAGGCCCAGTTGCGGTTGAGGTCGGTGCCCACGGAGGACGAGCCGGAGTTGGGCTGCCGGTTCTTGCGCCAGGAGCGGTAGGAGCCGGAGGCGATGTCGTACTCGCCGCCGTCGGGGTTGAGGTCCGGCATGATCCAGATCTCGCGCGAGTTCACCAGGCCGGTGATCCTGTCGTCGGTGCCGTAGCCGTCGGTGAGCAGGTTGAGGATGTAGAGCGCCATCTCGACGGTCAGGTGCTCCCGGGCGTGCTGGTGGTGGGTGAACAGCACCTCGGGCTCGTTCTCGTCCGTGCCGACGTTGTCGCTGATCTTGATGACGGTCAGGTCGCGCCCCTCGTAGGAGGTGCCGTAGCTGGTCTTGCGGGCGATCGCGGGGTGGTCGGCGACGATCTGGTTGATCGCGGCGGTCATCTCGGCGTAGTTGTGGTAGCCGGAGTCGGCCGGTGGGAAGTCGAAGGTCCGCAGGTCCGAGGGTGAGGGGCGGGGGATCTTCGTGACGGTGTAGCCCAGTTTCTTGATCGCGGCGACCTCGGTCTCACTCGCGGTGACCACGACCGAGGCGGAGTCCACCTGGTCGATGGCCGCGCCGGTGGCCGCGACCGCGCTGCGCTGCCGGGAGTCGCTGGGGCCCTGCACCCTGTACTGGCTGTTCGGCGGCGGCTCGGCCGATGCTCCCGCCCCGGTGATGTCGAGGCATAACAGCGCCAGGACCGCGAGTACCACGATAAGACGGCGTCTCACCTGTGCCCTCCTCAGACGCGCGATCTAGGGGGTTGTCGCGCGTCTGCACTGAGAGTCAGGCAAATATGTCGATCGGCAAAGGCCCAAAATTTCGGGCTCGTACGGCTTTCGCGCGCGGAGCGCCGAAAGTCGCACGGGTCAGAAGCAGATCTCGAACCAGACGGTCCTGGGCCCGCCGCCGTCGTCCCGGATCCCCCACCGGTCGGCGAGCAGGTCCACCAGGAACATCCCGCGCCCGCTCTCCGCGTCCGGCTCGTTGCGCACGTGCGGCGCCGACAGCCCCGACCCGGCGTCGGAGACCTCCACCAGCACGGTGCCGGAGCTCACCGCCACGGTCATCGCCACCCTCCCGCCGCCGCCTGAGCACGAGTGGACCACCGAGTTCGTCACCACCTCGCTCACCAGCAGGACGACGTCATCGGAGGCGGGATGCCCCTCCCCGAGGAGCTCCCTGACCCGGTGGCGGGCCGTCGACACCGACTCCGGCACCCCCCGCAGGGTGACGGTCGACCGAGGCGGGACGGTCCGCTGCTCGAGCGTCATGGCTGGCCTCACTCTCCGACATGCACATTCACATGCACATCGCGCTCCGAGATGGCACACTCACTCACGGTGAACTGTTCTATCAGGGACTTCAATAGCTCATATTGAAATTCCACAGTTTCCTTCCCCCGGATGGAGGTACGTGCATGGCTTCCCGGCGCAGTCCCACGGCCCGCCATCGCCGTCTGATGACGGAACTGAACCGCCTTCGGGAGGCCAGCGGGCTGACGCGGGCGGAGGTGGCCGAGCGGATCGGCTCCACCGACACCACCGTCTGGAGATACGAGACGGGGCTGACCCGTCCCAAACCCTCCGACGTGGCGGCCCTCACCGATGTGTACGGCGTGACCGGCGAGGCCCGGGACTCCCTGATCCAGATGGCCAGGGACGCCCGCAAGCGGGGCTGGTGGCACCGGCACCGGCAGGCTCTCAAACCCGGTTTCGACTCCTACATCGGGCTGGAGGCGGAGGCGTCGGTGGTGCGCTCGTACGAGCCGCTGGTCGTCCCCGGCCTGATGCAGACCGAGCCGTACGCGCGTGCCGTCATCGAGGCGACCGCCCTCACCCACGCCCCTTCAGCGGTCGATGAGAAGGTCGCCGTGCGCGTCTCGCGCCAGCAGTTGCTGCACGGCCCCGGTGACCCGATCCAACTCGTCGCCGTGCTCGACGAGGCAGTGCTCCGGCGTCAGGTCGGCGGCCCGGGAGTGATGCGCGAGCAGCTGGAACACCTGCTCGATCTCGGCAGGCTGCCCAATGTGGAGATCCGGGTGATCCCGTTCTCCGCCGGGGCGCACGCCGCGATGGACGGCAAGTTCTGCCTGCTCAGCTTCCCGGAGGCCGGCGATCCCGACCTCGTCTACCTGGAACAGGCGGCGAGCGGGCTCGTACCGGAGGACCCGGAGGAGGTGCGCCGCTACACCCTCATGTTCGGGAGCCTGTCGGCACTGGCTCTCGGCGCGGAGGCGTCGGCCACCTTCATCGCCCAGATGGCGAAGAGTTGTTCCAACCAACCACAGGAATGAGAGGAAGAGAGAGTGCGGGGGTCCACGATGGATCTGTCCAGCGTCATGTGGCGCAAGAGCAGTCGCAGCACCAACGGAGGTGACTGCGTCGAAGTGGCGATCGTGCCCGGCGACCCGGCCCTGGCCGGACACAAGGCCGACGCCGATGAGCTCTACCTCGTCCGCGACTCCAAGGATCCGGACGGCCCGGCGCTGGCGTTCACCCAACGTGAGTGGGACGCCTTCGTCGGCGGCGTGAAGGACGGCGAGTTCGGCTGAGACGTCCCCGGGGGGACCGGAGCACCGGTCCCCCCGGAGATGTCGGCGACGCCGGCACGCGGCGCGGGCCCCCTCCGGCCGCGGCGGGACACGGAGTCGCGCACGCCGTCCGGGGAGGCCGCGTCCACAGGCGGCGTGGCTAGGTCAGGCTGTCGCAGCTCCTGGCGTCGGCGTCCTTGGCCGCCTTCGGCACCCACCGGACGTTGGCGAACGACGCGGAGAACGCGCCGTCGGTGTAGACGAGGAACGGGGTGTTGACCGCCTCCAGGTCGAGGCCCGCTGCCGCGAAGCAGGCGATCGGGATCTTGACCGTCGACTTCGCTCCGGGCGTGAGCCCCTGGAACAGCGACGTCGCCGCCACCTCCGACATGCACGGATAGCCGCAGTGGACGCCGATCACGGTCCTCGACGCCGGAGCCTGGTGGACGATGGTGTCGAAGACCAGGGCCGCGTCGGCGTTGAGGTAGCCCCGCAGATCGGTCCCCTTGACCGGGTCCTGCATGTAGAACTGCGCCGGTCCGCCGCCGGTCCAGGTCACCTTCAGGCCGTCCTGCTGAACGTTGACGTCGGAGCGCACCACGCTGATCGCGGCGTGGGCCGCCTCACCGTCGACGCCGATCTCGGTACCGCCCCAGTTGTCGGCGGAGCCGATCAGGCCCTTGTACGGCGGGACGTCCGCCCGGTTGTAGATCTCCAGGTCCTCGCTCGCCTCCCCGCCGCCGCCCGGCTGGCCGCAGCCGAAGGGAGGGGCGGTCTCGTCGAGCGTCCCGACCGAGCCGCTCTGCCCGTCGCGCAGGCCGTAGCCCAGCGGGAAGAGCGGGTCGTAGCCCTCGTCGCCCGGGTTGAGCGGCGACTGGCAGGCGCTCTTCGGCCAGGAGTACGACAGCCTGCCGGTGTATCCGCCGCCCCGGTGCGAGCCCCGGACGAGCAGGTCCGCGACCCCGCCGCCCTCGGTGCCCGGCAGCCAGGCCGCGACGAAGGCGTCGGAGCGGTTGAGCTCCTTGTTGACCCAGAGCGGGCGGCCGGTGACGTAGACGGTGACCACGGGAGTGCCCTTGCCGCTGACCTTGTCCAGCACGGCGAGGTCGCCGGGGTAGAGCTTGGCCGCCTCCAACGTGCGCCGTCCGAGGTCGCCGACCCCCTCGGCGTACGGCGTCTCGCCGATCACCGCGATGACCGCGTCGTACGCCGCGGGGTCGGCGCCGTCGGCCGTCTCGCTGAAGGTGACGTTCGCCTCGCCCAGCGCCTGCCGGAGGCCGCCGAGGATCGTCGTGCCGCCCGGGAAGTCAGCGTTGGTGTTGCCGGTGCCCTGCCAGGTGAGGGTCCAGCCACCGGTCTGGTTCTGCATGCTGTCGGCGCTCTTGCCGACCACGAGCACCTTGGAGTTCCTGGCCAGCGGCAGGACCTTGCCGTTGTTCTTGAGCAGGACCTGCGACCTGCGGACGGCCTCGCGGGCGAGCTTCCCGGCCTCCAAGGCGCCGGCCGAACCGGCCAGGGCCCGTTCGGACGGCTTCGGCGCGCTGAGCACTCCGGCGCGCAGCTTCACCCGCAGGATCCGCGTGACCGCGTCGTCGATGCGCGCCATCGGGATCTCACCGGCTTCGACCTGCGCGATCGTGTTGGCGATGAACGCCTTCCAGTCGTTGGGCACCATCACGACGTCCAGGCCGGCGTTGATGGCGCGCGCGCAGCTCGCGTTGGTGCAGCCGGCGACCTGGCCGATGCCGTTCCAGTCGGAGACGACGACGCCGTCGAAGCCCATCTTCCGCTTGAGGATGTCGTCGAGGACGCGCCTGCTGCCGTGCAGCTTGCCCTCGTCGATGCCGAGGTCGGCGTTCGTCCAGCTGTTGAAGGAGGCCATCACGGTCTGGGCCCCGGCCGCGAGCGCGCCGTAGTAGCCCTGGCCGTGGATGTTGATCATCTCGGCCTCGGAGGAGGGGTTCACCCCCTGGTCGACCCCCTTGAGGGTGCCGCCGTCGCCGATGAAGTGCTTGGCGGTGGCGATGACGCCCCTGTCGCCGATGCCGCGCGGGTGCCTGCCCTGCAGGCCGTTGACCGCCTCGTAGCCGTAGGCCCGGGTGATCCGGGGGTCTTCGGAGAAGCCCTCGTAGGTGCGGCCCCACCGGTCGTCCCGGACGACGGCGAGCGTGGGCGCGAAGGCCCAGTCCTGGCCGGTCGCGCGGATCTGCTCGGCCGTGGCCGATCCGATGTCGCGGACGAGGCACGGGTCGTGCGCGGCGCCCAGTCCGATGTTGTGGGGGAAGACCGTCGCGCCGTAGACGTTGTTGTTGCCGTGGACGGCGTCGATGCCCCAGATGACCGGGATCTTCGTCCTGCTGCCGACGGACGCCTCCCAGTAGGCGTCGGCGAGGTCGAGCCAGGCCCGCGGGGCGGCGTGCTTGTCACGGCCGGGCCATGAGCCGCCGCCGTTGAGCACCGAGCCGATGGCGTACTGCCCGACCTCCGCCGGGGTGATCGCGGCGATCTCCGGCTGCGTCATCTGCCCGACCTTCTCGGCGAGGGTCATGCCGGCGAGTATCTTCGCCACCCGCTTCTCGTCGGCCGGGTTCCGCTTGATCCGGCTCTTGACCTTGGGCCAGTCGGAGAGCGTTTGCAGGCTCCTTTCGATGCGGGCGCAGCCGTCGGGACCGATGGGCGGCCGGCCGATCCCGGGCTGCCGGGTGATCTTCGCTGTCCCGGCGGCCTCCGCGGCGGCGGCTCCCCCCGCGGTCTCGGCTCCCGCTCCGGGGGCGCCGACAGTGCCTCCGACCAGGAGAGTCAGGCTCGCCAACGCCGCAAGCGCGCTCCGGCGGGCGCGTGATCGCGCGAGGGGTCCAGTCATCGGCAGTCCGTTCTCGAAAACACGGCAACGGTCACGGCGGCCTCACGGGACCGCGTTGCGCAGATCTTGACCCTGCGGGGACGGCCGGGTCAATAGTTTCGAGAGAGCGCTCTCTCGAAAGTTGAGATGTCGACCGTCCTCACCTCCCGGACCTCGTCCCGCCGCCGCCGACGGCCGGGCCGCCGCCGGATTTGGGTCTAGCCAGGGGCCGGCGGCTGAACTAGCTTCCGGAAAGGTGTCCAGCCGGAGGAGCGTCGATGCCCGGGACCGCGGAGGCGCTCATGCCCTCCCGGTGGCCTGCACCACGGAGGCGCTCTCCGGCGAGCCGAACATCACGGCGGCGCTCTCCGACGAGCCGAACATGCGGTGGAGCCGCGTGCCCGGATCGGGCGGCGCGTGCACGAGCGGACCGCCGGGGCCCGACCGGCCTCGCGGTGAGCGCGAGAACCCGTTGAGCCACCGCCCCTGGAGGTCTCCCCATGCCCACAGCCCTCTCCCATCCCGATCGGCGGCCGGTCCTGGTGACCGGGGCCTCCTCGGGCGTCGGCTCGGCCGTGGCCGTCGGGCTGGCGGCGGCCGGGTATCCGGTCGCGCTGGGGGCACGCCGTACCGCGATCTGCGAGGAGCTGGCGGAGAGGATCCGCGCCGACGGCGGGGAGGCGGTGGCGCTGGCACTGGATGTCACGTCGGACGAGTCCGTCTCTTTTTTTGTCGCCGAGGCTGAACAAGCGTTAGGTGAGGTAGAGGTGGTCGTGACGTGCGCGGGCGAGGTGACGCCGGAGAACGCCTACGAGACCGCCACTCCCGATTTCGAGGCACAGCTCCAGCTCAACCTGGTCGGCACCCAGCGGTTCGTGGCCAGGGTGGCCCCCGCGATGGCCGCGCGGCGGCGCGGCGACATCGTGTTCGTCAGCTCCGACGTCGTACGGCTGCCGCGCCCCCGGATGGGCGCCTACGTCGCCGCCAAGAACGGCGTCGAGGGCCTGGCCAGGGCGATGCAGATGGAGCTGGAGGGCACCGGGGTCCGCGCGTCGATCCTGCGGCCGGGGCCGACGCTGTCGGGGGTGGGGTCCACCTGGCCGGTGGAGGTGCTGCAGGCCGTGCTGGACGACTGGGTCAGGTTCGGGCTGGCCCGGCACGACCGCTTCCTCCAGCCTCACGACGTGGCGGCGGCCGTACTGGCCGTGATCTCCATGCCGCGCGGCGCGCACGTCACCCTGCTGGAGGTCGAGCCGGAGGCGCCCCTGCGGCCTGTAACACCCGACACTCCTTGACACGACATATTGGTACATGTCAGGACCCTTGGCGAGAAGGAGCTATCACTGGCGCTGGAACTGGAACTGGAACTGGCCAAGGATGAAGGGGGCGGACGCCCTCTCCGCACTCGCCCCGGATCGGCCGGCTGACGGACTCGGAGGGCCCCATGAACGACCACGCGGACAACGACACTCCTGACCGCCGGGCCCGTGGATTGGAGATCATGAAGCGGGTTCACGGATGGGACCACACCGGTGACGGTCCCGGCGATTTCTTTGGAATGACCGTCGAGCACCTGTTCGCCGAGGTGTGGTCCAGGGACGGGCTGAGCGTGCGGGACCGGCGGCTGCTCCTGCTCGGCCTCCTCGTCGGCCAGGGCATGGACGACGCGCTCGGGCTCCAGCTCGACGCGGCGCTGCGTACCGGGGAGCTCACCCCGGACGAGCTCCGCGAGATCGTCGTCTTCCTCACCCACTACGCGGGCTGGCCGCGTGGCGCCAGGCTCAACACCCAGGTCGAGGAGCTGATCGACCGCGTCATGAGACCGTGATCCCGCCACGCCGGACCGGTGCGCCCGTGGCCCGGCCGGCCGGTGGCGGTCCCGTCACCGGCCGGCCGGCTCAGAGACGCTCGACGTTGGGACCCCGGCAGCGGTTACGCGTGTCGAAGACGTAGGCGCCCATCTGCTCGACCAGCTCGTAGTCGAAGCAGTCGTGGTCGGTGAGGATCACGACCACGTCCGCCAGAGCCAGCTCCCGGCCCGTCGGCCTGACGATCTCGATTCCCGGCGGCAGCAGGAAGTCCTCCACGTGCGGATCGGCGGCCCGCACGTCGGCGCCCAGCTTCCACAGGGCCCGGGCCACCTCGATCGCAGGCGACTCACGGCAGTCGCCCGCGTTCTTCTTGTAGGACAGGCCCAGCAGGAGCACCCGGCTCCCCTTGATCGGCTTGCACCGCTGGTTCAGCCCCAGGATCAGCCGGTGCACGACATGGTCGGGCATGTGGTCGTTGATGTCGTTGGCCAGCTCCACGAACCGGAAGTTGTGCCCCAGGCTGCGCTTGACCTTCCACGACAGGTAGGACGGGTCGATCGGCAGGCAGTGACCGCCGACGCCGGGCCCCGGGGTGAAGCGCATGTAGCCGAACGGCTTGGTGGAGGCGGCGTCGATCGCCTCCCAGACGTCGATCCCGAGCTGCTGCGCGAAGATCGACAGCTCGTTCACCAGGGCGATGTTGACGTGCCTGAAGGTGTTCTCCAGTAGTTTGCACAGCTCGGCCACCTGCAGCGAGGAGACGGGCACGACCTCCTGCACGATCCGCCCGTAGAACGCCCGGATCTTCTCCAGGGAGACCGCGTCGATCCCGGACACGACCTTCGGCGTGTTCTCCAGGCGCCATCGGGCATTGCCCGGATCGATCCGCTCCGGGCTGTAGCCGAGGGAGAAGTCTTCGGGCGCGTGCAGCCCGGAGCCCTCCTCCAGCAGGGGACGGAGATACTCCTCGGTGGTCCCGGGGTAGGTGGTGGACTCCAGGATCACCGTCGCGCCCCGCCGTAGCAGCGGGGCGAGGGACTGGCCTGCCGAACCGATGTGGCGGAGATCGGGGACACCCTCGCGGAGCGGCGTCGGCACCGTTATCACGCAGACGTCGAACGCCTCCGCGTCGGCATAGTCGGCGCTGGCCTGGTATCGGCCCGAACGGTGAGCCGCGGCCAGCAGGTCGTCGTCGACGTCCTCGACGTAGGACTCTGCGGCGTTGAGCCGCTTGACCCGCCACTCGTCCAGGTCGATCCCCACGACGTCGAACCCCGCGTCGACCGCGCGCATCGCCAGAGGCAGGCCTACATACCCCTGGCCGACGACGACCAGCTTCTCTCCCATATCGGAACCTCCATCACCTCAAGTGGTATATGACCTGACTGTAGGAGGCGAGTGTTCTCACACCGTTGATTTGGCGTCACCCTAGGCGTGTCATCTCCATATTTCTCAAATCCTCCGCATGTCGGTTCAGAAAGACGAGAACGACGACAGTAAAGTCGACTACTCAAGTGCATATTGATTATGCATTATCAGACAATTTTTCATTATCAGACAAAGAGGTAACTTCATGATAAACAGCAGTTGCCCTCGTGCTCTGCGGCGGAACATCCGCGGCCCCTGGCTGAACGCGACTCTCGCGACCATCCTCGCGTTAGGCGCGCCTCTCGTGCTGCCGCCTGCCGCGAACGCGGACATACCGCCAGTGGATTTCGGAAGTGCCGAGGACTGCGCGGTCATGGCCGGAAACGCGGTCAACAGCACGGATCTCACCACGATCACCGGTGAGGTCATCTTGAGCCCGGGCACCGCGCTGACCGGTTTCCCGCCGGGGACGATACGCGGAGAAATACACATGAACGACGAGGAGGCGCAGGAATACAAGGTCGACATGGTCGCCGCCTACAACAACGCGGCCGGGCGGACACCCACCGCCACCATTCCCCCGGACATCGGAGGAGGAGCGACCCTGGCCCCGGGCGTCTACGACACCCCCGGAGGTGTCTTCAGGCTGGCCGGGACACTCACGCTCGACGCCAAGGGCGACCCGGACGCGGTCTTCATCTTCCAGGCCGACTCCGCCCTCAGAACGGCGAGAGTCAGCAACATCGACCTCGAGAACGGCGCACAGGAGAACAACATCGTCTGGCAGGTCGGCGACTCGGCGACCTTGGGGACATACTCCACCTTCCGGGGGAGCGTCCTGGCATTGAACGACGTCACGGTGATGGAGGGCGCGGCGGTGTACGGCCGCGCCATGGCCCTGAACGCCTCGGTCGCACTGGACGGCACGGACACCCTTCCGACCACCCGGATCACGTTGCCGGACAATCCGCCGACCACCACGGACCTGACCTCGACGCCAAACCCGTCCCGGAGAGGGGAGCCGGTCACCTTCAGCGCCAAAGTCAACGGAAACTACCAAGGGGTCAGCCCCACCAACGAGGTGCTCTTCAAGGACGGCTCCACCGTGATCGGCTCCGCCATGATCGGGGACTCTGGCGTCGCGACGTTCACCACCACGGGACTCACCAGAGGCGTGCACCCCATCACGGCCGTCTACGTGAGCGGCGGCACCGCCGTCGGTGAGGCCTGGGTCGAATTCGCGCCAAGCGAGTCATCTGTGGTGAACCAGCAGGTGCTCGATCGCGGGGGGATGTAGGTCGGCGCAATCCTCACGATTCCGGCGTTCTCCCATCAGGCGATCGAGGAATCTGGCGCCTCATCGTCCGAAAACGCCGGAGCCGTGGCACACCTCCTGATCTGATCCGCTTCTTCCATGACAACCGGATAAGAGCGTGATTTCGCACGATCACCGAATATGTCAAGGTCACGAAAGATCACGACTAAACAGACATCTTTATCTCGAGGTGTCATTTGTTTGCGCCAATCGTAACTTCGACCAGGCTTCGCCACTTCATGAGCGGGAATCTCCCGTTCGCACAGCCGTTCAATGCGGCGAATCAAAAAGTCCAGTTTTCGCCACAGGGAGAATCCCGTTGATTCCTCGCAGGAACATGACGGCCGTCGCACTGATGATGGCTTGCGGAACAGCAGGGTCACCGAATACCGGAGTGGCCGCCGCGAGCACGATCGCCCAAACAGCCGGGAGCACCGCTGTAGTCCAGCAGGCAGACGCCCAAAGTGTCCTCCGCATGACCCACGGGTACCATCGCTGGAAATCCTGCAGATGCCGGTGTGGCCGATGCGGCCACTGGCGCGACGGCTGCGTGCGCGGTCGTCGCGGGCCGAGGGGGCTGCCCGGCGAGAAAGGCCCCTGCGGGAAACAAGGACCCTCCGGAGAAAGGGGGCCGCGCGGAGAAAGGGGACTGAACGGACAGGCTGGTCCATCCGGAGCTATTTCCAGCATTGATACGACGCTTGTCTCGCTCACCTTCCCGCCATATGACACGAATTTCACCGTCTACGTCGCAGACGGCACCACCTGGATCCAGGATCCCCGGACCGCCCCGCCGCAGGCATGGCACAGTCTCGCCTCGGTACCGGGCTATCCCGACGGCGCGACCGGCGTCTCTTTGACCGAAGCCGCCGAACCCCTCAGCAGCCTTCTGATCACGGTGCTGACCTCGGACGGCACCCTCACCAAGACCAAGTGCATTCTTACCGCGCCTCCCCCGCCTCCGGGCCTGGACTGGGGAACGACCTACTGCGCCCCGTTCACCGTCATCACCCCACCGGCCGGCTAGAAGTCCGCCGACGACCTCGGTCCGGCCGCCGCAAGCGGGGAACGCCCTGCCGTCAGACGGCGATCGCCACGGGTCGCCGGCCAGGCCGCTTCTCGTCCGGCGGGCGACCCGAGGCGTCGACAGCCGGTCCGCCAGGTCAGGTCGACGGCGACAGGGTCGGACGGCGCACTCCGGCAACGCGATACGGCGACGTCGGCCGGGCAGTGGTCACCCGGCACCGGCGTGATCGCGGGTCGGCGACGAGCTCGCCGGAGCGTGGACCGCGCGGCCGGAACGCCGCCACTCCCAACGCCTCGAAAGAGGCTGATCCAGACCGGTGACGCGCCAGATCTCCAGCAGGGGCAGAGCGCCCGCCCTGGAGAGGAGCCCCCACCGGTGGATGCGGATGCGCCGCAAGAAGCAATGATCTGCACGCGGAAAACGCCCCTCGGCCTGACGTGGGCGGGGCTCTTGACATACCCGGCCTCGAACATCAGAGGCATTTTCCTCACTCAAATGACCAAATTCACCACGAAGTCCAAATTAGCACCGAAATTCCACCTAGAAAACTACTAATGGAGAGCACATATGGATATATCATATTCAATCCGCGTCGACAACGGTCTCAATGCGATTCACCGTAGACATAGATCTAAATCCACTAAAATCTTATTTTTCCATGTATGTCATGGCATCTTCCGTAGGCGCGAGGACACTCGGCCGGCGTTTCCCGCCATCGGCCCCTCCTGGCTCGCAGTGCTGCTGGCAGCCGTCCTGTCGATGGGCGCGGTCGTCGGAACGCCACACAGCGCGTACGCGGACCAGCCACCGGTGAGTCTCGGCGACGCCGCGTCCTTCGGGGTGCTGGCCGGGACCGCGGTGACGAACACGGATCTCACGGCAGTCACCGGAGATCTCGGAGTGAGTCCGGGTACCTCGGTGACCGGTTTCCCGCCCGGCACGGTGAGCGGAACCGTCTACGCGGGTAACGCCGCCGCAGCCTCCGCCAAGGCCGATTTGGTCGCCGCCTACAACGACATCGCCGGACGGACACCTGTCGTCACCGTGCCGACAGAACTCGGCGGCACGACCAGGGCCCCGGGCGTCTACAACTCCGCTAACGGCACCTTCGGTATAACCGGGACGCTGACGCTCGACGCCGAAGGCGAGCCGGACGCGGTCTTCGTCTTCAAGGCGTCCACCCTCTCCACGGCGAACGTCAGCAACATCAACCTCGTGAACGGCGCCCAGACGAAGAATGTCTTCTGGCAGGTCAGCGGCTCCGCGACGCTCGGGACCTACTCCACCTTTCGAGGGAGCGTCCTGGCGCTGACGTCGATAACGGTGAGCACCGGCGCCGCCCTCTACGGCCGCGCCTTCGCTCTCAACAACACGGTCACGCTCCAGGGCACCAACAACCAACCGAAAACCCGTATCACCGTGCCAGACGACCCGCCGACCACGACAACCCTGACCTCGTCGGCCAACCCCTCCCAGAGTGGGCAGTCGGTCACCTTCACCGCCACGGTGAGCGCCGTCACGGGCTCGATCGTCCCCCAGGGTGATGTGCTCTTCAAGGACGGCTCGACCACCATCGGCTCAGCCTGGCACAGCGACCTGGGCCCCGCCGTCTTCACGACCTCCGACCTGGCTGCAGGACAGCATCCGATCACCGCCGTCTATCTGGGCGGCGACACCTCTGCCGGTCAGGGCATCATCCATTTCGCGCCGAGCACGTCATCCGAGCTGGTCCAGACCGTGCGCACCAGCCTGTGGGACAACACGGCGGTTCCGGCCGTCCCGTCCCAGCCCGATGCCCAGGCCAGCACCGCCGGCGTGAAGTTCAAGGCGGCCACCGCCGGAACCGTCACCGGCATCCGGTTCTACAAGGGCCCGCAGAACACCGGCACCCACACCGGGAGCCTGTGGACCAGCAGCGGCCAGCTGCTCGCCAGCGCTCCCTTCACCAACGAGACCGCCTCCGGATGGCAACAGGTGAACTTCCCCACCCCGGTGAACATCGCCGCCGACACCACCTACGTCGCCTCCTACCACACCACCTCCGGCTACTACTCGGTGACACGGCCCTACTTCACCACGCAATACACCAACGGCCCGCTCACCGCACTCGCCAACGGCGCGGAAGGCGGAAACGGCGTATACAAATACGGCCCGACGAGCAGCTTCCCCACCAACAGTTCCCAAGCCAGCAACTACTGGGTGGACGTCGTGTTCACCCCGTCGAACAGCCTGTGGGACAACACCGCTGTCCCGGCCGTCCCGTCTTATCCCGATGCCCAGGCCAGCACCGCCGGCGTGAAGTTCAAGGCGGCCACCGCCGGAACCGTCACCGGTATCCGGTTCTACAAGGGCGCGCAGAACACCGGCACCCACACCGGGAGCCTGTGGACCAGCAGCGGCCAGTTGCTCGCCAGCGCTCCCTTCACCAACGAGACCGCCTCCGGATGGCAACAGGTGATCTTCCCCACCCCGGTGAACATCGCCGCCGACACCACCTACGTCGCCTCCTACCACAACACCTCCGGCTACTACTCGGTGACAAGGCCCTACTTCACCGAGAAATACACGAACGGTCTGCTCACCGCGATTTCAGACAGCGAAGAAGGCGGAAACGGCGTATACAAATACGGCCCGACGAACAGCTTCCCCACGGACCCTTACCAGGCCAGCAACTACTGGGTCGACGTGATGTTCGTTTCGCCCTAGTGTCCTGAGTCTTTGATCCGTCGGCAGTATGAGGCAAGAGATTCGAGGATCTCTTCGGCGTTCCCGGCCCATACATACGGTCGCGGGTCGTCGTTCCAGTCAGCGATCCAGGCGCGGATATCGCGCTCCAGGGCTTGGACAGAGCGGTGGACACCGCGACGGGGTCTCTTGGCGGTCAGCTCGGCGGACCAGCGCTCGACCAGGTTCAGCCACGATGAACCGGTCGGCGTGAGGTGCAGGTGGAACCGAGAATGGGCCGGCTTCCGCTTCCTGATCGTCTCGGTCTTGTGGGTGCCGTGGTTGTCGCAGATCAGATGCACCTGGAGACCGGCGGGAACCTCGCGATCGAGCTTGGCCAGGAACTTGCCGAACTCAATCGTGCGGTGCCGTCGGTGCAGCGAACCGATCGTGCCCACGATGGTGGGTGAGGACGTCGAGAAGGGATCACGGCACGCAAAGGCGRCCCCTGTTCTTGATCGGCTGGCTTCGACAGCCGTCGATCAACAGGGGTCGCCTTTGCTGTCGGTGCGGCCGGGGTCCTCTATCTGTCCCTCATCCGGCTCACGCTGGTCTCGCCGGCCGGGAACGCTCCGGCCCTGGGCGCTGTGGCCGGTCGCCGGCCTCGGTGTCCGACCGGTGTGGCGTCCTGGCCGTCACACCGGATGGGCGGGGTTCCACACGCCCGCAGGCGTCTTTGCACGTTTTCGTTTCTTCCTGCATTTCGAGTGCGCATGGCAACCGGTGATCCCGCCGGTACCGGTTCCGCAGTCGGATGGGCTCTTCCACCAAAGTCGCAGCGAAGAACCTGAATAAAGGTCTGGCAAGGACATCCTCGGACCGGGAGCGTCTCCCGGCCCTCCGCGTCCCACATCGTCAGACTTTCAGTCGTCTATTCATCCACTGTGACGGCTAATCGTCTACTGTGCTGATTCGACCGAGAGGTCCAAATGCCAGACGGCAAACAACAGTTCGGTCCGAGGTCGCGGCGGATCATCCGAAGCACGCTGATCACCTTCGGAGGCGGCGCGGTGGCCATATTCGGTTTGCTGGGGGCGGCCCTGCCGTCGCCCCCAGCGCCGGAGGTCCCGTCGCCGACCGTGATGATGTCGACAGACCCGGTGGAGAGCGAGCCGGCATCCGCCGGTCCGGCCCCAACCGGCTCCGGCCTCCCCTCCATCAAGACGTCCGAGACGTCAACCGCCGAGGGCACGGCCAGCGGTGCCCACGGCAAGAAGGACGGGAGCCGATCCGCTCCCGCCCACAGGCTCAGAGCCGACTGCCCGCCCACATCCGTCATCTGCCTGGAGAACAGCCTGCCCGGCACTCCCCCCAGTCAGTGGGATGTGCCGGCGCAGAGCATCGACATTGAGGGATACGCCGCTCAGATGAGCGTGAACAAGGGCGAGACTCTCCAGTTCAAGGTGAAGACCACCGCGACCGACTATCGTGTGGATATTTATCGCGTTGGATACTACGGCGGCATGGGTGCGCGGCAGATAGCGACGATCGAGCCCTCCGCCGCCCTGCCCCAGACACAACCAACCTGTTTGAACAACAACACCACAACCGGTCTGATCGACTGCGGCAACTGGGGGGTCTCGGCCTCCTGGGCGGTGCCGAGTGACGCCGTCTCCGGCGTCTATCTCGCGAATATGGTGCGGGAGGACGGCACCAGCGGGGTAAGTCAGATCGTATTCGTTGTCCGGGACGACGACCGCAATTCCGACATTCTACTTAAAACCTCTGACAGCACGTGGACGGCGTACAACAAATACGGCGGCAACAGCCTTTACTCGGGCAAGCCGGTGGGGCGCGCCTACAAGGTGAGCTACAACCGTCCGCTTCTCACGCGCAGTAGTTTCTTCCTGGCCGAGTATCCTCTGATCAGGTGGATCGAGGCCAACGGATACGACGTCGGCTACACCAGCAGCATCGATGCGGCCAACCGGCCGGCGGAACTCCTCGAACACAAGATATTCATCTCCTCCGGGCATGACGAGTACTGGTCCAACGAAATGCGAGAGAACATCGACAACGCCCGGAACAGCGGAGTCAATCTCATCTTCTTCTCCGGGAACGAGGTCTTCTGGAAGACCAGATGGGAGGACTCCATCGACCAGACGGGCACTCCTTTCCGGACACTCGTCTGCTACAAGGAAACCCACGCCAACGCCAAGATCGATCCGAGTCCGCAGTGGACAGGGACATGGCGCGACCCTCGCTTCTCCCCTCCGTCAAATGGCGGAAGACCCGAGAACGCCCTTGCGGGACCGTTGTACATGGTGAACACCCCTGCGAACGACGCCATCACCGTTCCCGCCGAATACAGCGACATGCGACTGTGGCGCAACACCTCCATCGCCGATCTGCAACCCGGCCAGAAGGCGACCTTCCCCACGGGGACGCTCGGATATGAGTGGAACGAAGCACCCGACGACGGGTTCACGCCGCCGGGGCTGGTGAAGTTCTCCAGAACGACTGTGAGCAAGTCAAAGACATACCTGCTTGATTTCGGCAGCACATACGGCGCTGGAACCCCGACACACAGCCTGACGCTCTACAGGCACGCGAGTGGCGCGCTGGTCTTCGGCTCGGGAACCGTCCAGTGGTCATGGGGGCTCGACGACCATCATGATATGAATCCCTCCGGCGGCGGCCGCTTGGGCGACGTCCCCCCCACGGATATCCGGATGCAGCAGGCGACGGTCAACCTGCTGGCCGACATGCAAGCCCAGCCGGCCAGCATCCAGCCGGGACTGATTCCGGCGACCCCGTCAACGGACACCGCTCCGCCCACATCAACGATCACCTATCCGACGGTCAGCGACATCGTGCCCGCAGGGGCGGTCGTCCCCATCCAGGGAGCCGCGGCTGACACAGGTGGCGGCGTCGTCGGCGCCGTCGAGATCTCCGTCGACGGTGGAACCAGATGGTTTCACGCAACGGGCCGCACCAGTTGGCAGTACAACTGGACGACGCCCACCACCGCCGGAACGGTGACGATCAAATCCCGAGCGGTCGATGACATCGGAAACATTCAGGGAAGTCCGACGGAGATGACCGTCACCCTTGTCAAGGAATGCTCCTCCTGCACTCTGTGGCCACCGTCGGCCGTCCCGGCCGTCCCGTCCCAGCCCGACCCCAAGGCCAGCACCGCCGGCGTGAAGTTCAAGGCGGCCAGGGCCGGGATCATCACCGGCATCCGGTTCTACAAGGGCCCGCAGAACACCGGGACCCACACCGGGAGCCTGTGGACCAGCGGCGGCCAGTTGCTGGCCAGCGCGCCCTTCACCAACGAGACCGCCTCCGGATGGCAGCAGGTGGACTTCCCCACCCCGGTGAACATCGCCGCCAACACCACCTACGTCGCCTCCTACCACASCACCTCCGGCTACTACTCGGTGACACGGCCGTACTTCACCACGCAATACACGAACGGCCCGCTCACCGCACTCGCCAACGGCGCGGAAGGTGGAAACGGCGTATACAAGTACGGCGCGACGAACAGCTTCCCCACCAACAGTTCCCAAGCCAGCAACTACTGGGTGGACGTCGTGTTCACCCCGTCCAACAGCATCTGGGACAACACCGCCGTCCCGGCCGTCCCGTCCCAGCCCGACTCCAAGGCCAGCACCGCCGGCGTGAAGTTCAAGGCGGCCACCGCCGGAGCCATCACCGGCATCCGGTTCTACAAGGGCCCGCAGAACACCGGCACCCACACCGGGAGCCTGTGGACCAGCAGCGGCCAGCTGCTCGCCAGCGCTCCCTTCACCAACGAGACCGCCTCCGGATGGCAACAGGTGAACTTCCCCACCCCGGTGAACATCGCCGCCAACACCACCTACATCGCCTCCTACCACACCACCTCCGGCTACTACTCGGTGACACGGCCCTACTTCACCACGCAATACACCAACGGCCCGCTCACCGCACTCGCGAACGGCGCGGAAGGCGGAAACGGCGTATACAAGTACGGCCCGACGAACAGCTTCCCCACCGACAACTACAAAGCCAGCAACTACTGGGTGGACGTCGTGTTCACCCCGTCCAACAGCATCTGGGACAACACCGCCGTGCCGGCCGTCCAGTCCTATCCCGACCCCAAGGCCGTTACCCTTGGCGTGAAGTTCAAGGCGGCCACCACCGGAACCATCACCGGCATCCGGTTCTACAAGAGCCCGCAGGACACCGGGACGCACATCGGAAGCCTGTGGAGCGTCGACGGTCAGTTGCTCACGAGCGCGACCTTCACCAACGAGACCGAATCCGGATGGCAGCAGGTGAACTTCTCCACGCCGGTGAACATCACCGCCAACACCACCTACGTCGCCTCCTACCACACCACCTCCGGCTACTGGTCGGTGACACGGCCGTACTTCACCACGCAATACACGAACGGCCCGCTCACCGCACTCGCGAACGGCGCGGAAGGCGGAAACGGCGTGTACAACTACAGCGCGACGAACGGCTTCCCGATCCTCACCTACCAATCCAGCAACTACTGGGTCGACGTGGTGTTCGGCACACCCCAGTAATCGGCCGCGCATCCCGGCCCCGCCGGGCCCGTCATCCCCCTCTCGGCAGGCCTGGCTCCTGTCCGGCTCCACCGTGCCGGACAGGAGCCGGGCGATGCCGAGCCGAGGAACGGCCGCCCGGACGGCCTGCCGATCATCGTCAGGTCGCCCTGACGGCGGGACCGGCCGTCAGGGAACCCCACCACCGGGGATGAGATCACCGCCGTCATGGAGAGGCCGGAACCACCCCGGCGCGGAACGGCCGTCTGTGACCGGCTGCCTCAGGGCGGAGAAGGCTCATCGCCCCTGGTCGGATGTTGTGGGCTTACCGGCCGTCATAGCGGCCAGGACAGGATGGCACGCGCTCTGTGCGGATGCTCGCGGGTCTTCCACAACCGATCGGGCGGAGGTCCGCTTCCGCTCCACCCTGCGCGGGGGATCCCGGAGACGGGCCGACTGATGACCGAGGGGTGCCGCCGGGGGGACGCTGCGCGTCACGGCCTGTCAGGTGAGACAGCGGCCGGCTCCGCTCAGGACCGGGCCGGCGCTCGCCGTGACGCCCGCCCGGAAGCGGCGATCTTCAGGTGTTCGACGGCGTTCGGTCCCGTGTTGAAGATGAGATCGAGGACGCTCACCCGGTGGTCGAACGGCGGATGGAGCTGGGGGTATTCGGGGTAGTCCGAGTAGTCGAACCATCGGGGCTCGACGCCCGCTCTCCGGAAGAGGCTCTCATCGAGGTAGGCTCGCGCGGCCGGACCGGTGAGGTATTCGCGGGCGCCCGCCTTCCGGCACAGGTCGACGAGGCGCTCCGTCTTGGACCCCGTCGTGTCATAGTCGGTGGACCAGCGCAGCTCGGTCCGAATGCCGAGGATCGAGCAGATCCCTTCGAGGAGGTGTCTGTTGATCTCCGACAGCTTCTCGCTCCCGCATTCGCGGTAGAGCTTCTCCAGGACCGGCGCGAACTCGCCGAAATACGCGGCCTTCCGATAGGCCTGCGTGAGGGCTCGCCAGTGCGCGACGTTCCAGTCCGGGTCGGCGATGGTCGCCTCGTTGATCGGCTGGCTCCGAGGACCGCGTCTGAGCGGAACCGAGAGCCATCTGGCGCCCGCCGCCGTCTTTATGAGGTTACGGTTACGCCAGTCTCTGTCAGTGTATTGCACCTCGTCGAGGAGGATGAACTCGTCGACGTGGGCGATCAGGTCGAAATATCCTTTCCATGGGATGTAGTTTGATTGCACTATCGCAACCCGTTTCATGCGCCCTACGCTTTCGATTTGTCCGTACCTCGTACGATCTCCCGGGAAAGCCGTTGATCCAGGCTACCGTTCGTGAACGCCGACCCCCGGGCGGATGAGAGTATCCGCATTCACCTCAGGCGCCGTCGACAGGCGGGGGCCGTGGCTCTCGGACCGTTCTCGGACGATGTAGGTGGGGCGGCCCATCCGTTCCACATGAATCCTGCCGAGATATTCTCCGATGATCCCGAGGGCTACCATCTGGGCGGAGGCGAACAACGAGATCATGGATGCTATGGATGTGAACCCTTTGAGCGTGCTGTCCCCCCACCAGTAATTCCAGAGAAAGACCGTGAGAAGGACCGCGCCGAGAGCACCCACCAGCAGTCCGGCGTAGGTGACCAGACGGAGCGGGATGGTGCTGTATCCCACCATGACATGGACCGCGTGGCGGATGAGCATCGGCACGGTGTAGTTGGACTGCCCGACCGGCCGGCGCTCCATGTTCACCCGGACGGTTCCGACGCGCATGGTGGCCCATGAGAACGAGATGTCGATCAGGGTGTGCGGGCCCGCGACTCCATCCAGTGATTCGCGTAGAAAACTCCGGAAGGCGCGGAAAGCGCAAATATCCTGACCCGTTGCCTCGCCAAATCGTCCAGAGAGTCCGATTTTAAGCGACCTGGAGGCGAGATTGCGTATGAATCCGTGTGTTCCGGCGTACGGGACCGCGTAGACGATGTCAAGGTCGGGCCGGAGGCCTGCCAGGAGCTTGGGGATCTCCTCCGGCGGATGCTGGAGGTCGTCATCCATGGTCACCACGGTGTCGTAGCGAGCACAGCGGATGCCGGCGACAAGAGCGTTGTGCTGCCCGTAGTTCCGGGCCAGCAGCAGCGCACGGACCGTCTCATGCCGATCGGCGAGCTCTTGCGCGACTTCCCAGGTGTCGTCCGGTGAACCGTCGACGACGAGTACGACCTCGAACATGGAGGCGACGGTCGGCAGAACGACGAGAAGACGCTCAACCAATGCCGGAAGTGTCTGCACGGATCGGTAACATGGAATTACGACGGATACGTGAGTCATGACGCCAGTCTCACGAATGTCGCGCCGACCCACCGGGCCCGCAGGCCGGATTTACACTATGCTGATAAAATAAATGACGAATCCAAACTTATCGGCACCGCCTCCTGAATCCTCCAGGATCTTGGAGTGATCCGCCCGCGTCAAGTCAATCTTCTGCGGGCGGAGTTCTTTGGTCCGGGCATACCTGCGATCGGGCCACCGCCGCGCACGGGCGGCTCCGCGAGGTCGGCGGAAAGTTCTTTCTTCTCATTTGCCCATGTTTTCGCTCTTCATGCCGGGCGTCCGCACACCGTCGACATTCCTGCCCGTTCTCCATGCGGGTCGATATCGGCTCGCCTTTCCGTGATACAGCCCAGGACACGCATCCCACATGTTTGTCTTCGAGAGGTCACGGTCCATAGCATCGCTTCACGCCGCCCTGCCCGCGTCGTCGTGATCCTCCCCGCCCGGGGAGCGAGCTCTCCTACGACGCGGTCCCATCTCAACGATGGAATTTCACGGTCCGTTCTCGGGACGGCGCCGCTAGAACCGCTCTGCCACGAGACTTACTCAGGCCACAGGGAAGGAAGGTCATGGAGGTCACGTTGAGGCCGGTCCGCGAGGAGGACCTGGACGTCTTCGAGGCGGAGCGGGCCACACCCGAGCTCAGAGGCGAGCTCCAGTGGTACGGACACCGCTCTTCTCACGGACTCCGCCAGGAGTTCGCCGAGAACGGGTTCCTCGGCCCCGCCTCCGGCCGCCTCACCATCGACGTCGACGGGGACGCGGCCGGATGGGTGGTGTGGTGGACGACCTCCTGGGGACCCGACTCCACGTGCTGGTGCTGGGCGATGGGCATCTGCGTCTTCTCCGGCTTCCGGTGCAAGGGTGTCGGAACGCTGGCCCAGCTCCAGCTCGTGGACTACCTGTTCGCCCACACCCGGGCCGAGCGCATCCAGTCCTTCACCGACGTCGCCAACTACGGCGAGCAGCGCGCCCTGGAGAAGGTCGGGTTCGAACGCGAGGGGATCCTGCGCCGCGCCCAATGGCGGGACGGCCGCTGGCACGACCAGATCCTCTACTCGATGCTGCGTCCCTGAAGTTCACGAGGCTCCGCGTCGGCAGACGCGGGGCTGTCCACCGAACCGGCTGACCGACCGCGGAGGCCATCGAGACCTCCGCCGGAGCCGGGGCGGTCCGGACCTCGGTGACGCCGGCGTTCACCGATCGGCCCTCTTCAGTGGGCGCCACCAGTCCTGGTGATCGCGGTACCACCGCACGACCTGGTCGAGCCCCTCGTCGAAGTCGATACGGGGTTCGTAGCCGATCGCCGCGATCTTGTTGCTGTCCACGGAGTAGCGCCGGTCGTGTCCGAGCCTGTCCGGCGCCCGCTCGACCATCTCCCAGCCCACGCCGAACGCCGCGAGCAGCCGTTCCGTGAGCTCCCTGTTGGTCAGCTCGACCCCACCGCCGATGTTGTAGACCTCACCGCCTGAACCCTTGTCCAGCACCAAGTGGATGCCCTGGCAGTGATCGTCGACGTGCAGCCACTCGCGGACGTGACGGCCGTCGCCGTACAGGGGCACCGGGTGTCCGTCGATGAGGTTGGTGACGAAGAGCGGGATGACCTTCTCCGGATACTGATACTGGCCGTAGTTGTTGGAACAGCGGGTCACCCGTACGTCGAGCCCGTGGGTCCGGTGGTAGGCGCGGCAGAGAAGATCGGCCCCCGCCTTCGCAGCCGAGTAGGGCGAGTTGGGCAGCAGTGGCTCCGACTCGGTCCAGGAGCCCACGTCGATGGATCCGTACACTTCGTCTGTGGAGACCTGGACGACCGTGCGCACGCCGGTGTCGAGCGCCGCCTGCAGGAGACACTGCGTGCCGTGGACGTTGGTGACCACGAACTCCCCGGGACCGCTTATCGACCGGTCGACATGTGTCTCGGCGGCGAAGTTCACGATCACGTCGTGTCCAGGCACCACTTCGGCCAGCAGCCGAGCGTCGGTGATGTCCCCTCTGACGAACGTGAGGCGTGGATGCCCGGCCACCGGGCGCAGATTCGCCAGGTTGCCCGCGTAGGTGAGCTTGTCCAGCACCGTCACGTGGACGTCCTCGTAGCCGGGGTATCTTCCGGACAGCAGCGACCGCGCGTAGTGGGAGCCGATGAATCCGGCGCCGCCCGGGACGAGGACTCTCATGCCCGCACCTGGATCCTGCTGTGGTCGCCGACCATGAGCTGGTGCGTGTTGGGCACTCCCCTGGCCTTGCTGACCTCGACGTTCCGGCCGATCAGGGAGTACGTGAGCCCAGAGACGCCCCTGATGGCGGACTCCCCCAGAACGATGCTGTACTGCACTTCGGAATCCTCCAGCACGCAGCCCTCGGCGATCGAGGTGTAGGGACCGATGTACGAGCCACTGATCTTGCTGTGGGCGCCGACGACCGCGGGCCCCCGGATCACCGAGTTCTCTATCACCGCGCCGGGTTCGATGACCACGCGCCCCGTTATCTCCGAGAATCCGTCCACGGTTCCCCGGACGTCCGGTTCGATCGCCTCCAGGACGATGCGATTGCACTCCAGCATGTCCTGCAGCCGCCCGGTGTCCCTCCAGTAGCCGCTGACGAAGTGCGAACGGACGCGGCCACCATTGTCGATGAGCCATTTGACGGCGTCCGTGATCTCCAGCTCGCCGCGGGCGGAGGGTGTGATCGCCCTGACCGCCTCGTGAATGGCCGGTGAGAAGGTGTAGACCCCCACGATCGCGAGATCGCTACGCGGATGCTCCGGCTTCTCCTCCAGCCCGATGATCTCGCCGTCCGGCCCGAGTTCGGCGACTCCGTAGAACTGCGGCTCGGCGACTCTCGTGAGCAGGATCTGGGCGTCGTTGTCGGCCGCGCGGAAGGCATCCACCAGGTCGGTGATGCCACCCACCAGGAAGTTGTCGCCCAGGTACATCACGAACGGCTCATCGGCGAGGAACTCTCGGGCGATCAGGACGCAGTGCGCGAGCCCCAGAGGAGCCGCCTGGTGGATGTAGGTCACGTCGAGATCGAACTTCGAGCCGTCCCCGACCACTTCCCGGACCTCGTGAGCGGTGTCGCCGACGATGATCCCGACACTCCTGATGCCCGCGTCCCGTATCGCTTCGAGCCCGTAGTAGAGCACCGGTTTGTTGGCGACGGGGACCAGTTGCTTCGCCGAGGTATGCGTCAGCGGGCGCAGCCTCGTCCCTTTGCCACCCGCCAGAACGAGTGCCTTCATGGTTGTCAGGTCCTTCCGCCAAGAATGCTCGGCCATGGCGACCGTCTGTACGCTCAATTTACGCGCAGCTCCAATGAGCGACTCACCGCCATCCTTCGCCTTTGTCAAAGAGCACGTGGTATCTCGACAAGGTCAGATTTTTCCGCGATCGCGAAACGTCCATATCCGGTGGGCGACGTAGCTTAGCGGCGGATTCACGACTATTATCAGCCCCTGCGCCACCATAATCGGAATTCCAGCGAATTCCACCAGGACCGGGACGCCGACGACGGATGCCACCAGGAAGCCCAGCCCGACCGCGTAGAACCGTAGATAACCCGCGAGCCATGACTTCCCGCAAGCGCGGAAAACCATCAGCCTGTACCCCGGATAGACGATCACCGAGGTGACGAACTGGCAGGCCACCAGCAGGGGGACATAAGGAATCCGCTCTCCGGCGGCGAGCAGTCCCAGGCCCAGGAGGGCGTAGTAGACCACAGCCGTCACGGCTCCGGCCATCAGGTAGACGACGCGCTGGTCCCCCAGTGCCCGGAGCAAGGTCCGCCACCCGGACCGGGCGGGCTCCGGCGACGACCCCCGCGCCCGTACGACTCGCGTCTGGAGCACGCCGCGCGCCATCAGCTCACCACGTAGGCCCGGACAGCGTCGATCACGCGGTCGACGTCGGCCTCGGCCAGGTCAGCGAACAACGGCAGCCGTATGAGGCGGTCGGCGACCTCCTCGGTAACCGGACACCCCCCCGGGGCCACTCGCCCGTATCGCACTCCCGCGGGCGCGGCGTGCAGCGACTGGTAGTGGAACGCCGCCTGCACACCCCTCGTCGACAGGTGGGCGATCAACGCCTGCCGGTTCGCCAGGTCCGGAAGCAGGAGGTAGTACAGATGCGCCGGATGGGCGCAGCCTTCCGGAATCGTCGGCCGGGCCACCCCGTTCGCCGCGCTCCAGCTCGCCAGTTCATCGTGGTACCTGCGCCATACGGCATGACGCCGGGCCTGGATCGTGCCGAACGACTCCAATTGGGCGGTCAACTGGGCGGCGAGAACGTCGGACGGGAGATAACTCGATCCGATGTCGACCCATCTGTACTTGTCCACCAGGCCGCGGAAGAACTGGCTGCGGTCAGTGCCCTTCTCCCGGATGATCTCGGCGCGCGCGACCAGGCCGGCGTCGTTCAGAAGCAGCGCACCGCCCTCCCCGCACTGCACGTTCTTCGTCGCGTGGAAACTCTGCGTCGCCAGGCTTCCGAACGACCCGAGGGGCAGATCCCGGTAGAAGCCGCCAAGACCGTGGGCGTTGTCCTCGACCAGGGCGAGGTCGTACCGCTCGCAGAGCTTGCCGATGGCCTCCATCTCGCAGGCGACACCCGCGTAGTGGACGACCACGACGGCCCGCGTGCGATCGGTGACGGCGGCTTCCAGGAGGCGCTCATCCAGATTCAGGGTGTCCGGGCGGCAATCGACGAATACGGGGACCGCACCTCTCAGGGCAAAGGCGTTGGCCGCCGACATGAAGGTGAACGAGGGCATGATCACCTCGTCACCGGGCTCGATGCCGAGCAGAATCGCCGACATCTCCAGCGCGTGCGTGCAGGAGGTGGTCAACAGGACATGACCTGCACCGGTCATCTCACGCAGAAGCCCGCCGGCCTCCCGGGTGAACGGCCCGTCTCCGCAGGTGAATCCCCCGCGCACGGCCTCCGTCAGGTAGTCGAGCTCGTTCTCCGAGATATGTGTCCGGTTGAAAGGAATCATGTCGTACCGCCTGGCACCTGGTAAACGGCGTAGTCGCCGGAGCGGAATCGAAGGGTCGCGGCATCGCCGATCCCGTGATGCGGGCTCATCCGCCGCTCGTCGACGAACAGCCAGCGCACGCCGTAGCGCGCCCGCAGCCGTTGAATCGAAGCAGTCGAGGGGGATTGGAAGGCCGCGTCATTGAGCTGGATCCGTTCGTGGTCCCAGAACGGCAGATACTCGGTCGTGAGGCCTCTGCGCCACTGCTGGTGATTCGTCGGAGTGAACGCCCAGCCCTCCACCAGCACGCGTCGTTCGGTCAGAGCTGCCCCCCAGAACTCACGGCTGTCGCAGGGGTTTTCGAACCCCCAGCGGCAATGGGTGTTCGTGGCGACCAGATCGTCCGGGTCCGAGTGGGCACGCAACCACCGTCCGGCGGTCAGGGCGTTTCGCGGGATCATCTGCGCCTCAGCGACGGGGGCTGTGACGGTGCCGCCGCCTGCCGGGGCGGGGATACCCGCCGGAAGAACGCGGAGGGCGAAGGCGGCGGGCAGGCCCGCGGCCGCGATCATCGAGATCGTGAGAGCCCCGGCGACGACGAGGCGCCGTCTGCTGACGGAGAAGAGCACGCCGGTCGCGAGCAGGGCGAGGACCGTCAGGACGATGTACGGCCGATACAGGAGGAACTCGTCCTGCCCCGGGCTCAGGGGAACCCGGACGCCGAAGACCGTACGGGTCAGACAGGTCACCACGATCGCCGCGCCGGCCACGCACGCTGTCGCGCGCACCGGCACCCGGGCCCGCCGCAGGATGACGGAGAGCCCGTAGACTGCGACGATTCCCAGATAGGGATAGGACGCCACGGAGAAGTAGCGTTCAGCGTGTTGGGGGTGCCCGAAAAAGAGCGTGGCGCCGATCCCCGCGGCACCGATACCGAGCATCAGCACCACCGCCGGTCGCATGAGCAGCCGGGGCCGGCTCAGCAGGCCGCCGATCCCGCACCACCCTATGACCCAGCTCATCAGGTACAGCAGCGTGACAGCGAGAGCCGAGGCGAGCGGCGGCTCGGCCTCTTCGCCCAGGCCGGTCAGTTCTCCCCAGACGCTGCGCATCATGGCGAGCGGATCGGCTGACATCCCCAGACGCGCCTGGCCGAACAGTACGAACTGGGCGTAGCCGAAGCACGCCGCGGTGATCGCCAGCGAAGCGAGCGCGTGCCGGGGGATCCGGCGACGTCGCACCACCTCGATCACGCCGATCGCGACCAGGCCTGCGGCGACCAGGGGCAGATAAGTGGCCTTGGCCCCCATCACCGCCACGAGGAAGACCCCCAGGAGCAGCCACCTGCCGGGGGTGCTCCGCCGGCGATCGAGAATATCGACCAGGAGGAGGACCACCGGTGCGAAGAGCAGAGCCCCGAAGGCCTGGGTGGGGCTCTGCCACGTCTGCGTGGGTCTCCACGTGAACACTCCGACCTCCATGCCGGAGTACAGGTTCGGCCCCTCCAGGAAGAGGGCGCCCGCCATGGCCAGCAGCGCGGCCGCCCATGAGCCCACCACGCGCCGCCCGATCATCCCTATCAGAACGGTGAACGCGACCATCATGGGCAGCATGACCAGCCTGAACAGCAGTACCAGCGGCTCGACGCCGGTGATCCAGCTCGCCGACGCGAAGTGGGCGTAGACGAACCAGTGGTAGAAGAGGGGCTCCCCCGCGACCATCGGCACCGTGGGCGGCATGTGGTGCTTCAACTCACCGATCAGCGCCAGGTGGAACGGCATGTCGAGACTGACGGATCCGAGCGCCGGCCAGGTCAGGGCGTGCAGTTTGAAGAACCTGGCGGCGCTCCAGACGACCAGGTAGGCCGTGACCAGGGCGAGGGACCAGGACCACCAGATCGGCGCGGTGGGGCGAGGCCCGCCCTTCCAGTGCCGTCTCAGACGGGGGACGGCGGCGAAGACCGCATAGGTGACGATCGGCCAAGCGATGACAAGCAGTGGCATCCCAGCCGCGCGGGCGGCGATGTAGGTGAGCACCTCGATCGCGTAGCCCAGCACCAGCCCGAGGGCGAGCTCCTCCGTCAGCGTCCACCTGCCGCCGTACAGGGCGCGGATCAGCAGCAGCCCCGGAAGCATAAGCCCCAGCGCGACATAAATTCCAAAACACACCATGTCCCGGACAGAAACCCCGAAGTGACTCAGCACCATCATCGCGAAGACGGCTGCAAACACCGCCGGAAACCACCTGAGCGCGTAGAAGCACCAGAATCTCCGCCACCGGATGGCCCATCCCCGTCCGTGCGGAGTTTCATTCGCCTGCACTTCTCCCGTAAGCGTGACGGGGTCCGGCGAGGAGCGTTCAAGGTGCGGAGTCTTGGCCATGCACGCAAGTCTCACGATACGAGCGTCCTGGCCGGATTTGGACTGCCGCGTTTTTCGATGTCTTTGCCAGCCGTTCATACAGGCCCACCGGTACGGCGGGGACGGCGAGATTCCCCGCGCTTTCCGGAGGGTGGGGAATGTCCGAAAAATTTATGAACGGGCGGACGGGCCGCACAGCGGGCGTGCCGGAGCGCGGAGTCGGCCGATGACCGGGAGGCGCGCCACCGGTCCGGCAGACGTGCGTGACGCCCGGCGGGAGATCCATACCCGGCTGATCCCGAATGCCTGCCCGACCTGCGGGCAATGGCGGCCGAGAAACCAATTAAATATGGACACATCCCGAAAAGACGATAGTAAGCGGCACCGTCGAGACACACCGCCTCTTGCAGCGCAGACGCATTCGCGGCCTGTAATGCTACGACCATGATGAGCAGCCTCAAGAGGCGACGCCGCAGGCGGAGCCGTCATCTGGCGGGTACACGCGAACTGCGTGTCTTCTACATGATCGGCACTATGGGAATAGGCGGCGCGGAAAGCCAGGTCGTACTGCGCGCCGCGGAAATGCGCGCCCGCGGCATTGACAGCCGCGTGCTGCTGCTGTTCGACGGAGGCCCCTTCGAAGCGCGCCTCCGGGACGCGGGCGTCCCCGTCACGCACCTGCGCTTCCGGACCATCAGCGCCGCGGGCCGGTGGCGAGCGCTCTTGTACGGCATCGCGGCGTTCTGCCGTCTCGTGCGCCTCCTGCGCCGCACCCGGCCGCATGTGCTCCACGCCCACCTGTTCCACGCCTATGCCATCGGCGTGCCGGCGGGCAGGTTGGCGGGGGTCCCCCTGGTGGTGGCGGGACGCCACACACCACTGACGATCATCGGCTGGAGCCGTCTGACCTCTCTCGTGGACAGGACCGCCAACCGTCTGGCCGATCACATCGTTCCGGTCAGCCAGAGCATCGCGGACGAGCTCGTGAGCCGCTTCCGCGTCCGCCACAAGGTCAGCGTGATCCACAACGGCCTCCCACCCGCGGCGTTCCTCCCGCAGAACCCGGCTCCCCTGGAGACGGAACTCCCCGTCATCGTCTGTGTGAGCAGACTTCACCCTCTCAAGGGTCACCGCTACCTGCTCGACGCCACGGCACTCCTCGAACGCCGGGGGCTGAAGTGCACCGTCGTCCTGATCGGAGACGGGCCGGAGCGCGGCAGGCTGGAGAGGCAGGTGGAAGAGCTCGGAATCGACGTCCGTTTCCTTGGTTTCCGGACCGACGTGGGCGCGTGGCTGGCCCGTGCCGAGATCATGGTCCATCCGACGCTGGCGGAGGCCCTGGGAAACTGCGTCATGGAGGCGATGGCCGCCGGGCTCCCCACGGTGTCGACGACCGTCGGCGGTGTCCCCGAGCTGCTCGGAGAGGGCCGCGGGCTACTCGTGCCTCCAGCCGACGTCACCGCGCTGGCGGACGCGATCCAGCGGCTGCTCACCGACGACGCGCTCGCGGAGCGGCTGCGCGCCTCGGCGCGGGCGTGGGTGGCGGACAACCTCACGAGCGAGAAACTCGTCGATCGGTATCTGAGCACCTACTCACGCGTCATGCGCCAGAAGTTCACGACGGGGCCGGACGTGCCGATCGGCCCCCGTGACCATGGCCGGCGCGGTGACCGGACGGGTTCACCGGCCGGTGACCGCGTGTCCGGTCACGGCCGGTGAGGATACCCCCGCCCCTCCCGCGACGCCGTCCGGCCCCTGGCGTCTCCGGTCCGGAGGGACCGGACCCCGAGCGGAACCCGGCGTCTTTCCCGCGATCCGCCGCAGGACACACCCTTCCGCATGTTCGTGTCCATGCAGTCACGTTACGTAACATGTCTCGGGACCAGGGCGGCCGACCTGGCCACCCTTGTTGTCTCGCTGGATAGGCAATCGAATGACTCTTTCCAAACGTGTGGACGGTGGCACGGACACCGAGAACGCCTGGTGCTCCGCGCTGTGCTGCCTTCGCTGCCGTGGCCCACTCCGTACCGGAACCGAGCTTCGGTGCGATGCGTGTTCGACCGTGTATCCCGTCGACGACGGAATCCCACGATTCGTTCCCCGGGACAACTACGCGGCGGGGTTCGGATACCAGTGGAACCGGCACCGGCTGACTCAGCTCGACTCCCATTCCGGCATGCCGATCACGCGCGACCGGCTGATGAACGCGAGCGGCTGGACAGTCTCCGACCTGAAAGAGAAGACCGTTCTCGAATGCGGCAGCGGCGCGGGGCGGTTCACTGAGGTGCTGTGTGAGACCGGCGCCAAGGTGACGTCGGTCGACATCTCAAGCGCCGTGCACGCCAACGCCGCTTCGAACGGCCGATTCCCCAATCTGAGAATCGTCCAGGCCAGCATCTACGAACTGCCGTTCCCTGAGGAGTCGTTCGACTTCTTGTTCTGCTGTGGAGTGATCCAGCACACCCCGGACGTCGAGAAGACGTTCAAGACCCTGTTCCGTTACCTCCGGCCCGGAGGCCGGTTCTGCATCGACGTGTACGCGGCGATCATCGCCTACACGCATCCTCGGCAGTTGCTGCGCCCGATCGCCAAACGCGTGCCTCCCGCCAAGCTCTACGCCCTCGTGGAGAGGACCGTGCCGAGGCTGCTGCCCCTGTCCATGAAGCTCAGCGCCGTTCCACGGGTGGGGCAGTGTCTGACGCGGCTGGTCCCGGTGGCGAATCACAGCCATCTGGGCCAGATGGACGCGGAGACCGCTCGGAACTGGTCGGTGCTGGACACCTTCGACTGGCTCTCACCACGGTACGAAAGGCCGCAGCCCCGGCGGCGCCTCGAGCGATGGACGCGGGAACTGGGCCTACGTGAGGTCTCCATCGAGCGTCACCGCGGGCTGTACGTGATCAGCGGCGTCAAATAACCGGCGGCCCCCGGCCCGGCGACCGGATTCCCGCACCCTCCTCAGAGCCATGTCCGCCGAAGCACCGGCTCGACCAGGCCGTCACGCCTTCACTCCGTACGACACACCCACCGGCCACGCTGACCAGGAACCGCGGACGCGGACCGTTTCAATCAGTTTTCGACGCTAAAAGTCGCCTTCGGAAGGGATAACGTCGTGGCGGTCAGCGAGGTCAGCGATAGGTCCGGCCTTCGGCGCGTCGTGCTTGTCATCCCGCAGTTGACGCCGCTGGGAGGCACCGAGACGCAGCTCTCCTTGCTGGCCCGGGAACTCCGCGCAAGAAATATCGACGTAAAGGTGCTCGTCCTCCGGAGAGACGGACGGCACGCGGAGACCCCGCACCCCGCCGGGGTCGAGGTACACCACCTCGGCTTCGTCCCCCTCTCGCCGGGGCCGTCGGCACTGGCTCGCAACCTGCGCGCCTGCGTCTCCCTGCTCCGCCTGCTGCGGCGCCTGAGGCCTCAGGTGCTCCACGCGTTCCTCTACTTCGGCTACGTCGTCGGCGCGCCCGCCGCCCGGTTGGCACGGGTGCCGGTCGTGGTCGCCAGCCGGCGCAGCCAGAGTTTCTTCAAGAGGAGACGCAGGTGGGTGCTGGCCGCGGAGAGGGCCGCGACCCGCATCACCGACCACGTCGTCGCGAACGCCGTCGCCGTCGCGGAGGACACCCGCGCGGTCGAGCGCATGCCGGCGCACAAACTGAGCGTGGTCTACAACGGCCTTCCGGAGTCGGCGTTCGACGCGGTCACGCCGGAGGACGTCGACACCTCTCTGCCGGTGGTTCTCTGCGTGGCCAATCTTCTGAAGGTGAAGGGCCACCGTTTCCTGATCGACGCCGCCGCCGTGCTCTCCCGGCAGGGGCGCGCATGCACGGTGGTGCTCATCGGCGAAGGTCCTGAACGTGGTCACCTGGAGACGCAGGCGGCGGTGCTCGGCGTCGACGTCCGCTTCCTGGGATTCCGCACGGACACGGCGGGCTTCCTGGCCCGCGCCGACGTGGTGGTCCTCCCCTCGCTGTCCGAGGGTCTGAGCAACGCGGTCATGGAGGCGATGGCGGCGGGCCGGCCGATCGTCGCCACCTCGGTAGGTGGTACGCCCGAACTCCTCGAGGGCCGCGGCGTCCTCGTCCCCGCCTCCAGCCCTTCGGCGCTGGCCGAGGGGGTGGGCCGTCTCCTCGACGATCCGGAGCTCGCCGCCGCGCTGGGAGCCGCGGCACGTGCCTGGGCGCGGAAGAACCTCGACGTGGCCGTCATGGCCGAGCAGCACATCAACCTTTATCACCGACTTCTGGAGGCCCGATGTGCGGGATAGCCGGAATGGCTTCGATGTCGCATCCGGACCCCGGACTGGTCCGCCGCATGTGCGACGTGCTGGTGCACCGGGGACCCGACGGCGCGGGCTTCCACAGTGACGAACACGCGGCACTCGGCATGCGCCGGCTGGCGATCATCGATGTGGCGACCGGCGACCAGCCCGTCTACAGCGAGGACAACCGGGTCGTGGCCGTGTTCAACGGCGAGATCTACAACTTCCCCGAACTCCGCGAGATGCTGATCGCCAGGGGGCACCGGCTGCGCACCGCGGGAGACTCCGAGTGCCTCGTGCATCTCTATGAGGAGTTCGGTGTGGATCTGGTGCACCGGCTCCGGGGGATGTTCGCCTTCGCCATCTGGGACCGGGATCGCCGACGCCTGGTCCTGGCCAGGGACAGGGTGGGCAAGAAGCCTCTCTACTGGCGATCCGACCACTCCTCGATCCGGTTCGCGTCCGAGTTGAAGTCCCTCGCGCGGGACCCCGGCATGGACCGGGAGATCGACCCTGTCGCCCTGCATCACTACCTGACCTACCTTTACGTCCCCGCACCGTGGTCCATCTACCAGGGCGTTCACAAACTCCCGCCCGGCCATGTGCTCGTCTGGGAGGACGGCGGGATCACGGTCGACCGCTACTGGCGGCTGAACCGTGTTCCCCGGCCCGTGGTGGACCAACGGGCGGAGGAGGAGCGGCTACGTGAGCTCCTCCTGGAGGCGACGCGGATCCGCATGGTCAGCGAGCGCCCGCTCGGAGCGTTCCTGTCCGGCGGCGTGGACTCCTCCGCCATCGTCGCCGCCATGGCGATGCAGAGCAACGAGCCGGTCAAGACGTTCAGCATCGGTTTCGAGGACAGCCGGTACGACGAACGTCACAAAGCGCGGATGGTCGCCGACCGGTATTCCACCGATCACCACGAGCTCGTCGTCACGTCGGACCTTCTCGACGTCCTGCCTCGCCTCGCGTGGCACTTCGACGAACCGTTCGCCGACTCCTCGGCGATTCCCAGTTTCTACGTAGCCCAGCTCAGCCGGCAGCATGTCACCGTCGCGCTCAACGGAGACGGCGGAGACGAGTGCTTCGGCGGTTACCAGCGCTACGCGCTGATGGACCAGACCCGCAGAATCCCGTGCATCCCTCAGCCCTTCGCGGCGATGCTCGCGCGCACCGGCGCCCTCATCAGCGAGCGGAGCGCCCCTAAATCCCGGTCCCAGCGACTGGGCCGGCTGATGGGGTTCACCGCGGCGCATCCGTCGCAGCGCTATGCCCGTCTGATCTCCTACTTCACGCCGGAGCAGAAGTCCGCGATCTACAGCGACCCGCTCCGGGATCTGCTGGCGGAGGTGGACAGCTACCGTCTGCTCGAGGAGGTCTTCCAAGACTCGTCGGCGGAGACCGACGTCGGCCGTGTCCTGGACGTCGACACACTCACCTACCTTCCGGGCGACCTGCTGGTCAAGGTCGACATCACAACGATGGCCAATTCGTTGGAGGGCCGCTCGCCGTTCCTGGACCACCACCTGATGGAGTGGGCGGCGGCTCTTCCCAGCGCGTTCCATGTCCGCCGCGGCCAGACCAAGCTGCTGCTCAAACGAGCGGTGGCGCCCTGGCTCCCTCAGCAACTGCTGCGCTATCCCAAGCAGGGCTTCGGTGTGCCGCTCGCCGCCTGGCTCCGCGGCGAACTGCGGGAGCTGGCCCACGACCTGCTCACCGACGACACCGCCCGCGGCAGGGGCCTGTTCCGGCCGGCGGCGGTCCAGGAGTTGCTTCGGCAGCACATCGACGGCGTCGACCACAGCGTCCGGCTGTGGGCGCTGCTCCAGTTCGAGCTCTGGCACCGGACGCACGCCGTACCCGGCACGTGGAGCCGAGACGAGGTTCAATGCCCCGTACCGCAGATCTGAGCTCGCCCCTCGGCAGGGTGGCCCAGACCATCGGGAGCCAGACGGTACGGGTGCTGCTGGGCGCGGTGACGGGCGTGCTCATCGCACGCGCCATCCAGCCCGAAGGGCGGGGGATCTACTCGGTCATCGCGACCACGGCACTCACCGCCATCGTGCTGGGCCACCTGTCCGTCGAGAAGTCACAGATCTATCTGTGGACGGACCAGACACGGCAGCGTGCTCTCCTCGCCAACGGCCTCGTCCTCGGCTTGACCCTGGGAACGGCCACCGCACTGGCCGGGCTGGCGCTGATGACGGCCGGCGCGATGCCGACGACGTCTCCGCTGCTCGCCCTGGCACTGCTCACCGTGCCCTTCGGCGTGGCGGCCACGAACCTCAGAGGCATCGCGTCCCTGCAGTCGCGGATGGACATCGTCAACCGCGGGACCATCGCCACCGCGTTGTCCCAGTGCCTGCCGCTGCTGGTCTTCACGGCTCTCGGCCACGTCACGGTGACCACCGTCATCGTGTGCTGGGTGACGTCCATCATCCTCCCCTTCGTTCTCCTCGTCCGGTCGCTCCGCCCGCGTCCCCGACGGATGGAGGGCAGGCTCGCCTGCCGTCAACTCGCCCTCGGAGGCCGCTATCACCTCGGGCTGGTGGCTTTCTACCTCCTGATGACCGTTGACATCCTGCTCCTGAACGCCCTGAGCTCCGCCGCCGCCGTCGGGATCTACACGGTCGCGGTCACCATGCTCTCCCTCGCCGGCATCCCGGCGGAGGCGATCACCAAGGTCGTGCTTCCCCGGCAGGCCCACGGCGACATCCATCACGCCGAGCAGATCACCGCTCGCGCCCTCCGGATCAACCTGGTCCTCTCCTCGGCTTTCATCGGGGCGTTGGCCGCCGTCTCCCCCGTGCTGATCCCGCTGGTCTACGGCCGGTCTTTCGCGGGCAGCGTCGCCCCGCTGCTGGCGCTGGCCCCCGGAACGATCGCGCTCTCCCTGATCCGGCTGGTCGAACAGTATCTCGTACGGCTCGGCCGGCCGATCTCCATGACTCTCATCTCCGTCGGCGCTCTGACGGCGAACGTCCTGCTCAACGTGGCGTTGATTCCTCGATGGGGCGCGCTGGGCGCCGCCCTCGCGTCCACCGCCGCCTACATCCTCATGGCCTCGATCGAAGTGTCATGGTTCGCGCGGTCGGCGCGCCTCCCCCTCCACGCCCTGCTGCCGCGCCCGTCCGATGTACGCGCGGTGCTGACGCCTGTGGGTTCGGCGCTGGCACCGCTGACGCCTTCCAAGGTGATCGCCCGGCGCCGCCGCCGGTCCGGGCAGCGGGTCGGCTGAGGACTCATCCGTCGACGCGGGTCACGGTGGAGGGCCCTGCCTGCGCGTTCGAAGCCCCACCTGTGCGGTCAAACCCTGGAGACACGACATCACCTGCAGGCTGCTCTCCGTCCCGCGCTTCCTTCGTCCACGCCACTGCGGCGAGCACGCTCGTCACCATGATGATCGGTATGCGCTGGCGGAAGATGAGGCCCATGTTGGCCATGGTCGTCGCGTAGGCGATCGTGCCCGGGATGACGAACGACAGGAGAATGAGGAGTGTCACTCGGTCCTGGCGCCACAGTCGGCGCGCTCCGCGCACCGCGTTGTAAAGCAGGAAGTACCAGATGAGCACGTCTATCTTTCCGAATTGCAACACCGGGCCGCCCTGGGTCCAGGGGAACGGAGACAGGAGCGTGTAGAGAAGTTTGGGGCCGATCGCGTTCCACGGGTTGCCGCCGTCTTCGAAATCGACACCCGACCCTCCGTCTCCGTTGGCACGACGGATGACCTCCGACTGGCCGAGCTCGAGCTGCTCCTGGATCACCCCCGTCGGGGCTCCGTCGTAAACACCTCCGAAAGTCAGGAGAGCGAACGCCAGCAACACCGCGAAGGCGAACACGCGCCGCATGGAGAACGCCTTCCCCAGGCCCGCCAGACCAAGGATCAGCGGCACCGCGCACATGAAAACCATGTACGGCCGCACGTACCACAGCGCCCACAGCAGCAGCGCGAGCGTCAGCAGCCTGCGCATGTCGAAACGGCGCGCGATCGCAGCGCCCAGACCAATGCTGGTGACCACGAGGAAAGCGTTGAAACCGTCTTTGTAGGTGTCCGAGGTGTGCAGCAGGAATGCGGGCATGAATGCCGACACGACAAGCAGCATGAATGCTGCGCGATCATCGGCGCCGATCAGCCGTGCGAATTTGTACACGACGACGCAGAGCGCGCAGGCGAGGAGCGCGACGACGGCGGTGCAGGCGAGTGGGGCAGGCCCGTCGCACAGGTAGACGACGATCGCGAAGACCTGACACGGCACGGCGACGGAGGCCAGGTAGCTCATGTCCTCGGCCGTGACGAACTGGAAACCCTCGCGCTTCCAGTATTCGACGATTCCCAGGGCCCTGCTCTCGTACCCCATGTTGTCGCCGCCGTAGTCGAAGACACCGCTCCGCATCACCAGGACATGGACGGCCAGCCGGGCGGCGAACGCGGCCAGCAGAACCGGCAGCACCCGGCGCGCCACTCCCGCGTCCAGGTTCACGTGAACGATAAAGGCGAGCGCCACCGCGGCGGCGACGACGATGAAGTATTCCATGGAAAGCGACCTTCAGTCCGCGTCAGGACGACGCCACAGGAACCGACGGTCGATTTGAACCACCGGCGAGCGACTCCGCGACGGCGACGCTAGCGCCAGGGCCGGACAACAGCACGCCCGGAGGTCGCCCATGATCCGGTGATTACCTTTCCCTGCCGATTCTTTCCGCCAGAGCATTCCATCGGGTGGTCCCCGTGGCCATAAGACGGCGCGGACAGCCACAGTGCCTGGCAACGTGACTCGATCACGTGCAGGTAGGGAGCGAGAAAACATTTCACCACCGTCGCGACGGCGCGGGCGGAACGGGCCGAATCCCTAGTTAGCTTTTCGAGGTGAGCCACGCCTGTCATCGAGGAGCCCATGTGAAGCCGGACCGTCGGATCCGTGTCATGGAAATAATCGCCCGGATGAATGTGGGCGGCCCCGCCACTCAGGTACTGGGACTGTCCGAAGGACTGAACCCCGATGAGTTCGACCACCGCCTCTACACCGGTTACGTCGACGGCGGCGAGGGCGAGCATCTCCGGCTCCGCGACTCGGCAGTGCGGGTTCACCGGGTTCCCGGCCTCGGCCGGTCGGTCAGGCCCGCCGACGACGTCCGAACCCTGATCCGCCTGATCTCCCACATGCGGGAGTTCCGCCCGCACATCGTCCACACCCGGACGGCGAAGGCGGGCGCGCTCGGCCGTACGGCGGCCCGCCTGTCCGGTACCGGTTCGGCCCGGATACACGTCTTCCACGGCCACCTCCTGCACGGGTACTTCTCACCGCCCAAGCGCCACCTCTACATACAGTCCGAACGGTTCCTCGCGAGGATGTCCGACCGGTTGGTGACGGTGGGCTCCCGGGTGCGCGAGGACCTGCTGGCGGCCGGGATCGGCCGTCCGGAGCAGTACGTCGTGATCCCCCCCGGCGTCCGGCTGGGCCGGGTTCCCGACCGCAGGACTGCCCGTATCTCTCTGGGCCTTCCGATGGACGCGCCCGTCGTGGCGTATGTGGGCCGCCTCACCCAGGTCAAGCGCCCCGACCGGTTCCTCGATGTGGCCCACACGGTGCTCCGGAGCGTCCCCGGGTGCCGCTTCGTCGTCTGCGGAGACGGCGAGCTGGGCCCAGAGATGGGACGGGACGTCGGGCCCCTTCACGACTCCTTCCACCTGCTGGGGTGGAGGAGAGACGTGGAGACGGTCTACGCCGCGGCCGACGTGGTCCTGCTGACCTCTGACAACGAGGGCATGCCGCTGAGCCTCATCGAGGCCGGGATGGCCGGGACTCCGGTCGTCTCCACGCGTGTGGGAAGTGTCGCCGAGGTGGTCAGGGACGGTCACACCGGGCTGCTGGCCGCGCCCGACGCCGGCGAGCTGGCGGCGCACACCGTGCGGCTGCTGTGCGACCCGTCGCTCGCGCGCCGGATGGGCGACTCCGCCCACCGCTGGACGACGGCCTCGTTCGGCGTGGAGCGACTGGTCGCGGACACCGAAACCCTTTACCGGTCGCTGTGCGAGGCGTACCGGTCTCGCTCGGTCCTGGAGGGAACGCCCAGATGAGAATCCTTGTGACAGGGGGCGCCGGGTTCATCGGGGCGAACGTCTGCCGCGCGCTCACCACCCGTTCCGAGGTCGAGAGCGTCACGGTCCTGGACGACCTGAGCAGCGGAGACCTCCGGAACCTCGACGGCGTCGGAGTGGACGTCGTGACGGGGAGCATCCTGGACGAGGGTCTCCTGGCAGAGCTCGTCGGCGGCTCCACACACGTGATCCACCTCGCCGCCCGGCCCTCGGTGCCCCGGTCCCTGAAGGACCCCCTGGCCACGCACACTGTCAACGTCACGGGCACTCTCCGCGTGCTGGAGGCGTGCCGGGGGAGCCGGCCGCACCTGATCCTCGCGTCCTCGTCGTCGGTCTACGGCGATCGCCGGGAGCCGCGCAAGCACGAGGACCTTCCCACCCGGCCGCTCAGCCCGTACGGCGCGAGCAAGCTCGCCATGGAGGCCTACGCCCTGGCGTACGCGGAAAGCTACGGCCTGCCGGTTCTGCCGTTCCGCTTCTTCAACGTCTACGGCCCCCTGCAGGCCGCCGACCACGCCTACGCGGCCGTCATCCCGACGTTCGTGTCGGCGGCTCTGCACGGCCGTCCGGTGCCGATTCATGGGGACGGCAACCAGGCGCGCGACTTCACCTACGTGGGGTCGGTGATCGCCGTCCTCGTCGACGCGGCCGTCCACCAGGTGACGAGCCGAAAACCGGTGAACCTCGCGTTCGGGACGCGCGCCTCCCTGCTCTCTCTCAAGGACGCCCTCGCCTCGGTTCTGGGCCGGCCGATCGAGGCGACGTTCCTTCCCCCACGCACGGGCGACATCCGGGAGTCTCAGGCCTCTCCCCGGCTGCTCGTCGATCTGTTCCCCGGCGTGCGGCCCGTGTCTCTGGACGACGGGCTCCGCATGACCGTGGCCTGGTTCGAGAAGGCCATGACTCATCTCCCAACCGCCGGAACGAGCCGGGTCTGCGTACCTGATGTCGCCTCTTCGCCATCCACAGGAAACCAAACAGCCTTTCATCACATGAAATCGGGAGAAGTCGGTGAGTAACTCAACAGGGACCACGTACCTGATAACCGGGGGAAGCGGTTTCGTCGGATCCCATCTGACCGACGCCCTGCTCGCGCGGGGGGACTCCGTCGTGATCTTGGACAATCTGTCGACCGGACGTTCGGCCAACCTCGCCCACGCCGTCGGGAACCCCCGTCTGCGCGTCGTCCACGGCTCGGTTCTCGACGAGCTCATGGTGGACGAACTGGTGCACCGGTGCGACGTGGTCGTCCATCTCGCCGCCGCGGTCGGCGTCAAGCTGATCGTCGAGCAGCCGCTGCGGTCCTTGACAACCAACATCCGCGGCTCGGAGATCGTGATCGAGGCGGCGCACCGCTACCGACGGAAGATCCTCGTCACCAGCACGAGCGAGATCTACGGAAAGAACTCCGGCGGCCCTCTCACCGAACTCTCCGACCGCATCCTCGGCAGCCCGGCGGTGGTCAGGTGGGCCTACAGCACGGCCAAGGCCGTCGACGAGATCCTGGCCAACGCCTACCACAAGGAGCGCGGCCTGCCGACGATCATCGTCAGGCTGTTCAACACGGTGGGACCACGTCAGAGCCCGGCCTACGGCATGGTCATCCCCCGCCTCATCCGGCAGGCGGTCAGCAACACGCCGCTCACCGTCTTCGGCGACGGCACGCAGACCAGGTGCTTCGCCCATGTCGGGGACGTGGTCGACGCGCTGGTCAAGCTTCTCGACCATGACGGCGCGGTCGGGCAGACCTTCAATGTGGGCTCCAACGATGAGGTGAGCATCCTGGAGCTCGCCAAACTGATCATCGGGTTCACCGGGACCACGGCCGGGGTCGACCTCATCTCCTACGCCGAGGCGTATGAGGAGGGCTTCGAGGACATGACCCGCAGGGTGCCCGACACCACGAAGCTCCGCGAACTCACCGGGTGGGTGCCGAAGCGGTCGCTGGACGACATCCTGGCCGAGACCATCGCCGAGACCCGCGCCGATCTGGCGGCGTCGCAGCGGTGAACGGCGCCGGCGTGATCATCGCGGGCGCGACCGGCTGTCTGCTGACCGCCGGAACCACCCCACTGCTGGGGCGTCTCGCGCTGCGCTGGGGGCTCACCGATCAACCGGGGGGCCACAAGGTACACGAGCGGTCCATCCCCTATCTCGGCGGCATGGCGGTCATGCTCGGCACGATCGTCCCGTCGGCCGCCCTCCTCGGCATGACCGACAAACGGGCCGCCACGATCATGATCGCCGCCCTGGCGATCGCCTTACTGGGGCTGATCGACGACCTGTCGTCGCTGTCCCCGCTCACCCGGCTGGCGGTCGAGGCGGTGGCGGCCCTCGGGGTCGTCCTGGGCGGAGTGCAGGCGACGGTGACCGGAGGATGGCTGGACGGCCCGATCACCGGGCTCTGGATCGTCGTGATCACCAATTCGTTCAACCTGCTCGACAACATGGACGGCGCCCTGGGAACCATCACGGCGGTCAGCGCCGCCTTCCTCGCGGGCATGGCCTTCGTCTACGCGCAACCGGCGATCGGGCTGCTGCTGGTGGCCCTGGCCCACGCCAGCCTGGGATTCCTACTGCACAACTGGGCGCCGGCGAAGGTTTTCATGGGGGACGCCGGGTCGTTGTTCATCGGATTCGTCATCGCCTGCTCCGCCGCCCTGCTGGTCACCGGGAGGAGCACGGACACGGTGATCGCCGGCTTGCTGCTGCCCACCTTCGTCGCGACCGTCGACACCGGTGTCGTGATCCTGTCGAGGAGGAGGGCCGGACGGCCGCTGCTGCAGGGAGGAACCGACCACGTCTCCCACCGGCTATGCCGGCTCGGCCTCAGCATAAGGATGACGGCCGCCGTTCTCGCCGCCGTGGCGGCCGCCACCGGCGCTCTTGCCCTGGCGATGGCCCTGGGCTGGATCTCACCGCTCATCGCGACGGTCGCCGCGATCGGGGCAGCTCTCATCCTCATCAATCTGCCGCAGCGCGTGCGGGTCTACTCACCGAGCGGGCCCCAGAAGCACCCGACCATCATTCATGAAAGGCGGCGATAGTCCGGTGGGACTCCTCCACTACGTACGGCTCGCACGCAGAAACTGGCCGCTCATCCTGCTGGCGTTGATCATTTCAGTGGCCGCGGCGCTGGTCGTCACCATGAACACGCCGCCCAAGTACGTCGCGTCGACCTCCATGCTGGTCTCCGGTCACGACAGGGAAGGCAGCCTCTCCACCGCCTACCAGGCGGGGGTGCTGTCGGCGCAGCGGGTGAAGTCCTACGCCAACCTGCTGACCAGCCGCCGAGTGGTCAGCCAGATCACCGGGGAGGAGGACGTCGAGCGTCTTCAGTCGAACATCACCGCCGAGGCGATCCCCGATACCGTGCTGCTGCGGGCCACGGTCACCGACACCGACGCCGCACGCGCCGCGCGGCTGGCCAACGCCCTGGGCGCCACGTTCACCCGGTTGATCAGCCAGTTGGAGCGGCCCACTCCCAAGAGCCGCGCCACCATCAAGGTCACGGTGGTGGACCAGGCGGATGTGCCGAAGAAACCGGTCAGCCCCAGGCCGCTGGTCAACCTGGCGCTGGCCCTGGTGATCGGGCTGTCCGTCGGCGTCGGCTCGCTCGTCCTCCGCGACTATCTGGACACGACCATCAAGACGAGTGAGGTACTCCAGGACGCGACGAAGAGCTCGATTCTCGGGATCATCGGCTACGAGCGGGCCGCTCGCCGCCATCCCCTGATCATCCGTAACGACGGCCGATCCTCCAGGTCCGAGGCGTTCCGGGCGCTCCGCACCAACCTGCAGTTCATCGGCGTCGACCGGCAGCCGAAATCCCTCGTGGTCACCAGTTGCCTGCCCGGTGAGGGGAAATCATCGATCTCCGCCAACCTGGCGATCACGCTCGCGCAGGCCGGGTGGCGGGTGATTCTGGTGGACGGGGACCTCCGCCGCCCGCGCATCCCGAGCTATCTCGGGATCGAGGGGGCAACGGGCCTCACGGACGTGCTGATCGACAAGACACGGCTGAAGGATGTGATCCAGACTTGGGGCCAACCGGGTCTCTCTGTCCTGCCCAGTGGGCAGATTCCACCGAACCCGAGCGAGTTGCTTGGCTCGGAGGGGATGCGTGCGGTGCTCGGCGAGCTCGTGGACAGCTACGACATGGTGATCATCGATGCGCCGCCGCTGCTGCCGGTCACCGACGCCGTGGCGCTCGCGGCGCTCTGCGACGGCGCACTGCTCGTCGCACGATACGGCAAGACCCGGCGGGAGCACATCGCCCGCGCCGCGGGAATGCTGTCGTCGATCAATGCCCGTGTGGTGGGCACCGTCCTGAACTTCGTGCCGGCCAAGACCAACCGGCACTACGGCTACGACTATGACTACGACACCGAGGCCAAGGCCAAGGTCAAGACGCCGGTGAATGCGTGAGCAGCCGGAGCGGGACGGCGAGTGATTTCGCGATCCTCCGTCCCGCCGCCCGGTGGGCGAGCCAGGAGCGGCCGTAGGGGTCGGGGATGTCGGGCCGGTCCACATGGACCAGCCCGCGCAGCGCGCGCACCTCGGCGACCAGTGCGCGGGCCCGCCGTACGGGATCCTCGTGCCGGCCGACCGCGTCGGCCGGCACGGCCCGGGCCAGTGCGCCGAACTCGGCGATGGTGAAGGCCCGGGTGACCGCCGGGAGATGTCCGGCCACCGACGTGGCGCGGTGCTCGGTGGTGGCCGTCAGCACGAGGTCGGCGGTGGCCAGCAGGCCGGAGGTCAACCGGCGGGAGACGAACCCGCCGGGATCGCCGCCGAGCCGGACCAGCACGCGCCGCGACCGCTCGGCCATCCGCCTGCCGGGCTCGGCCCGGGTGCCGGCGCTGATCACCTGAAGCGCCGGGCACGGCCCCAGAACCGACCGGGTCAGCCGTTCCGCCAGCGGAGAGCGGCAGAGATTGCCCGTGCAGACATACAGGATGCAGAACCGGATCCCGTCCCCCGGACCGTCCGGCTCCTCCCCCGGAA
>NZ_NGFP01000280.1 GCF_002149035.1 Streptosporangium minutum
GGAGAGGTCGGAGCCGCTGACCCGGAAGCTGACCGCGCCCTTGGACGTCTCCAGGCTCACCTTGCCGCCGGCGCAGGAGAGCGAGGGCTTGTCGGTGCCCGGCACCACGACGGTCAGCAGCGAGTGGGGCGAGGCGGGGGAGACGACGGCGGGGGCTGCCTGCTTCTGCAGGTAGGCGGGGGAGACCCAGCCCTGGTAGGGGTTCTGCCGGCCGCGGACCACCTCCAGCCCGCTCACCGGCTTGCAGGAGGGCATCGCCACCTGGACCAGCGTCGCCTTCCAGCCCACCTTGTCCTTGACCACGACCCGGCCGCCGCTGTTCGACACGGTGGACAGCTCGGGGGCGAAGTGCCAGAGGTTGTGGACCCGGGAGCCCTTGGGGACCGTGTCGAGCACGGCCATCACGTCCTCTTCGTGGTTGACCAGCACCGAGCGGGTCCTGGGCACGCCGTAGGCCCTGTCGGTCAGCCGGTAGCTCTGCCGGCTCTCCCCGATCGAGGACCTGCTCAGGGCGGTGGCCGTCCTGTTGCGGAACCCGGCGCCGACGACGGACGGCGTGTTGTGCGCCTCCGGGGACGTCGTCCAGCGGCGGTAGCCGTTGTTCTCGTAGGAGTGGAAGCCCACGTCGACCAGGACGTCGCGGCCCTGGGCGTAGTAGGTCACGCCGAGGTGGTCCTCGTGGCCGTGGTACTTCTGGCCGGGGCCGAAGCGGATGGAGTAGAACGCCGACTCGGGCTTGTCCCAGGCGGTGCGCCCGTAGACGTAGCCGTTGCCGAACACCCGCACGGTCTTCTTCGGGTGGTCGTAGCCGACCGGCCGCACATCCGCGCCGCCGTCCCCGATCGGGACCATGAACCCGTTGGGCTGGGTGGAGTGGGAGATGAAGTCCTCCAGAGACTCCCAGCGCCGGGTGATCTCGCCGGGCACCTTCCGGCCGCACGCCGTGATCCCGTCCATCGCGACCTTGAGCCGTTGGTGGACGTAGATCGCGTAGCGCGGGGCCTGCTCGCGCAGCGCCCCCTGGGAGTCGACGTCGAGTTTCACGGTCTCGGTCAGCCGCTTGACGGCGAGACCGGCCCACGAGCCGTTGCCGTAGCGGCAGCCGATGCCCAGCAGCGCGATGTCCTGGTCGATCCCGTGGTTGTGGCCCTTCTCGTACAGTCTCGGGTCGGACAGCATCTTGGCGTGCTCGGCCAGGCTGCCGGTCAGCCAGGAGGCGCTGACATGCTTGCTGAGGCAGACCAGCGCGGGGGCGCGCAGCGCGATCGGGTGCTCCTGCCAGGCGTACGGGCTGGCCTTGGCGCCGCCCCGGCGGGGGTTGTCCGCCACCCAGTCCTTGGCGATCTCGGTGGCACGGGTCAGGTAGGCCGCCTGCCCGGTCGTCTCGTAGTCGGCGACCAGGCGGCCCATCCAGCGCAGGGAGTGGAAGACCATGCTCCACGAGCGGTTGCGGTAGGGATCGGTACGCCAGTTGACGTTCTTGCCGACCTTCACCGGGGCCAGATCCAGGAACTCCAGCTCGCCGTTCATGATGTCCGGCGCCGTCGGTGTCGCCGGTAACCAGTCGCCCTGGCACTCGGTCGTGCGTTTGACCTTGTCCGCGGCCTCCGCTGTGCCGACCGCCGCGCCGCAGGCCACGAGGAGGATGAACGAGAGGATGAGTGGTGTGGTGCGGCGGCGCACGCCAGTTCCTTCCAGGCCAGATGAAGAGGGCGGATCATGCTGTCCGAATCCCACCAAACCGGTCAAGCCGGGTGGACCTCTTCCAGGACATCGTTAGCAACTAGATGCGTGCCGGACGTTTGACGCTCCTCAGGCGCGTCCCCGGGTGCTGGCCCAGATGTTCGGGCGCGGCAGGGGCTCGCCGGACCTGACCGCGCCGGCCCACTCCGCGACGGTGGCCACCGAGGCGAAGTTGGAGTCCATCACCACCAGCACGTGGTCGTGCAGCTCCTCGGCCGTCACGCTGCCCGCCCGGTTCGACAGGGCGAGCGTGCCGGTCGCGTCCGACAGGAACTCCACGGCCATGCCCCGGTGGTGGGCGTCGCGGGCGGTGGACTCGTCGCAGTTCTGGCTCATGTATCCGGCGACGGTCAGCGTGTCGACCCCCTGGGCGTCCAGCCAGCCGGCCAGGCCCGTCCCCGCGAAGGCCGAGGCCATCGTCTTCTCCACCAGGTGGTCGTACGGCCTGCGCGCCACCTCCTCGTGAAGCTCCCACGAGTGGCCGCCGGCGGCGAACAGCGGCGAGCCGGCGGGTGAGGTGTGCTGGACCACGACCACCGGGACGCCGTGCTCGCGCGCGGTGTCCATGGCGGTGAGGACGGCGGCCAGGCTCTCCTCGCGCGGGGGATGGGTGATGGGCAGGGCGCCGGTGAAGTACTCGTTCTGGACGTCGATGACGATCAGTGCTCGTTTCATGCCCCCAAGCCTGGTGGAGCGGGCCGCGGGGATGTGAGAGCCCTTCCGGCCATCCACCGCGACGATCAGGCCAGCCCGCGGACGGCCCGTCGCTCCGCGGCGGGGGCCGTCGCGCCCGTCGCGCCGGGGCCGCCGAAGGTCTCCCGGTAGGCGGTGGGGGAGACCCCGACCTGGCGGCGGAAATGGGGCCGCAGGGCCACCGCCGAGGCGAAGCCGACGCTGCGGGCCACCCGCTCGACCGGCTCCCGGGTCGTCTCCAGCAGCCGCTGCGCGTGCAGGACCCGCTGGTGGAGCAGCCACTGGGTGGGCGTGGTGCCGGTGACCTGACGGAAGCGGCGGTCGAAGGTGCGGCGGCTCATCAGGGCGCGGGCGGACAGGGCGTCCACGCTGAGCTCCTGGTCCAGATGGCGCAGGGCCCAGTCGAGGGCCTCGCCGAGCGGGTCGCCGTCGGCGGGAGCCGGCACCGGGTGGTCGATGTACTGCGCCTGGCCGCCGGCCCGGTGCGGCGGCACCACCAGGCTCCTGGCGATGTCGTTGGCCGTCCGCGAGCCGTACGTCCGGCGGATGAGGTGCAGGCAGAGGTCGATGCCGCCCGCGCTCCCCGCGGAGGTCAGGATGTCGCCCTCGTCCACGTAGAGCACATCGGGTTCGACCTGGACCCGCGGGTACGCCGAGGCGAGCAGCGGGGCGTAGCGCCAGTGCGTCGTGGCCGTGCGCCCGTCCAGCAGGCCGGCGGCGGCGAGGACGAACGTGCCGAGGCAGAGGCCGACCACCGTCGCCCCGCGCTCGTGGGCCCGGCGCAGCGCCTCCAGCGCCTCGCGCGCCGGCGGGCGGCCGAGCGGCCGCCGCCAGGTCGGCACGATCACCAGGTCCGCCTCGTCCACGGCGTCCAGGCCGTACGGCGCGGCGAGGGCGATGCCGGCGTCCGTGCGCACCGGGCCGCCCTCGGCGGCGACCGCGCGCACGTCGAACTCCGGCGGGCCGCCCAGCCGTTCCCCGAAGACCGCGATCGGCACGGAGGCCTCGAACAGCGGGATCTCGTCGAACAGCACCACGGCGACGGTCGTGAACCCCATGGCGGGATTCTATCGACGGCTGGCTTCCCGGCCACTCGCGTACCTTGTCCCACCGGGAGAGGCTGGCCGCATGAGATTCGCCGACATCGTGATCCCCGACACCTCCGCCACCCGTGGGGCGCTGGAGGTCGCCACCGCCTACTGCTCACCGGCCCTGCTCAACCACTCGGTGCGGGCCTACCTGTGGGCGGCGGCCTACGCGGAGACGAACGGCATCGCCTTCGACGCCGAGCTGCTGTATGTCTCGTCGATGCTGCACGACATCGGCCTGGTGAAGGAGTTCGACAGCCACACCGTGCCGTTCGAGGAGGCCGGAGGGCATCTCGCGTGGGTCTTCGCCGCTGGGGCCGGGTGGCCCGTCGAGCGGCGCGTGCGCGCCTCCGAGGTGATCGTGCGGCACATGTGGGACAAGGTGGACCTCGCCGAGGATCCGGAGGGCCACCTCCTGGAGCTGTCCACCGCCCTCGACATCTCCGGCCGGCGGCCGGAGGACTTCCCCGCCGGGCTCCGGGCCGAGGTGCTGGAGCGCTACCCGAGGCTGGGGATCGGCGAGGAGTTCATCGCCTGCCTCAGGGGCCAGGCCGGGCGCAAGCCGGACAGCCTGGCCGCCGCGTTCGTCCGCGGCGGCGTCGCCGACCGCATCCGGGCGAACGCGCTGGACGGCTGACAGACCGGTACGGGACGCCCGCGCGGCCGGGCCGGGGCCCGGCCGCCGATCGGGTCAGGAGCCGGAGGCGGAGGCGGGGCCGGTGCTCTGGACGACCTCGAACGACCAGAGCTGGGCTCCGGTCGCGGCCGGCCCCTGACCGTGGCCGTGCCCCTGGCCGGCGGCCTGGCCGTGGCCGTGCCCCTGCTCCTGGGCGTGGCCCTGCTCCTGGCCGCCGGCCTGGGCGTGGCCCTTCTGGAAGGCCTGGCTGTCGGTCCAGCGCTTGAAGTCCTCCTCGGACCGCCAGCGGGTGTAGACCATGTATTGGTCGGTGCCCTCCACCGGGCGGAGCAGCTCGAACCACTCGAACCCGTCCGCCGACTCCACGATCCCGGCCCGCCCGGAGAAGCGGCGCTCCAGCTCCTCGCGCATCTCCGTCGGCACGGTCAGCACATTGATCTTGACAACGCTCATGTGACCCATCCTGCCCTACCGACCCCCGCCGTACCGCGAGCGCCGCCTCCCCGGCCGCGCCGTCAGGCGACGGTCCTGCGGGAGCGCGGCGGCTCCTCCAGGGTCACCTGGGCGACGGCCGGGATGTGCTCGGTCTCCAGCGCCTGGCGCATGTGCGGGATGGCCACCCCGTCCAGTTGCTCGCGGATCGCGCTCATCGGCAGGCTCTCGGCGGCCACCACGCGCACCCGCACCTCCGGATGCGTGTCGGTGCCGACCATCGCGGCGCTGGCGCCGAGGATCGCGGGGTGTGCGCTGATGTCGGCGGCCATCGCGTCGGTGACGCCGCCGGTGTGGAGATCGGTGACACCTCCGGGGCCGCTCGCCAGGCGGATGTCGCCCAGCCTGGCACGCCGTCCCTGGACCAGCAGCCAGCGCAGGCCGAACAGGGCCAGCACGATCCCGGCGGCGGCGACCACCCACCACAGCCACGGGTCGTAGCGGGTGAAGGCCTCGCGCACCGGGCCGTTGACGAGCGGCTCGCGGGCGGGCGCCAGGTTCTGCGGGAACGCGCCCGCGCCACGGGCGACCGTTAAGCCGCCCAGGACCGTCAGCAGCAGCCCGATGATCAGCAGCCCCAGCCGGTTGCCCCTCGGGGTCCTCCTGTCCAAGGCGATCACCTTCCTCGCAGGTTCACGCGGACGGGATAGTCGTCCACCGGAGCGATCGCGGCGATCCGGTCGGCGACGGCCAGCCGTACGGCCTCGGCCAGCCCCGTGGTGTCCCGCAGGTGGCTGCCGGCCGTCACCTGGGCGGTCGTGCCGTGCAGCCGCACCCGGGCGTGGTCGACGCCCTGGACCTGCCGGGCGGCGTGGGCCAGGGACCGGGTGAAGCCGCGGCGCTGCACGCCGATGACCAGGTCGGGGTCGCCGGTCCTGGCCGGGATGAACCTGGGCCGTCCGGGGACGAGCGCCAGCAGCACCAGCAGCAGGCCGAGCGCGGTGACCACGCTCGCGCCGAGCATCACCCGCGGGTCGCTCCACGGTGTCGAGGAGGCCCAGCCCAGCATCCGGTCGTACGGCACCCAGCGCACCGGGCGGCCGAGCAGCGCGGAGATCGTCTCCACCGCGGTCAGGACGCCGATCACGGTCATCAGGGCGGCCGTGATCACGGCGGGGACCACCCGGCGCGGACGGAAGGCCTTGACCGCCGCCCGGTCCGCCGCCCGGTTCCTCGGGACTTCGGCGGGCGTGGGCGGCGGGGCCTGTTCCGTGAGCGCCGCGCCGGGTGCGGCCGGTGTCTCCGGTGCGGGACTCGACCCGGAGGTTCGGTGGGGAGGACCGGAGGTGGCCGTCATCGGCCGTCCTCTCCCCGGGACGGCACCACGCCGGTCACGTCGATGTCGATGTGGTCGATGTGCAGACCGGTCAGCACGCTGACCCGGTCGGCGACGTGCCGCCGGACCGCCTCGGTGACCTGCCGGAGCGGAGCGGGATACTCCACCGACACGTCCAGTCTCAGCACTGTGAGGTCCCCGTCCAGGGTGGCGCGGGTGCGCTCTCCGAAGGTCAGCGGCCCCCGCTCGCGGACCTCCCGCACCCGTGCCACCTCCCGGGCCGCGCGCGCCGCGATGCGCGACACCACCCGCTCCGGGATGTCCGTCTTCCCACGCCGCTCGGCCGGTACGGCCGGCCGTACCGGCCGAGCGGGCGGGGCGGACAGCGCCGCGTCCGCGGGGGAGGTGCCTCCCGGACGCTGGGCGGGGAGACCGCGCACGTCCGCGGGCGCCTCGGTGGGCGTGGCGCGGTGCTCGACCGGTGTGGTCATTGCCGCCTCACGCCCAGCCGGGACAGGTCGATCTCGCCGCTTTCGACGATGCGGCCGATGAGGAGTCCGACGGCGCCCAGGACGAGCACCAGAAGGAACGCGCCGAGGCCGCCGAAGGCCGCCGCGAAGCCCAGGACGATGCCGACGAACAGGCCGACGACGCTCCATACGGGGAACTGGTTCATCGAATACCTCCGATATAGACGTTCACCGGACGGTCACCCACAAGCGGGGCGATCGCCGTACGCACCTCTTGCGCGATCTCCGGCAGTGGCCGCCCCATCTGGACGACGATGGAGACCTCCACCTCGTCGTCGCGTAACGCGACGCCGGACACCCTCTCGCCGGGCAGGTAGGTCGCCACGGTTCCGAAGGGGCCACCTGACAGGTCGGCGACGTCGGGGCATCGCCGTACGGCGTCGGCGATCTCGTGCGCGAGTTCGCTCACCGGACGCGCGGCCCCTGCTCGGCGTCCTCCGACCCGCCCTCGTCCTTCTCCTGGCCGGGCATGTGGACGTCGTCGACCTTGATGTTGACCTCGGTCACCTCAAGCCCGGTCATGCGCTCGACGGCCATGATCACGTTACGGCGGACGGCGGAGGCGACGTCCGGGATGGCCACGCCGTACTCGACCACCAGGTCGAGGTCGACGGCCGCCTGCCGCTCGCCCACCTCGACGGACACACCCTGGGTGACGCTCTTGTCGCCGCCGACCATGCCGCGGACCGCGCCGAGCGCCCGTGCGGTGCCGGCGCCCATGTTGTAGACGCCCGAGACCTCCCGGGCCGCCAGGCCGGCGATCTTCGCTACGACCCCGCTGTCGATGCTCGTGTTCCCCTTAGGAGTGGCCAGGCCCCCCTGGCCGCCCGGGGCGTCGGCCCGAGCCCGCGGCACCGGGTTCTCGTCGCCCTTCGGCACGTTCACCGTGTTGGCTTCGGTCACGTCGATTCCTTCCCCCGAGGGGAAGCCGGGTGCTTCCCAACGCTGCTTACAGGGCGTAATACCCCCCATAAGAACAGCAACCGGGACATACCTTTTCGTGGGGAAATCCTGGATATGTGCAGTAAGTCTGTTTAGCGGCACATGTCCAAAGCTGGTCTGCTCCGGGGGGCCGGGAAGGTGTGCGGCGCTCCCCGCACGGCGCGGCGGCGCCGGTCCGCCGGCCGGTGGCCGACTCGCCGCCGGGCGGCGGTCCGGCGGGACCGCGGGCGCGACTAGCCTTGTCGTGTGCGTATAGCGAGGTTCTCCACAGGTGAGGGTGTCGGATTCGGCGTGGTCGAGGGCGGACCCGGCGAGGAGTTCATCTCCGCGATCTCCGGGCACCCCTTCGGCCCGATCCAGTTCACCGGTGAGCGTTACTCGCTCTCGCAGGTCAAGCTGGTCGCGCCCATGCTGCCCAGTAAGGTCGTCGCGATCGGCAGGAACTACGCCGACCACGCCCGCGAGATGGGCGGGGACGTCCCCGACGAGCCGCTGGTCTTCCTGAAGCCGTCCACCTCGGTGATCGGTTCGGGAGAGGCCATCGCCTACCCGACGGGGCTGTCCCAGCGGGTCGACTTCGAGGGGGAGCTGGCCGTGGTCATCGGCAGGCTCTGCCGGGAGGTCCCCGCGGAGCGGGCCCACGAGGTCGTCTTCGGCTACACCTGCGCCAACGACGTCACGGCCCGGGACCTGCAGAAGAAGGACGTCCAGTTCACCCGCGCCAAAGGCTTCGACACCTTCTGCCCGCTCGGCCCGTGGATCCAGACCGAGCTCGACCCGGGTGACCTGGGCATCACCACGACGGTGAACGGCGAGATCAAGCAGAGCTCGCGCACCTCCAAGCTCATGTACGACATCCCGACGCTGATCGCCCACGTGAGCGCGGTCATGACCCTGATCCCCGGCGACGTCATCCTCACCGGGACGCCCGAGGGGGTCGGCCCGCTGGACGTCGGCGACGAGGTCAGCGTCGGCATCGAAGGAATCGGCACTCTCACCAACCGGGTGGTCTCCCGTGACTAGGGTTCGTTTCGCTCCCTCCCCCACCGGCATGTTCCACGTCGGCGGCGCCCGTTCGGCGCTGTTCAACTGGGCGCTGGCCGAGCAGTCCGGCGGCACGTTCGTGCTGCGCATCGAGGACACCGACGCCGCCCGCAACCGGCCCGAGTGGACCGAGGGCATCATCTCGGCGCTGGCCTGGATCGGCATCAACGGCGACAGCCCGTTCTTCGAGGGCCCCTACTTCCAGTCGGCCTACGAGGAGCAGCACCGGGAGGCGGCGGCCAAGCTGGTCGCCGACGGCCGCGCCTACTACTGCACCTGCACCCGCGACGAGGTGAAGGCCCGCACCGGCTCGGAGCACAAGGGCTACGACGGCTTCTGCCGCGACCGGGGCCTGACCGAGGGCGCGGTCCGCTTCCGGACCCCGGACGACGGCGTCACCGTGGTCCAGGACCTGGTCCGCGGCACGGTCGAGTTCCCCAACGAGGCGATGGAGGACTTCGTCGTCGCGCGTGCCGACGGCTCCCCGCTGTTCGTGCTGGCCAACGTGGTGGACGACATCGAGATGCGGATCAGCCACGTGGTCCGCGCCGAGGAGCACCTGTCCAACACGCCCAAGCAGCAGCTGCTCTGGGAGGCGCTGGGCGTCGCCCCTCCCACCTGGGCGCACGTGCCGGTCATCGTCAACGAGAAGCGCCAGAAGCTGTCCAAGCGCCGCGACAAGGTCGCCCTGGAGTCCTACCGCGAGGAGGGCTACCTGGCCGAGGCCATGGTCAACTACCTGATGCTGCTCGGCTGGGGGCCGGGCGACGACCGGGAGATCATGCCCTGGGCCGAGATGGTGCCGCTGTTCGACCTGGGCAACGTCAACCCGTCCCCGGCCTTCTTCGACGAGAAGAAGCTCCGTGCCTTCAACGGCGAATACATCCGGGCGCTGCCGCTCGACACCTTCGTCGCCCGCTGCGAGCCGTGGCTGGACCCGAGCTGGGACCGGGAGACCTTCGCCAAGGTCGCCGAGCTCGCCCAGACCCGGATCGCGGTCCTGTCCGAGATCACCGCGAACGTGGACTTCCTCTTCCTGGACGAGCCCGTCTTCGACCAGGCGTCGTGGGACAAGGCCATGAAGAACGCCGCGGTGGAGATCCTCACCGGCTATCTCGCCCGTCTTGAGAAGGTCAACATGGACTCCGAGTCGCTCAAGAGCGCGCTGGAGGAGGTCGGCGCCGAGCACGGCCTCAAGCTCGGCAAGGCCCAGGCCCCGGTCCGGGTGGCCGTCACCGGCCGGACCGTCGGCCTGCCGCTGTTCGAGTCGATCGAGGCGCTCGGCCGGGAGCGTTCGATGGACCGGATCCGCGCCGCCCTCGCCAGGCTCCAGGGCTGAGACGCGCCCGGACGGGGCCCGGCAGGCCGGGCCCCGCGACGAGCGCGAGCGTGAGGGCGGCTCCGGCCGCCATCGCCAGCCAGACGCCGGTGAGACCGAGCGCGGCGCCGAGCGCGTAGGCGAGAGGGAGCTGGGCCGCGAAACCCGCCAGGGTGGCGGTGAGCAGCCTGCTCCCCTTCCCGCTCGCCTGGAGCACCCCGCCGACGGAGATCAGTCCGCCGAACGGGACCAGGTAGAGCGTCATCCAGTGCAGGAAGCCCGCGGCCTCGGCGGCCACCGCCGGATCGCCGGTGAACAGGCCCGCCGCGGGCGCGGCGAGGACGTTGAGCACCGCGGCGACGGCCAGGCCCGCCGCCAGGCCGTACCCGAGGGCGGGTCCCGCGTCGCCGGAGCGGGCCGTCCGGATCATGGCGGCCTGGCGGAGCGCGTAGAAGGCCATCACGCCGGCCAGCATGATCTTCGTGCCGATGCCGTAGCCCGCCAGCGCCACGACGCCGAATCCGCCGACCACCTCCACCAGGACCATGCCGACGAGGGACCTGGCCAGGAAGTCCCCGGCCATGGGCAGGCCGGTGCGGACGATGGCCACGGCGTCGGCGCGGTTCGCGCGCGCCGGACGGTCGCGGGGCGTCCGCCGGGCGAGAAGGATCAGCGCGACGGCGAGCGTGACCGTCCGGGCCAGCACGGTCGCCGCGGCGGCCCCCGGCACGCCGAGGTCGAGCCCGTAGATGAACAGCGGGTCGAGGACGATCACCAGGGCGTTGCAGAGCAGGGCGGTGCGCATCGGGGTCGTGGTGTCGCCGCGTCCCTTGAAGACCCCGTCGGTCAGCGACTGGGCGAAGAAGACCGGGAGCCCGGCCAGTGAGATCAGGTAGAAGTCGGCGGTCAGGCCGGCCGTCACGGCGTCACCGGTGAAGAGCCGGGCGAGCGGCTCGCGGAGCAGCACCCCGGGGACGGCCACCGCCAGGCTGACCGCCGCCCAGAGCAGCCACGCCGTACGGATCACCGGTGTGATCGGTTCCCTGCCGTCGCGCCGGCCGACCAGGACGGTCGTGCCGGTCTGGACGGCGAGGATGACGCCCAGGGCGAGGTATTCGGTGGTGGTCGCCACCGTCACCGCGGCCACGGCCTGGCTGCCCAGGCCGGAGACCCAGAGCAGATCGATCAGGCCGACCGCGACCACGGCGGTCAGCAACTCCACGTAGACGGGCAGGGCAAGGCGGATCAGACGCATATTGATACCTCTTTTCGAGTTAGCTCGTTTAGAGGTATAGCGATACGATGCTTCCATGGCAAGCGGCGACCTGACCCTGTCGATACTCGGCCTCCTCGGGGAGGGGCCGATGCACGGTTACGAGCTCAAGGCCCGGATCCTGGAGTTGAGCGGTCATCTCCGCCCGGTCAGCGACGGCGCCCTCTACCCGGCGATCACCCGGCTGGAGAAGGCCGGGCTCGTGGAGCGGCACGAGGAGGAGGGGGCGGGCGCGGCCCGCCGTCAGGTCCTCACCCTGACCGAGGCCGGGCGGGCGGAGCTCCTGCGACGGCTCAGGGAGCCCGCCGACCTCGACATCAGCGATCAGACCCGCTTCTTCGGCCTGCTGACCTTCCTGTCCCAGCTCCCCGGCCGCGCGGACCGGGCCCGGGTGCTCCGCCGCCGCCTCGACTTCCTGGAGGCCCCCGCCAGCTTCTTCTACCGGGACGGCAGGCCGCTGCGGGCCGAGGAGGTCTCCGACCCCTTCCACCGGGGCATGCTCCTGGTCGCCCGCGCGACCGGCGACGCCGAGAGGCGGTGGCTCAGGGAGGCCGTCGCCGAACTGGACGCCTGACGGGCGGAGCCCGCCCGAGGGTCCGGGGCGCCGGTCCCGGGGAGCTGGGACAGGAAGGTCAGCAGGCCGAAGAAGCGGGTCTGATCGCTGATGTCGAGGTCGGCGGGCTCCCTGAGCCGTCGCAGGAGCTCCGCCCGCCCGGCCTCGGTCAGGGTGAGGACCTGACGGCGGGCCGCGCCCGCCCCCTCCTCCTCGTGCCGCTCCACGAGCCC
>NZ_NGFP01000281.1 GCF_002149035.1 Streptosporangium minutum
CGACGAGGACTCGGCAGCCCGGCTCCAGCCGACCCTGATGTACTGAAGGCGAAACGATGGAACTCACCACCTTCTGGTTCGCGGTCATCGCGTTCCTCTGGACCGGATACTTCGTCCTGGAGGGCTTCGACTTCGGCGTGGGCCTGCTGGCCCCGGCGCTGTCCAGGAACGAGGCCGAGCGCAAGCAGGTCCTCGGCACTATCGGCCCGGTCTGGGACGGCAACGAGGTCTGGCTGATCACCGCGGTCGGCGCGATGTTCGCCGCGTTCCCCGCCTGGTACGCCGGGCTGCTCAGCGAGTTCTACCTGCCGGTCACGCTGGTCCTCGTCGGGCTGATCGTGCGCGGCATCGGCCTGGAGTGGCGGGGCAAGGTCCACCACTCCTCCGACCGCGCCTGGTGCGACCTGGGCATCCTGGTCGGCAGCGCCCTCCCGGCCTTCCTGTGGGGCGCCGTCTTCGCCGACCTGCTGCACGACAGCGCGATCGCCGCACTGGTCGGCGGGGTGTTCTCCCTGTCGCTGTGCGTCCTGCACGGCGCGGTCTTCGTCGCCCTCAAGACGTCCGGGCCGGTGCGTGCCCGGGCCCGCCGTACCGCGATGGCCGCCTCCGCGGTGGCGCTGCCCGCCGCGGTGGTGGCGCTGTCCAACATCCCGGCCGCCGGCACGGCCGTCGCCGACTGGGCGGCGACGCCGTGGCTGTGGGCGTGCGCGCTGACCGCGATGGCGGCCCTGGCCGCCGGGATCGCACTGACCTGGCGCGGCCGGGACGGCTGGGCGTTCACCGCCACCGCCTCCTCCATCGCGCTGGGCTCGATCGCCCTGTTCGGCGCCCTCTGGCCCGCCCCCCTGCCCGGACTGACCGTCGCCGAGGCCGCCTCCGGCCCCTACACGCTGGGCATGCTGACCTGGATCGGCCTGATCGCGCTGCCGTTCGTGCTCGGCTACCAGGCCTGGTCCTACTGGGTGTTCCGCAAGCGCCTGGTCGCCGAGGTGTCCTGACACATCCACAGGCGGAGCACTCGACGGCCGCCTACGCCCGGCGCGGGGGAAACAGGTTGATTTCCCCCGCGCGGCTCTGCAGCATTCCCTGCGTGACACCTCCCAGCCTGTTCCGGCACCGGAACTTCATGCTGCTGTTCGGCGCCGACACGATCAGCCAGTTCGGCACGCAGATCAGCCTGCTCGCGCTCCCCCTGGTCGCGGTGCTCGCACTCGGGGCGAGCGAGTTGGAGACCGGGCTGCTGATCGCGGCCGAGACCGCGGCGTTCCTGCTGGTGGGACTGCCCGCCGGGGTCTGGGTGGACCGGATGCGCCGGCGGCGGATCCTGATCGCCGCGGACCTGGTCCGCGGCGCGCTGCTGGCATCGGTGCCGATCACCTGGTGGCTCGGCGCGCTGACCCTCCCCCACCTGTACGGCGTGGCACTCGGCATGGGCCTGGCCACGGTCTTCTTCGACATCGCCTACCAGAGCTACCTGCCGAGCCTGGTCGGCCGGGACCAGCTCGTGGACGGCAACGCCAAGCTGGAGATCGTGCGGTCGGCGGCGGGCGTGGCCGGGCCGGGTGCCGGCGGCGGGCTGATCCAGGTGCTCACCGCGCCGGTCGCGGTGCTCGCGGACGCCGTCAGCTTCCTCGGCTCGGCGCTGTTCCTGTGGCGGATCGACGCCGCCGAGCAGACCCCGGACCCGGCTGAGCGGCGGGGGCTGCTGAAGGAGATCGGCGAGGGGCTCCGGTTCGTGGCCACGCACCGGATCCTGCGGATGATCGCCGCCGCCACCGCCACCGCCAACTTCACGAACGGGATGTTGGCGGCCGTAGAGATGATCTTCCTGACCCGGGTGCTGGGCCTGTCCCCCGGCGCCATCGGCCTGCTGTTCTCCGCCGCCGCCCTCGGCGGGCTCGTCGGCGCGGCGATCGTGGGCGCGGTCGGCCGCCGGGCCGGCACCGCCCGGACCATCTGGCTGTCCATCCTCGTCACCGGGCCGTTCATGCTCCTGGTGCCGCTCTCCGGGCCCGGCTGGGGAACGTCGCTGTTCGCGATCGGCATGTTCATGAACGGGGTCGGCGTGGTGCTCTACAACGTCAGCCAGGTCAGCTTCCGCCAGAGCGTCACCCCCGAGCACATGCTCGGCCGGATGAACGCCACCATGCGCTTCGTCGTGTGGGGCACGCTCCCTCTCGGCGGCCTGGCCGGAGGCGTGCTGGGCGAGATCTTCGGCGCCCGCACCACGCTGTGGATCAGCGTCCTGCTGGCGCTGCTGGCCGTGGTGCCGCTCCTGCTCTCCCCGCTGCGCACGCTGCGCGACCTGCCGGACGCCCAGGAGGCCGGCGTCTGATCCCCGGAGCGGGCGAGGACGGACCCGGCACCGAAGCCCCCGAGTGGGCACACAGGGAATTCGCATGAACACCCCAGGCGACAATCCCGCTCTGCACAGTATGCAGAAATACCGTGAAGGAGACTCCGGTGACAGCGGAGAGCCGCCCTGTACGTACCGGCCTTGGTGGTTGGGAACGACCGCGGCGGCCGGCACATGGAGTCCGGTGCCGACCCGCATGGACTCATCGATGTACGCGCATGACTCGCTGTTAACGATCTGTCACCGTAAGGGATCGCTACGGCATCCGCCCCTGGTTCGTCAATGGTGAGCAGGCTGTTCATCCGCGACCCGGCGGGGGCGGACAGGACCGAAGGTCAGGTTTCGGAGGTGGATCGTCCGGTCGCCGCGCGGCGCAGGTCGAACAGCTCCGACGGGGAGATCGGCATCCTGTCGATCCCGATGCCCTCGGCGTCCTCGATCGCCGAGGCGATCACCGCCGACACCGGGATGACCCCCGCCTCCCCCGCGCCCTTGATGCCCAGCGGGTTGAGCGGGGACGGCGTCTGCAGGTGCGCGGTCTCCACGAGCGGGATCTCCGTCGCGTAGGGCATCAGGAAGTCCATGAACGAGGCGTTCAGCAGCTGGCCGTGCTCGTCGTAGACCATCCGCTCGTACAGCGCGCCGCCGACGCCCTGGGCGACGCCGCCGTGGATCTGTCCCTCGACGATCATCGGGTTGATCAGGTTGCCGCAGTCGTGGACGACGGCGTAGCGCAGGATGCGGATCTCGGCCGTCAGCGGATCGGTCTCGACGATCGCCGCGTGCATGCCGGAGGCGAAGGTCGAGCGGAGCGGCGAGTAGTAGTCGCGCCCCTCGAGCCCCGGCTCCTGCCCCTCCTCCACCGGCGGCCTGTCGAAGGCCGGCGTCCCGGCGAACTGGGTCGCCCGGGCCGCCTCCTCGTCGAAGGCGTAGCGCAGGGGGTTGGACAGCACCGCGACGGTCGCCAGCGGTATCGAGGCGCCGGGCGCGCCCAGCACCCGCACCTCCCCGTCGACGATCTCCAGGTCACCGGGCGCGGCCTCCAGCGCGTCGGCGGCGATCCGCAGGGCCTTCTCCTTGACCTTCCGGCACGCCAGCGCGATCGCGTTGCCGCTCATCACCGCCGCCCGCGAGGCGAACGTGCCGACCGCGTAGCCGAACCTGCGGGTGTCGCCGGTCACCACCGAGACCCGCTCCAGCGGGACGCCCAGCTCGGCCGCGGCGATCTGGGCGAACACGGTCTCGTGGCCCTGCCCCTGGGAGGTGAGCCCGGTGGAGACGTGCACCCGGCCGTCGGAGGTGATCTGGACGTGGCCTCCCTCATACGGCCCCACACCGGTGCCCTCGACGTAGCAGCCGATCCCGATCCCGATCCTGCGCCCCTCGGCCGCCGCCCGGGCCTTCGCCTCGGGGAAGGAGTCCCAGCCGATGAGCTCCTTGAGCATCCGCAGCGACTCCGGATAGTCGCCGCTGTCGTAGATCAGCGGGCGGCCGTCCTGGAAGATGAGGCCCTGGTCGTAGGGGAACTCGTCGGGCCGGATGAAGTTGACCTCGCGCACCGCCGTACGGTCGGCTCCCAGGTGGGCGGCGATGTGGTCCATCGTCCGCTCCATGCAGAAGACGGCCTGCGGGCGGCCCGCCCCCCGGTACGGCGTGACCTGCACGGTGTTGGTGTAGATGGAGGAGAACTCGACCCGGTAGGCGCCGATCTTGTAGGGGCCGAGGAGCTGGGTGGAGGTGATGATCGGCACGATGATCCCGTACGGCGTGTAGGCGCCGTGGTCGTGCAGGATGTTCACCTCCAGTCCGAGCACCCGGCCGTCGTCGTCGAAACCGACCCGGACGGACTGCACCTGGGCCCGCTCGTGCGCCGAGGAGACGAAGTGCTCGCGCCGGTCCTCGGCCCACTTGATCTCGCGGCCCAGCAGGATGGCCGCCCACGGGACCAGGACCTCCTCCGGCCACGGGTGCACGATCTTGACCCCGAAGCCGCCGCCCACGTCGGGTGCGATCACCTCGACCTTGGGAAGCGGCAGTCCGAGCTTGGCGGCGATCGCCATGCGGACGCTGGTGGAGGTCTGGGTGCTGGTGTACACGCGCAGGGAGCGGTCGTCGGCGTCCCAGCGGGCGTACACCCCCCGTCCCTCCAGCGGCATGGACGCGCTGCGCTCGATGTCGAGCCGGAAGGCCAGCGTGTGCGGTGCGGCGTCGATCGCCTCCCGCGCGCCGAGCCCGGCGGCCGAGGGCACCTCCTGAACCAGGTGCGCGCCGACGTTGCCCGGCACGTCGTCGTGGACGAGCTGCGCGGACTGCGCCGCCTCCTCCACCCCGACCACCGGCTTGAGGATCTCGTAGTCCACCCGGATGAGCGCGCAGGCGTCCTCGGCGAGGTAGCGGTCGCGGGCGACGACCATCACGACCGGCTCCCCGACATGCCTGACCACGTCACGGGCGAGCGGGTGGGCGGTGCGGCCGTGGGTCAGCGCCGGATGCGGGATGAGCAGCGGCAGCGGCTGGGCGAGCAGGGCGGGCAGGTCCTCCCAGGTGTAGATCGCCACCAGCCCGTCCACGTCGATCGCGGCCGAGACGTCGATGTCGCGGATGCGGGCGTGCGCGTGCGGGGACCGGACGAACGCCGCGGCCAGCGCGTCGCCGCCGAGGTCGTCCAGGTAGCGTCCCTGTCCGGTGAGCAGCCGGGGATCCTCCCGGCGCCGCACCGGCTCCCCGAACAGCTTCGTCGTCATGCCGCCCTCACCCCCCGTGGCCCGGCGGGACGCCGCTCACGCCTCGCTCGCTCATACGGCCTCCTCACGCGAGGCCCGGGGACCGCGTCCGCGGACGCCGCGGCCCTCATCGGCTCGCTCGCTCATACGACTTCCTCGCCCGGGGCTCGGAGTCCGCATCCGCGAACGCTGCTGCGCCCATCGGCTCGCTCGTTCACGACTCCTCCGCCATGATCTCGGCCGCGCGGTGGACGGACTTGACGATGTTCTGGTAGCCCGTGCACCGGCACAGGTTGCCGGAGATGCCCTCCAGCACCTCCTCCTCGCTCGGTGCCGGGTTGTCCCGCAGCAGGGCGGTGACCGTGCACAGGAAACCCGGCGTGCAGAAACCGCACTGCAGGCCGTGGCATTCGGCGAAGGCCCGCTGCACCGGCGACATCGCGCCGCCGGGGGCCGCGAGCCCCTCCACCGTGGTGATGTCATGCCCGTCCACGGTGACCGCGAACGTCAGGCAGGACCGGACCGGCTCCCCGTCCAGCAGCACCGTGCAGCATCCGCACACCCCGTGCTCGCATCCGACGTGCGTGCCGGTCAGGCCGAGATCGTGCCGCAGGCAGTCCGACAGCAACCGCCGTCCCGGCACCTCGACCTGCCGGACCACCCCGTTCACCGTCAGCGTGATCGCGATGTTCATCGTCGGCTCACCGCTCCTCCGCCGCGTCCACGGCCTCGTCCCGCCGCCCCTGCCCGGCCGCCCCGGCTCGGAGCCGGCTCCGCTCACGCATCGAGCGCCTCCCGTGCCGCGTCCCGCAGGGCCTGCTGGGCCAGGACGCCGGTGAGATGCCGCCGGTAGTCGGCGGTCGCGTGGATGTCGGCCTCCGGAGCGGTCCGCTCCTGTACGGCCCGCGCCGCCGAGGCCCAGTCGGCCGAGGCCGGCGGACGGTGGCCGCAGGCCTCGGTGACGTCGACGAGGACCGGGGCGGGGCCCACGCTCACGCACGCCACCCTGGCGGTGGTGATCCGCAGGTCGTCGTCCAGACCGACCAGCGCCGCGACCCCGGCGAGGGCGTAGTCGCCGTGCCGCCTGGCCACCTCCCGGAACGCGGTGCCCGAACGCGGGGGGAGCAGGGGGAAGAAGGCGGAGACGGCCAGCTCGCCCGGCTCGGCCGCGGACTCCAGGATGCCGGTGAAGAAACCGGCGGCCGGGACGTCCCGGACGGTTCCGGGCCGGGCCAGCCGTACCGAGCCTCCGAGAACGGCGAGCACGGCGGGCAGCTCGGCGGCAGGGTCGGCGTGCACCAGGCTGCCGACCACCGTGCCCCGGTTGCGGATCACCGGATGGGCGACCAGCCGGAGCGCCTGGCGCAGCAGCGGCTGGGCGGCGGCGACCTCCTCGGAACGCTCCACCTGGGCGTGCCTGGCCAGCGCGCCGACCCGGACGCCGCCGGGCTCCACGTCGAGGGTGGCCAGCTCGGTGAGCCGGTTGATGTCGACGAGATGGCCGGGAGCGGCCAGCCGCATGTTGAGCATCGGGATCAGGCTCTGGCCGCCCGCGAGCACCTTGCCGTGCTCCCCGACGTCGGCGAGGGTCTCCAGCGCCTCCCCGACGGACCGGGGGGCGTGGTAGTCGAAGGGTGGCGGCTTCACCCGGACGCCTCTCCCCGCTGCCCGGTCCCGCCACCGGGGGCCTGCCCAGGTCCGCCGGGTTCCGTGCCGGTCCGGCCGGGCTCGTCCCCGGTGCCGGGGGCTATCGCCCGCAGCAGGTGGTAGCCGCCCACCACCACGATGGTGCCCAGGGCGATGCCCTCCAGGACGAAGTTCGAGCCGATCATCTGCTTGACCGGGCCGATGGCGAGGATGATGCCCGCGCCGACCGGGACCATGTTGATCGGGTTGGAGAAGTCGACCTGGTTCTCGATCCAGATCTTGGCGCCGAGCAGGCCGATCATGCCGTAGAGGATCACCGTGATGCCGCCGAGCACGCCGCCGGGGGTCGCCGCGACCAGCGCGCCGAACTTGGGGCAGAGGCCGAACAGGATCGCGATGACGGCGGCGATGTAGTAGGCGGCCGTGGAGTAGACCCGCGTCGCGGCCATGACCCCGATGTTCTCGGCGTAGGTGGTGGTCGGGGAGCCGCCGAAGGTGCTGGCCACCACGGTGGCGACGCCGTCGCCCGCGATCGCCCGCCCCATGTAGGGGTCGACGTCGGTGCCGGTCATCTCGCCGACCGCCTTGACGTGGCCGATGTTCTCCGCGATCAGCGCGATCACGGCCGGGAGCACCAGCAGTACGGCGGAGAACCGGATGTCGGGCAGGAAGGTGTCGGGCCAGCCGATCCAGTCGGCCTCCGCCACACCGGCGAAACTCACCCGCGGATGCGTGTCGACCACGCCGGTCGCGGCGTTGTAGGCGGTGATGTTCCCGAAGAGCCTGTCGGCCCCCCAGGAGAGGGCGAAGCCGATGACCAGGCCGATCAGGATGCCGATCCGGCCGATGAACCCCTTGAAGGCCACGATGATCAGGAAGGTGACGAGCATCGTGGTCAGGGCGATCCACTGGTCCTGCGGCCAGTAGACGTCGGCGACCACGTAGGCCAGGCCGAACCCGATCAGCATGACGACCGCGCCGGTGACGACGGGCGGGAAGATCCGGTTGATGATGTGCACGCCGAGGTAGTGGATCGCCACGCCCACGAGCGCGAGCACCAGGCCGACGACGAGGATCGCCCCGGTGACGATCGCGTCGGCGGCGGGCGTGTCACCGCCGAAGGAGACCCGGATGGCCAGCACCCCGCCCACGAACGAGGCGCTCGTCCCGAGGTAGCTGGGGATCCTCCCCTTCACGATGAGCAGGAACATGATCGTCGCGACGCCGGAGAACATGATGGCGATGTTGGGGCTCAGACCCATGACCAGCGGGAAGACGAACGTCGCGCCGAACATCGCGATGACGTGCTGCGCCCCGAACCCGATCATGCGCGGCCAGGACAGTCTCTCGTCCGGTCTGACGACCTCTCCGGGCGCCAGGGTCTTGCCGTCGCCGTGTTTGGTCCAACCTGCAACCATCAAGCCCCACCTCTCACCGGGCCGTCGGTCGGTGGCCGCCCCGCGGGCATCCCTCCGGCGAATCCCCATGCTGTCATTGCGGGCACATTAGGCCTGCGGTCGTACCCTTACACCGTCATGATCTGCCAAAACTGATCCGCTGACCAGTGGTCGCCTTACGCACAGCGTCATCACTGATCAGGTGAGTACCACCGGGACCAGGTGCCACACCTGTTGAAGATCTAAACAACCGCCATGAATTCCGGACCGCCGGGGACGGCAGACGGCGAGGACGGCGGGAGGGAACGGCGGGACCCGGCAGAGACTCCGCGGGGACGCGACGGTGACTCCGAGGACCCGGTGGGGACGCGCCGGGGACCCGGCGGGTCAGCCTCCGGCGCCGACGACGCGGATCTCGAAGCCGTCGCCGGTGACGACCTGGCCGGCGCGGATCTTGCAGGTCTTGCGGAGCTCGACCTCGCCGTCCACCATGACGTTCCCCTCGGCGATGAAGTGCTTGGCCTGGCCGCCGGTGTCGGTGACGGCACAGTACTTCAGCAGGTCGCACAGCGGGATGTAGTCGGTCTCCAGCTCAAAGGTCTCGTTCACGCTCCAGAGTTTAGAGGCCGTGCCCTCAGATGCCGCGCATCCGCAGGACGTGCAGCGCGAGGGTGAGGTTCAGGCGGAGGTGGGCGTCCTCGGTGAAGTTGCCGAGCATCCGTTCCAGCTTGCCGATGCGGTAGCGCAGCGTGTTGTAGTGGAAGTGGAGCCGGCGGGCCGTCTCGGCGACGTTGAGGTTGGTGTCCAGCAGCACCTGCAGGGTCCGGCGGAGGTCGGCGTTCTCGGCGTCGGCGTCGGCGGCGAGCGGGCCGAGGGTCTCACGGACGAAGGCGTGCAGCTCGGCGGTGTCGCTGACCAGCGAGAGCAGGCGGTAGACGCCGAGCTGGTCGAAGTGGGCGACCGCCGCGGGGCCGTGGAGCTGGCGGCCGACCCTGGCCGCCTTCAGGGCCTGGCCGTACGCCTCGGGCAGGGCCTCGGCTCCGGCGGCGGTACGGCTGGCGCCGGTGGAGAAGGTGGCGGGCAGGCATTCGGCGAAGGCCGCCGCGGCGTCCTTGGCCAGGCGGCCGGCGTCGACGGCCGCGTCCACGATGGTGACGACCTCGTGGGAGAAGCCGGCCACCGCGCCGCGCGGGTCGTGGCGGCGCATCGCGGCGGTCCAGCAGGTGACCAGGCGGTCCTGGGCGACGCGCTCGTCGCCCTCCGGGTCGAGCTCGGCCACCAGCACGGTGACCGGGCGCTCCAGGTCCCAGCCGAAGGCCTTGGCCCGCGAGGCGACCCGTTCGGAACCGCCGGCCCTGCCGGTGAGCACGTCGCGCAGGAAGTCGGCGCGGTATTTGCTCTCGACCGCGTTGACCGCCTCCTGCCGGGTCACCACCAGCGCGGCGACGGTGGCGGCACGTTCCAAGATTCCGACGTCGCTGTCGCTCACCGACCCGACGGGGCCGCAGGCGACGATCCGGCCGTGGTGGTGGCCGCCCGCGACGACGGGGACCGAGGTGTGGCGGCCCTCGGGGGTGCCGCGCAGCGCCGCCAGGTGTTCGGCGGGCCCGGCGGCGGCCAGCACCTGGCCGGTTCCGTCCAGCACGGCCACGGCCACGTCGAGCAGCCCGGCCACCTCGGCCGTCACCTCACGCAGGCCGCCCCCCGCGAGCACGACCTGGACCAGCGCCCGGTGCGCCTCCTCGGCCCGGGCCAGCACGGCGGCCTGCCGGTTGAGGATGTCGGTGAGCACCTGGTTGAGGATGTCGTCGAAGCCGACGTCGTCGGGGAGCTGGATCAGCGGGAAGCCCAGCCGGTCGGCCTGCTCCACCATCTCCTCGGGCAGCCGGTCCAGGTAGCGGCCGAGCTTGATGGCCAGCGCGGCCAGGCCACGTTCGTCCAGGTCGGCCACGAGTCGGTCGAGCGACTGGGGGGTGTTGCGCAGCGGGTAGCCGGTGGTGAGCAGCAGCTCGTGGGGCTTGACCCAGGCGAGGACGTCCGGAACCTCCATCACGTTGAGCCGCTGCACGATCCGGCCCAGACCCCGCTCCCCCGCGATCAGGCGGGCTCCGGCCAGTGTCGAGACGCCGAGCACCTCCCCGACGGCGACTCCGTGGATGATCGTGCCGGTGCTTGCCAGGCGCACGGGAGGTTCCATGCAGCGATTGTGACTGATGGAACCGTCTGTCAGGAAGAACCAACCTTTCGGCTGACTGTTGGCATCTTTCTCCGTACGGCGTGGCTCCGGGACCGTTCTACCGTCGGCTCAATGGATGGGGGGAATCCGTGATCGAGCGCAGCGAGCGAGCCGGCGGGCACGGCACCGGCGCGAGCCCGCCGAGGGGGGCCTCATGACCGTTGGAACGCACCCGAGAGCACAGCGGGCCCACGCGCGGACGGACGCGACCGGCGCGGCCAGCACGGCCCTGCGACGGCTGCTGGAGTCGCCCCGCCGCCCCGCGCGGGTGCTGGCGGCCTTCCCCTACGGGATCTACCTGGAGGTCCGTACCGAGCTCGAACCACAGGTGATCGCGGTGGTGACGGGTTCGGCCGTCCGGCTGCCCAACGCGATGGTGGTCACCGACCCGATGCCGCGGGTCGCGGTGGGCGACGAGGCGTACGTCGGCGACGGATCGATCGAGGTCGGACGGCTCAGCCTGCGGGCGCACCGCTGGTGGAACCCGGCTCCGCCGCTCGGCCCGGTGGATCCGGCACGGCTGGCGGCCGCGCTGCCCAGGCTGGCCGCGCTGTGCGACCGGTCGGCCAGACGCCCGGGGCTGGAGGGCAACGGCGCCGCCGACCTGCTGGCCGAAGGGTGCGCCGAGGCCTCGCTGCTGCGCGGCGTCACGGCCGCCGAGCAGCTCGTCGGGCTGGGGCCGGGGCTCACCCCCAGCGGTGACGACATGCTCGCCGGGGTGCTGGTGGCGCTGCGCCACCTGGGCACGGCGGCCGGGATCGGGCGGGCCGTCTGGCTGGCCGACTGGCTGGCCGCCGCAGTCACCTTCGACGCCCGTGGCAGGACCACTCCCATCTCGGCGGCGCTGCTGCACTGCGCGGCCCGTGGCGAGGCCGGCGGCGAGGTGCTCGCCGTGCTGCGCGGCCTGGCCGGGCGGCAGGATCTGGAGCCGGCGCTGCACCGGCTCCTCCAGCTCGGCCACACCTCGGGGGCGGACCTGGCCTGGGGGTTGCGCATCGGCCTGGCCGCCGTCGTCAGTCTGGAGGGCAGGAGCGAGTGAGCACCGACCTGGTCCGCGTGCGCACGGGGGTGTACCACGACTCGGTGAGCCTGATGCGGGTCAGCCAGGCGGTCACCGGGCTGCCCGGGGTGGAGGTCGCGGTGGTGGCGATGGCCACGGAGCTCAACCGCGGCATCGCCGCCGAGCTGGGCTTCGACCTCCCCGAGGCGGGCCCCGCCGACCTGCTGATCGCCATACGGAGCGGCGGCCCGGCCGCGCTGGAGGCCGCCGCCGCCGAGCTGGACCGGCTCCTGGCCGGCCTGGCGGGCCGTACGGGCGGGGGG
>NZ_NGFP01000282.1 GCF_002149035.1 Streptosporangium minutum
CCCCTCCAGGTCTGCCGTCCCGGCCGTACCCGCCATCCCGCCCGGATCCGGGGCGCCCGCCGTACTCAGGCCGGACCGGACCGAAGCGGCGCGTTCGGCGAAAAGCCTGTCCAGCACGTTCATGGCGCGACGACCGTGGAAGCGAGGACCCTGCCGGCTTCGACGGCGACCGTCCGCTGCCCATCTCTCGCGTCGAGCACGACCAGAGGCAGTCCCGCGATCTCCTCCATGATCGCCGGCCGCATCCGTGACTGCAGCTCGGCGAAGCCCTCCCAGCCGGGGACGGGTCCGTAGTGTTCGAAGGCGTTCAGCCGCGAGCCCCATTCGGCCCTCTCCCACGCGATCTCGGGCGGGAGGTCGAGGTAGATGACGCCTTCGGGTTGAGGGAGGGCGCGCCACTCGGCGAATGTCCGCTCGTGGACCAGGCCCAGCAGCCGGCACTTGACGAGGAGCTTGTAGTAGTAGGAGTCGACGACGACGGGGACGTCCTCCGCGGCGCGTGCCACCTGGTCGTGGAGGTGCCGCACGATCGGCCGCAGCATCGCCACCGCCGCCGCGGGGGAGTACTCCTGGCCCACCCGGGGGTAGACGTCCAGCACCCACTCCCTGCGGAGCCTCCGGATCGCCGGGAAACGCTCGGCGACGCACCAGTCGTCATAGGAGACGACCTGGCAGGCACGCTCATCGCGCAGCTGCCGGAGCAGCGTCGACTTGCCCGCGAAGTCCGGTCCGAGCAGCGTCCAGAATCCGGTCATGTCCGACCCCCTTCTCCGGCTTCGCCGACTTCACTGACTTCGCCGACTTCCCTGGCTTTCCCGACTTCCCCGACTTTCCCGGCTTCGCCGACTTCGCCGACTTCGCCGACTTCGCCGAGAAAGCGTCCGTACCAGGGCGCCAGGTCCGGCAGGCGGTCGAGAAAGGGCGCTCCGGGGGCGGCCCCCGCCGCCGCCCAGACCCGGGGCGCCGCGTAGACGTGGTCCTCGGCGAGCAGCTCCGCCCGCCGGTAGTCGGGCCCGTTCCGCAGGGCCGGGCGGGCCAGCCGCCACGACACGCTGAGCGTGGGCACGGTCAGGCCGAACATTCCGGCCAGGACCTCCGCCACGGCGCGCACGGAGACCGGCTGGGGCTCGCAGACGTGAAAGGGCACGCCTCCCGCGAACGGCACAGGGCGTACGGCCGCCGCCACCGCCATGGCCGCCAGGTCGTCGACGGCCACCACGGAGTGCTGTGCCCGCCCGCCGTCGAACCACGTGCCGGGACGGGTGGTGAGCAGTCGCAGCAGCCCGGGGACGTACCAGCGGTCGCCTTCGCCGTACACGAAGAAGGGGCGCAGGATCACGGCGCCCGCGGCCGCGGTCAGCCGTTCGGCCTCGCGCCGGGAACGGCTGGCCGGGCTGACCGGCGCCGGCGGGCTGCCTTCGGGGAGCCCGCGGTGCGGCCCGAGCCCGTGCACGGCCGCGGTGCTGACATGGACCAGGTGGCGTAATCCGGCGCGCTCCGCCTCCTCCACCAGGTTGCGTGTGCCCAGCACGTTCACCCGCTCGCACCGGGCCGGATCCGATCCCACCTCGCTCGCCGCGTGGATGATCACGTCGACGCCGTCCAGCCGGCCCCGCAGCGAGGAGGCGTCGGCCAGGTCGGCGGTCACGACGTCCCCCGGCCGGTCCGCGGCGACGGGACGGCGGTGCGCCAGGAGGCGCGCGGACACCCCCGGCTCGGCGGCGAGCGCCCGCACCACCGCCGATCCGACGAACCCGCCGGCCCCCGTCACGAGCACGGTCACGCTCACAGCACCGCTCCCTTGGTCAGCCAGCCGACCGCGATGAAACTGCAGTAAGCCGCCGGCAGGTAGGCCAGCGTCGGGAGGGCGGGCCAGCGCGGGCGTCCCCTGGAGAAGAGGTAGGCGGCGGTGGCGGGCAGCACCGCCGGGACCACGACGATCCATCCCCAGCCGTGCACCGCGGAATCCGTGTTCCACGGCCGCAGGATCGCGAGGACGGCCAGGGTCGCGGCCGCGGCCAGGCTCACCGCGACCGCCGTCGTGCCCGGTGTGCCGAGCATCGTCACGTAGGTCCGCTCCCCCTTGCCGGGATGGCGGGTCACCTTGCGGCCGAACTCCAGGCAGAGCCCGGACAGCGTGACGGCCGCCACCGCGGCGATCCCCTGCCGGCTCGGGGTCAGATCGTGCTCGCGGAGGAACCCGGCGTACACGTACAGCGACAGCAGGGGTTGGATCGGCAGGTTCACCGCCAGGCTCAGCAGCAGCCGCTCTCCCTTCGGCCAGCCGAAGAGCTGGTCGATCAGGATGACGACGCCGGCGTAGCCGAGGTGGGCGACCAGGACCAGGAGGGCGCCGCCCCGCCAGGCGTTCAGCGCGAGCAGGACCACGGCGCCGACGCCGACGAGGGCCAGCAGGTCGGCGACCCGTACGGCGCCGCTGGGCAGCGCGCGGCCGGGGTTGTGCTCCAGGTCGTAGTCGCGGTCGCGGAGGTCGTCGAGCGCCCGCAGCAGCAGCATGTCGACGACGAGCGTCACGCTCGTGACCAGCAGTTCGGCGCCCGGCCTCCAGGCGGTGACCCGGCTGTCGACGCTGACGAACAGCGCGGTGAGCCCTACCGCCCACGAGAGCATGAACAGGACGTAGAAGGCCGGTGGGTAGGCCCGCACGATGTATCCGCCCAGTCTGCCGATCACGAGGCCGCCTCCTCGGAGATGATCCTGACCTCGCCGGTCCGCCCGTCGACCTCGATGAGGCTGCCGTCCTGGATCAGGCTGGTGGCGCCGTCGACGGCCACGACGGTGGGGACGCCCAGCAGCCGGCCCGTGATCGCGGTGTGGGACAGCAGCGTCCCCCGTTCCACGACGAGTCCTTTCGCCACCAGCATCAGGAACAGCCAGCCGGGGTCGGTCTCCCGTGCCACGAGGATGGTGTCCCTGCAGTCCTCGACCGCGATGCGCGGGTCGAGGACGACCCGCGCCTTCCCCCGGACCACGCCGGGGCAGGAACCCAGCCCGCTGAGCCTCTTGGCGTCCGTCAGGGTCTCCGGCGTCCTGGCCAGGGCCAGGGCGTCGGCGACCGGCAGGCCGGGCGCGGTCTCCAGCCGGGGAGGGGGCTCGGGGCCGGTGAGCCGGCGTTCCCGTTCCTGCGCCCTCAGGGCGGCGAGCGAGCGCAGGTCGGCGCCGGGGAGGGTGCCCTCGAAGGCGCCGAGCACCTCGTCCACCGTGAGGTCGAGCACGTCGCGAGCGCCGTCCAGACGGCCGGCGGACGCCAGCTCGGCCCCCAGGCGCAGCAGCAGCTCGCGGGCGTCTCCGATGAGCTGGCTCCGGCAGAACCGGGAGTCCTCCCTCACCCGGACCAGCCGGCGCATCATCCGGAACAGCGTGCGCAGCACGGCCCGCTTGAGCGGATTCCGGCAGCGGGCCCTGAGCTCCTTCTCGGCCGAGCGCCTGACCTCCGCCTCCGCGTCGCGGTTGCCCTGGACCGTCAGGTCCGAGTCGACGTACGGCAGGAGCACGTCCAGCAGGGCCCAGGGTTCCTGGCGCGGTGTGGAGGATTCGAGCTTGAGGTCCTGGAGCGCGCGGTCCCCGTAGTTCCGGATGTGGAGCAGGAGCTCCTCGGCGAACCGCTCGTCGGCGGCCATGAGCGTGGACCAGGCGGTGCGCGCGTCGCCGTCGATCGCCGCGCGGAGGGACGGCGAGCCGCGGACGATCTCGGCCAGACGGATGGCGGAACGCAGTGCCTCGGCGGATCGGTTCTCCTCGCCGCCGCACAACATGCCGGGGATCAGGCCGCTGTCGGCGTCCGGCGCCCATCGGCGGAGCAGTCCGTTGGCCACCCAGGTGACGGCCATCAGGTAGAGGCCGTTGGTCAGGGTGGTGCCCCAGCGGATGGCGACCTGCGCCCACAGCCCGTGGTGCAGCTCGACCAGCTCGTCGGCCCGCAGCCGCGAAAGGTCGCGGAACCGCTCGTGGTAGGCGTCCCACCACGCGAGGAACCGGCGGACCTGGAGGGGGTGCGTCATCCCGCGCGCGGCCAGCTCCGCCAGGTGGACGGCGGTCCTCAGCCGCCCCTGCCGTTCCGTCGGCGCCGCCGCCACACCGACCATCCGCCCCCAGGTGGGCCAGAGCGGCCGGAAGCAGCGGATCAGGCCGTGCAGGTGGTACCAGGAGTCGAGACGGTAGTAGATCCGGCCGTCGAGATACCCGATCATGCGCCGCAGCCGGTGCGCCTCCTGCCGCAGGACGTGTGCGGGGATTCCGAGCCGCCGGTACGTGTCGGTGAATCCGGCCTCGTAGAGGCGGAGCGCCAGGGAGAAGGTGAGCGCGCCGCTCACGCCGGGGAAGCTCTCGGTGACGTTGTCGTTGCCCCACGGGATCCATTCGCCGCTCGTCGGCGGTACGGCGACCGGCCGGGCCTGCACCAGGTGGACCGAGCCGTCGTCGTCGACAGTGCCCTCGATGTCCTGCGGAGCGCCGAACAGCTCGGCCACACCGTCGGTGAGCGCGACGATCCGGCGCAGCTCCGGATCCGCGAGGACGGGCAGATCGGCCAGTTCCGCCGGAACGGCCTCCACGGCGGAGCCGCTGACCGCCCTCGACTTGCGGGCGAGGCGACGGTCGATCGCACCGCTGTCCCGGTCGATCATGAAGTGGTCGACGTCGGCCTTCTCCTGGACGATGCCCTCGCCGTTGCCGTAAGCCGCCGCGATGACGCAGCGGCGGGCCCCGTCCCGGGGATCCCTGGTGAAGGCGACGAACGACCGGCCGCCCGACATCATGCGCTGGATGCCCACCGCCACACGCGCCGACCGGGGATCCTGGGCACGCGCGATCCGGTAGAGCACGGCCTCGGGATTGAAGGCGGAGGCCCAGCACTCCACGATGCGATCGGCGACCTCGTCCACCGGGACGTCGAGGAAGCTGTCGCTCAGGCCGGCCTGCGGGTCCTGGGCCGAGTCCTCGTCCTGCCCGCCGGGCCCGGCGACGACGCACGCCCTCACCGCGACCATCCCGTTGTCTCCCGCGAGGTCGGCGAACCGCTCCCTGATCGCACCGTGCAGCGCGTCGGGCAACGCCGCTCCCAGGACCAGAGAACGCGCCTCGGCGGCCCAGTCGAGCATGGCCTCGGTGCCGGCCGGCGCCGGAGGGAGCACGGGGGCCGCCACGGTGTCGTACACCTCCACCGGCACGCAGACGAAGGGGGGCACGGGATAGCCGTGCCGCCGCAGCACCGCCTGCCGGGCGAACTTGTGGCCGACACGACGGGCGTCCTCCAGCCTGGGCCCGTCGTAGATCAGCACGGGGTCAGACACGCGCACCCCGCAGGCGCCGGTAGGCCGACTCCGACACCGCGCGGGACTCCAGGCCCACGCTCCCCACCCGCGTGTCGCCGGCCCACATCTCCATCGAGAAGCTCGCCGCGATCCCCCTGCGCGGCGCCCGGTCCCAGCGGAGCTCCATCGGCGTCTCCCGGCTCAGCGAGGTAGGCAGATCCAGGTCGACGGCATCGAGCAGGAGCCGCACATCGGCGGGGCGCCCGTACTCCAGCTGCCACAGCAGCACGGCGAACTGCCGGGCGGCCTCGACCAGCTCCACCACACCGCGGGTACGCGGGCGCTCCAGGGCGAAGTGGTGGTCGGCCGCCGGGTTGAGCAGCGGGCAGACGACCTGGGCGCCGGTGAAGCGGGGCATCTCCAGCGCGACGTTCCCTTCCCGGGTCCTGCGCATCAAGGACATCGGCGCCGCTTCCCCACGCACCCGCCCCGCGGTCCCGCCGGCCGGGAGCGACGGGGAGGCGCCGTGCGAGACGCGTGCCGAGCACACGGTCGACTCCTCCTGCGTGATCTCCGCCGCCCAGTGGTCCGGCGTGCTCTCCCGCCGGAGCCTCAGCAGGAGTTCGGCGTCGAGCTCGGCGAAGCGGTGGAAGGCGAAATTCGCCGTGCACCGGTCCTGTCCGGCGTTCCCGGCGGGCACCCGGTCCAGGACCGCGCCGAGCATGAGCATCCCCGGGACGTGGTCCAGCGGGTGATCGAAGTAGACCGGATGCTCCAGATCCACGGCTAACGAGATGTTGGGATTGCTCGATTGCATCAGTGACCCTCCGCAGCCCGAAATGGAACCTCGCCTCGACAAGACGTTGCGTCGCACGGTGACCAGGGAGAAAGCCGAGGCCTCCCGCTCTCGGCCCTCGAACGCGTTCTTTTCCGCGCCCCCTCTTGTTCCGCACGCGAGTTCGTCCTGTGCCGTACCTGAGCTCGCCTTTTGTCATACCTGAGCCGGCCCCGGCCGCACATGAGCCCGGCCAATGCGAAGGCGTCCGGTTCGGTTCGCCCCGCCCCCCGAGGCGTCAGCGGAAAAATATGATCAGTACCTATCGGCACACTATCGCATCACTTTTTTCAAGAACACTAAATAGCCGAACATCGTCACCGAAGGCGTGCCGACCTGCTGTTTTCCCGTCAATGGCATTGCGTCCGCACCGGGCCGGAGGCCGGACTTTCCACATGGCACCCCGAAGCCCTTCTTTGACAAGTCCGCTTTGACATCCGTGTGTTCGGCAGTGAGAGTCCCGAGCGGATCCGCCCCCCTGGCCGACCCCACTCTCCCGGCTTCTGACCAGCTCAGCGAGGGTCCTGTCGGGCCGAAGGCCGCCTTGGCCAATGACCGGGCAGAATCATCCGTCCCCTCTTCCCATGCACGCCACCCGCCCGGCGGGTTCAGATCCCGCTGTGCAAACCACCTGGCCACGGCTTTGCCAGGCGGCGGAACACTGTCAATTCGACTGTTTTTCCGGACTGATTGTCAGTGCATTCTAAACAGAACTTAGATCTGCCGGACAGCTCCCCGCGAGCGACGCCCGACCTGTCCGACCCTCCGCTTCTCGATCCGCCTCACAGGCGCGCTTCAAGCACCGGCCGACATGAATGACGGAGAGGTTCCAATGGAATGACAAGGAGGTTGCAATGGCGCACAATCAGAGACGGAGCGGCGCTCGCAAAGCCCACCCCCGGGCGCGCCGCACCGACGAGCCCATCGGCCCATCCGGCGGCCGGCCACGGCCTGGAGCATTAACGGCGAGAAGGCCTGGAAGGGAAATCAAAGAATCATCGCCCGCGATTTCGGCCCGCTCCCGGCCCGCAGCCGACCACTCACGCGGCCCTGCCATGGAGAAATGGCCCGGAGCCGGTTGACCGCGCCACGGAGAAAACTCCACGCGACCGCGCCACGGAGAAAACACCTACGCGACCGCGCCACGGAGAAGGCCGCCGCTCGCCCCGCGAGAAGCGTGCTGATCCGTGACGCAACCTTCGGCACCCGAGGCGCATCTATCCAGATGACGAAAGGAACATCGATGAGACCTTCACCCGGATTCGCCGCCCTCACGGTCGCGGCAGCGGCTACCGCCATGATCACAACCCCGGCGGATGCGACGACGGGAGCCGCATCCGACGATTCCGTCCGGTACGCCTGGATCGGCAGCTGTCCCAAGAAGGACTACAAGGTCCCCTGCGGCAACTGGACGCTGACCATGCGCAGCGGGAAGACCGTCAAGCTGACCGACGCGCGGGTCCACCCCAAGCGGGCACGCGGCAAGGTGGACAAGGAGAGCAGCGCCCTGTTCGCGGTCAGCGGTGACGGCCGATCGGTGAACTACATCAAGGGCGACAAGCTGGTCATCCGCGATGTGAACAGCGGAAAGGTCCGCCCGCTGCCCGGTGGGGCGGCCGATCTGCCCAAGGGGCTCAGCCAGGACAGCGTGGACACCACACTCTCCCCCGACGGCTCGATCGCCGTAATCGACTACTTCGACGACGGCGAGAAGCTGCCGAGCCTGGTCGCCAACCTGAAGACCGGCAAGGTGACCAAGCTGCCGTCGAAGAACAGCGTGCTGAGCTTCAGCCCCGACGGGCGGCACCTGCTGACCGGCCGGTTCACCGATGACAACATCACCGAGTTCGCGGTCTTCGACGCCGAGGGTCACGAGACCTCAAGCCAGGTCGTCCCGCAGATCGTGTCCAATAACGCGCCGATCGCGCTGGCCGACGACGGGACCACCGTCGCGCTGGTCATCACCGGCGGGTCGGGCAAGCCCCGCCTGCGCACCTACGACCTGTCCTCGGACACCGTCTCCGACGCGGTCCCGCTCGGCACGCCCAAGGACGAGAACGCGCAGCGTCTCTACTGGGACGCGGCCGGCACCCTGACGCTCTGGACCAGCAGGGGCGACGAGGAGAGCCTCGCCATCTCGGCGGTGAAGCGGACGGTGAACGCCGGGACCGGGACCACCCACAGGCTGGACTCCTTCAAGGTCAGGACCGACCCGTGGACCTGGTGGCTGCCCGGCGAATGACGAGCGTCTATCTTCCCTTTCATGGGGAAAATTCATGACAGGATCAACGATCGGCTGCGCGAGTTCATCCAGGCGCAGCCGGTCTACTTCGTCGCAACCGCCCCCGAGCAGGGCGGTCACGTCAACGTCTCCCCCAAGGGATACGCCGACACCTTCGCCGTCCTCGACGACACCACGGTCGCCTATCTCGACCTGGACGGCAGCGGCGTGGAGACCATCTCCCACCTCCGCCAGAACGGCCGCATCACGGTCATGTTCTGCGCCTTCTCCGGCCCGCCCAACATCCTCCGCCTGTACGGCACCGGCCGGGTCGTCGTCCCGGAGAACCCCGACTTCCCCGACCTGATCAAGAACTTCGGCCCGCACCCAGGCGTCCGGTCGATCATCGTCGTCGACTGCGACCGCATCTCCGACTCCTGCGGCTTCTCGGTGCCCTTCATGTCCTTCGACGACGAACGGACCCTGCTGGACGAGTGGGCACAGCGCAAGGACGTCCAGCAGAGGCGGACCTACCGCGCCAGGAACAACCGCGAGAGCATCGACGGCATCCCCGGCCTCTCCCCGGAGGAGACCGACCCGGTCACCCAACATTCCTGAGGGTTCCAACCTCACGGCCCCTCACGCGCGTGGGTAACGGGCGAGGGAAGGCCGAATCGGATCGCTACGACGGCTTCCGTGAGTCCGTGCACGCCCGCCGGCAATCGCTGATGCGGACCGCGTACCTGCTCACGGGAGACATCCACCTCGCCGAGGACCTCCCGCAGAGCGTTGCTCACCAGGGTCGCCGGACACTGGCCGAAGCTCCTGCGGCAGGGAAGCCCCGACGCGTACACCCGCAGAGCCCTGATAAACCAGCACATCTCATGGCGGCGCCGTACCCGGAAGGAACTGCCGAGCGCCCACCCGCCCGAGCGGGGACACTCCCACGACGCCACGGTCGACCGGCCCGGGGAGGCCCGCATACTCCGCCTGGGACACTGGCTGAACGCCACCAAGGCCGCCGTCATGGCCGGCGCATCCGGGATGACATGACGACCGTGTATGGGATGAACGTCCGGACCGGGAAGGTCCGCAGGACGGGCATCCACCCGGTCGGCGACGCCGAGGCCCCCGGCACCGTCATGTGACGGTAGGGCCCGCGCCCCGGCACCGTCATGCGACAGTACGGCCCGCGCCCCGGCACCGTCATGCGACAGTACGGCCCGCGCCCCGGCACCGTCATGTGACGGTACGGCCCGCGCCCCGGCACCGGAACACTTCCTGATCCATGCTGCGGTCATACCCGTGACAGGCCTTCCACGGCGCGTACAGTGGCCCCTACGTGATGCCCCCCTGTCGATGAGCTCAGGGGGGCGTCGATGAGACTGGGCCGCCGACCGGCGGTTCTCGCCGGTGTGATCGCCGTGGTCATGGGAGCGGGGGCTCCGGTGACGGCGGACGTGGAAACGGGGACCACGGGGTCCTCGGTCCGCTATGCGGGGCTGGCCGGCTGCGTCTGCGCCCCCTGGACGCTCTGGACATGGGACGGTCAGGTGATCAAGCTGACCGACGCCCGGGTGTTCGCGACAAAGGCGGGCAAGCGGCGGGCACCGCTGGCACTGTCCCCAGACGGGGACTATGTCGCTTATTTCCGGCGAGGAGACAGGATGCTCGTCATCCGTGACATGTCTACCGGAAATGTGCGTGTGGTCCCCGGGGTGCAGTGGTCGCGCGAGCTCCGCTCCACGCGGATCGACCTCGCTCCGGCCGGGCGTTACGTGGTCCTGGGCAGCGGGCGGGACGACAGGGTCCTCAACGCGCGGAACGGGAGGAGTTCGGTGGTGCCGCCGGGGATGCGGCCGTGGAGCTTCAGCTCGGACGCCAAGCTCATGCTCGCCGTCGACGACGAGTTCAGGGCCGGGATCTACTCGACGTCCACGCTGGCGGAGAAGGGACGCGTCCCCGTGGGGGGCGCGCTCAGCCCGGACGGCACGACCGTCGCCCACTTCACCGCCGACGAGTCGGCCATCGGCCTGTGGAACGTCGCCATGGGCAAGGCCGGTGGCGGGCTGCCTATCGCGCTCCCCTCCGAGAGGATCCCCACCCGGCTCCGCTGGGACGGCGCCGGCCACCTCGACCTGCAGATGGTCGCCCCGCCCAGGATCAACAAGAAGATCGACACGGTCTACACCTGGTATCGGGTGGACCAGGCGTCAGGGCTCGTCCAGCCGGTGGACACCTTCACCGTGCCCGGCTCCGTCCACAACCCGATCATCGCCGGGCTCAGCCCCTGACCGGTCTCAACGGCGGTAGCCGGCCATCCGCTCCAGCCGGGCGACACGCTCGGCGGTGGGCGGGTGGGTGGAGAACAGCCGGCCGATTCCAGCCCCTCGGAAGGGATTGGCGATCATGAGGTGGGAGGCGGAGGCGAGACGGCCGTTCTCGGGAAGCGGCAGCTGCCGGGTGCCCATCTCGATCTTCCTCAACGCCGAGGCGAGGGCCAGCGGGTCACCGGTCAGCCGGGCTCCGGACTCGTCCGCCTGGTATTCGCGGGATCGGGAGATGGCCATCTGGATCATCCCGGCGGCGACCGGGCCGAGCACCATCATGAGCAGGGCTCCGATGAAACCGGGGCCCTCGTCGTCGTCTCCGCCGCCGAAGACCAGGCCGACGTAGCCGAGGTAGGTGATCATCGTGGCAAGCGCGCCCGCCACGGAGGAGACCAGGATGTCCCGGTTGTAGACATGGGACAGCTCGTGTCCTATGACCCCGCGCAGCTCTCGCTCGTCGAGGAGCTGGGTGATGCCGTAGGTCACGCAGACCGCGGCGTTGCGGGGGTTGCGGCCGGTCGCGAAGGCGTTGGGCTGCATGGTCGGCGAGACGTACAGCCGGGGCATGGGCTGGCGGGCCTCGGTGGAGAGCTCGCGCACGATCCGGTAGAGGGTCGGTTGCTCGACCTCGCCCACCGGCCGGGCACGCATGGCGGACAGGGCGATCCGGTCGGAGAAGAAGTAGGCGACACCGTTGGTCACCAGCGCGATCAGAACCGCGATCTGCACGCCGGCGCCGCCCCCCAGCCACGCTCCCACCGCGATGATCACCGCGGACAGTGCGCCGAGAAGGACTGCGGTACGCAGACCGTTGTGGTGCACTGCACCCCCCTTTCGGTTGATGCCGATTCACCAGTGCCAACGTCTCCGGCCAGGTCGAACGTTCCCGGGATCGTTCAACCGGAAGCGATGAAGCTCTCCGGCAGGAGGTCGAGCACCACCTGGGGGGCGATCGAGAACACCACCGCGACGACCCCCGCCAGCACGATGGCCACCCCCACCGGCACC
>NZ_NGFP01000283.1 GCF_002149035.1 Streptosporangium minutum
CTCGACATCGTGATGGTCTTCAGCCCAGTCATCACCAACGAACAGCAACCCGACCTCCCCGACGATCGACAACAGCGGTCAGCAGCCTGCAGGAGCCGGCCCGCGAACTAATGGACCAGTGCTCACCCCAGACCCTCGAGGGGCACGACATCCCATCAGCGATCAAGACCCCTGACCACCGGTGAGGGCACGATCTGACCCCAGGACTCCAAGGTCCGGCCGACGAGGGTGCTCACTCACCAGCGGCTACAGACACCGAGTCTGCCCGAACAGCCGACCCGGTAGCTCCCATTAGCCGAACTCGCCGTTCTTCACGCCGCCGACGAAGGCGGCCCACTCTCCGGGGGTGAAGACCAGTGCGGGGCCGCCCCGATCCTTGCTGTCGCGTACGGCCCGCCGCCTGCCGGACAGCTCGGCGACCTCGACGCAGTTGCTTCCGTCTCCACCGGAGAGAGTGGATGTGCGCCACTGGGCTTCGGTGAGTTCCTGGGTCACGTCGTCCATCTACGCATCGTCTCCTTGATCATGCCGAGCGAATCGCGCCGAGACAAGGCGTCTACTCGAATCACGCCATGCCTGAATGCTAAGCCTTTCACCTCTTCGGATCGCGCGCTTACTCGATCCTCTGTGCTCTGGGAGTCGATGTAGGCCATGGAAGGCGCTCCCTTCGGCATGTCCGCGATGACGAAACCGCCCAGTAAGCCAACGGTGCCGTAAGCCGTATAGGGAAGAATCTGAAGTGACACGCAGGGGCTCTTCCCGATCTCCAAGAGGTGTTGAAGCTGGTGCTTCATCACTTCTGGGCTCCCCACGGGTCGGTGCAAGACGCTTTCGTCAAGCACCACCCACATCATGGGCGGCTTGGGTCTCTTGAGAATTTCCTGCCGTTCCAGTCGAGCTGCTACACGCTCCTCGGCCTGTTCTCGGCCGACGCCCGGTTCGTTGCCGATCAGAGCTCGCGCGTATCCCTCTACTTGCAAGAGGCCGGGAACCATCGACAGTTCCCAGGTGTGCAGTGTCTCGGCCTCGCGTTCGAACTCCAGCCAGGGCCGGAACCAGCGGGGGAGTTGGGCCGCCGTACGGTTCAGGCGATCCAGCAGATCTGTGAGCGCCGTACCCAGGCCGAGAACCTCGTCCACCTTGCGGGCCAGGTCCAGGCTCGGTGCCCGGTGACCGTTCTCAATCATGCTCAACTGGCTGATCGACAGGTGTATCACGGCACAGAGCTTTCTTTGGGTAAATCCTGATAAAAGCCGGAATTTGCGTAGTTCAATACCGAACTGAGTGCGTGGGGATAAACGTGGGTCCAGTTCCGGGGGGATGGTCATCCGGAGCTCCTCTCGCCGGTTCGCGCCATGCACAGCCCATTGTCCAGGGAGTTCTTCTGATTGCGTGAGGGGTTCACGGAACTGTGAACACATTGCTAATACGGTTCGCCGCCCTGGTCTCCGCATTCTTGCGACCGTATGAATGCCGCGCCGAAATGACGGCGAAGCCTCGGCCGACGGCCTGAGCGAGACGGAGATCCGGCCGATTCGGCCGGGGAAGGCGGACCGATGAATCCCGAGCCCCTTAAGGAGATCTGTCTGCCCGGCGATCCCGGATCGGCCTCCGGGCGCGGGACGAAGTCCGTACGTGGCTCGGGGAGGACCACCCCGCCTACGAGGCCGTACGGCTGGCCGTCTCCGAGCTGGTGACCAACGCCCTCCGGCACGCCCGGCCGGGAGTCGGCCCCGCCGCCGTCGACCCGCTGGTCCTGCGGCTGGTGGCGTACGGCGGCCTGCTGCGCGTCGAGGTCATGGACGCGGGCCTGACCATCGAGGCCCCCCGCGTCCGGGCGGACCCGGCATGCCTTCTGACGGAGGGCGGCCGGGGCCTGGCGATCGTCAGCGAGCTCTCGGGCGGGAACTGGGGCTACCGCACACACGAGCGCCGCCCCGGCCGGACCGTGTGGTGCGAGATCCCCGCCGGCCCGCCGTCTCCCGAAGACTCCCTCCCGGACACGTCCGATCCTCGCACCCGGCCCCGAGTGGGATAGCCGACGCGGCCCCCACCCGCTGCGGAGCCGTCTGGACCGCCCCCGGCGGGAAGCCCCGGCACGTGGTTGTCTTCCCCACGACCCGCTGATACGTGCCCGCTCCCACCCCCCGTTGGAGCGCCCGCCGGGGGCCTTTCCCGTCACAGGAAGTAGACGTACCACCACGCGAGGAACCCCGCGTGCACGAGCGCTGCCAGAAGGTGGGCGCCCCGCCCTCTCAGCGGTCTCTTCACGACGGGCCCGTCCGCGTGCGGCGGCCGGATCACCGCCACGACGGTGGCGGCGAGGCCGAGCCAGGCGAGGAGGCCGTACCACCGCAGGATCGAAGGGACTCCCAGCGCCAGCACGGTCTCGTTCTCCGCGATCACCCCGTACACCGCGTCGACCGTCAGGCCCACGAAGGCCGACCCGGCCAGCCCCGCGACCAGCGTGGGCAGGCGGCGTCGCGGTCGCAGGGCGCCCGCGACGAGCTGGACCAGCACCGTGACCCCAAGCAGTACGAACGGCAGCAGCGTCCACGGCGCGCGCTGTGCCCGGTAGGGGGCGGCGGTGAGGTGGACCTCTCCCGGCCGGACGACCCGGTAGGCGGCCTGCCCGGGGTCGCAGGGCGGCGCGGCCGCCGGGTCGGAGAGGAAGGCGGCGATGGTCTGCCGGCCGCACCGGCTCGACAGGAACACCGCGTGCCCGACCCCGGCGAACTCGACGAACCGGGAGTCGGGCAGCGCCTCGGCGGCGGGCCTGGCCGTACGGCTCGGCGTGGTCGGGTCGTACTGGCCGCCGAGCACCAGGACAGGCGCCTTGGTGGTGGCCGCCGTGACGGGGGCGCGGGGCAGCTTCCAGGTGTCGCACACCGTCCGGTCGTGGACTCCGGTGAACAGCCGGGGCCGCGTCCAGGGGAAGGCGTTGTAGGGCGTCTCGTCCTGGCACTGGACCGCGTGGTAGAGGCCGAACTCATAGGTGGCGAGCCCCGGGCCGGCCGCGTCGGCCAGGGGCTGCAGCAGGTCGTGGTGGCCCGCCGCCAGCCCGTCGATCAGGGCGGGCACGATCGGGAGCACCTCGACCGAGTGCATGGCCTCACCGAGGATTGTCGCCGTGTCGTCACCGGTGAGCCGGACGGTGATCGGCCTGTCCGTCAGCGGGTCACGGGTGGTGATGGCCGCCGGGTCCCTGTTCAGGTCGGCGACCATCGCCGCGAACCGTTCGCTCAGGTCCGGCCAGCCCCGGCCGGACAGCTTCGCGACGGCCTCGGTCAGGTCGCGGGTGGCGTCGTCGTACCAGTTCACCTCGGCGGGGAGGAAGGAGTCCAGCACCACCGAGCGGGTGCCCTCGGGGTCGGTGGCGGCCGCAGCCAGCATCGACCTGGTCGAGTAGCTCACCCCGAACAGGTTCCACCGCGCGTATCCCAGTGCCCGCCGCAGGTCCACCACATCGGCGGCGATCTCCTCGGTTCTGTATCCCCGCAGGTCCACGCCGAGTCGCTCCCTGCACGCCGCCGCACCGGTGGCGATCACGCCTGTCTCCTCCGCGGCCTGGCCGGGGCTCCGGAGCGTGTCCAGCATGGCGCGGACCGTCTCCGGGCAGTCGAGGCGCGGTTCCGGCCACCTGCTGCCACGCTGTTCCAGCGTGATCACGTCGCGGTCCCGGAACATCTCGGCGAGGTAGCCGGTGAGCTGGATCGACGCCGAGGCGGGGCCTCCACTGGTGTAGACGACGGGATCCGGTTTGCGGTCCGCGGCGTTCGAGCGGTGCACGGCGAAGCCCACTCTGGTCTCCGGCCCGTCCGGCAGGTCACGCCGCTCGGGAACCACCAGGTACCCGCACCGGGTGCCCTTCGGGACCGCCACGGGGCACGGATGATCCTCCAGCGTCGGCGCGCTCTGCGCGGCGGCGGGGACCGGTACGGCGAACGCCAGGGTGCCGGCGGCGATGAGCGCGGCGAGGCCGGTGGTGTTCCTCAAGGACATGGGGGGGTTCCTTCGCGGGGCTCGGTCCGATTCCTTTTCGCGGTGGTATCCGTCTTATGGTCGTTCACGGGTGGCAGCGACGTTGGGAGGTGGCGGTGGCCGAGGATCGAGCCGGTGACCGTCCGGCGGAGGACGCGGCCGTGGTGGACGCCGCCGTGGCCGGTGACGAGGGGGCGTTCGGAGCGCTGGTCGAGCCTCTGCGGTGGGAGCTGCGGGTGCACTGCTACCGGATGCTCGGCTCCTACGACGACGCCGAGGACGTCGTTCAGGAGACGTTTCTGCGGGCGTGGCGCCGCCGGGAGACCTATGAGGGGCGCTCGACGTTCCGGGCCTGGCTTTACAAGATCGCTACGAACGCGTGTCTGGACGTGATCGGCCGGAACAGGCGGCGGGTGGCCCCGTATCAGGTCCCGCCGCTGGTCGATCCAGGTGCGCCGACGCAGCCGCCCGCGGATGTGCCGTGGCTGCAGCCGGTCCCGGACCTGCTGCTGGAGCCGGCCGCCGACAGTGCCGAGGGGCCGGCGTCGGCGGCGGTCGCGCGGGAGACGATCGAGCTCGCCTTCCTGGTGGCGATCCAGCACCTGCCCCCCCGGCAGCGGGCCGTGCTGATCACCAGGGACGTGCTGGGCTGGCCGGCCACCGAGACGGCCGCGTTGCTGGAGACCAGCGTGGCGTCGGTGAAGAGCGCGTTGCAGCGGGCACGGGCGACGCTGAAGGAGCACCTGCCGCGGCGGCGCGAGGACTGGGCGCCGTCGGCCGAGCCGAGCGCGGACGAGCGCGCGCTGCTGCGGCGCTACGTCCAGGCGCACCAGCGGGCCGATCTGGGCGCGCTCGCCGGGATGCTCGCTGAGGACGTGCGGATGACGATGCCGCCGCACCCGGCGTGGCTGGTCGGGCGGGAGGCGCTGCTGACCCTTTCCGGGCAGGTCTTCAAACCCGGCTCGCCGTGGTACCACGGGCGCTGGCGCGGCGTCGTCACCGGAGCGAACCTGCAGCCCGCCGTGGCGCACTACGTCGAACACCCCATGGCGGAGGAGACCAGGAACCTGGCCGGCCGCTTCCGCGCCCAGGTGCTCGACGTGCTGCGGATCGACGACGGCCGGATCACCGCGATCACGTCGTTCGAACCGCGCTGCTTCGCCGCGTTCGGCCTGCCCCTGGTCCTGCCGTGAGCGGGGGATTCCGGCGGCGCGAGGTGGTCCTGGCCTGCGGTGAGGTCCGCCCCTACGACCCGGCCGCGTGGCACGACGCGATCGTCCGGGTGGAAGACGGGCAGGTCGAACTGGAGACGGCCGACGGCGCCCGCCGGCGCTTCGGCCACGGCGCGGTGCTGTGTCTGGCCGGTCTGCCTTTACGCGTGCTGCGCAACCCGGGGCCGGGCCTGGTCACATTGATCGCGATAAGCCGGAACCGGACCGATTCCTTTTCCTCCGAGGCGCCGTCATACAACCAAGAACACGACATAGTGCCTGAAGCGGAGAAACAATCATGTCCATGACCAGCGAAAAGACGGTCCCAGTGCACGCGTCGGTCATCTCCGGGGACGGAACCGAGATCGCGTTCGAGCGGCTCGGCGCCGGGCCCGCGGTCATCCTGGTGTCCTCGGCGCTGGCCGACCGCTCCGACGCCCGTAAGCTCGCCGGCCTGCTGGCGGAGCACTTCACCGTGATCAACTACGACCGGCGGGGCCGGGGCGCCAGCGGTGACGCGGCGGCTTACGCGGTGGAACGCGAGGTCGAGGACATCGCGGCGCTGATCGGCCACGCCGGGGGTTCGGCGTCGGTGTTCGGGAGTTCGTCGGGGGCGGTGCTGGCGTTGCGCGCCGTGGCGGCCGGGCTCGACGTCGAACGGCTGGCGCTGTACGAACCGCCGTTCGTGATCGGCGACGACGGCTTCGGCCCGCCCGGGGACTACGCCCGGCGGCTCGACGCGCTGCTGGCCGCCGACCGGCGCGGCGACGCGGTCAGATACTTCATGACCGAGGTCCAGGGCATGCCCGCATTCATGGTGACCATGATGCGGCTGATGCCGGGCGCGTGGTCGAGCCTCAAGGCGCTGGCGCACACGCTGCCCTACGACGCCGCGGTCATGGGCGACACCCAGCAGGGCAAGCCACTGGAGGCCGGCCGGTGGTCGGCCGCGACGATGCCGACCCTGGTACTGACCGGGGGCAAGAGCCCGGCCGGATTCCACGACGCCGCACGGGCGCTCGCCCACGTCCTGCCCGACGCCGAGCACCGCACGCTGCCCGGCCTCAACCACGGCGCCGTGGTCATGGCCCCCAAGAAGCTCGCGCCCGCGCTCGTGGAATTCCTGCACGGCTGAGCCGGTGTGGAACGACGGATCAGCGGTCGGTCCGAGCACGCCGGGGCAGGTCGGTCCGAGCACGCCGGGGCAGGTCCGCCCAGCTGCGCCTGACGGGGAGACAGGCGCGGCACCTGTGCGACGGAACGGGAACGTGGGTCAAGGCTCTCGGCCATCCACGCGCACGCGCCATGGTCGACCCGCGCGAACGGGCTTGGCGTACGTTTCCGTCGCACTCCGACCCCGCCACCAGGCGCGACCGCCCTGCCGCTACGGGACAGGGGGCCGCGGACTACTGGATCGCCGACGGGGGCTGTGATCACCGGCCCTCATGCCGAGCGGCGGCCGGCGTTCCCAGGCGGCTGGTCGCGGGACTGCTGCAGCTCGGCGTTGATGCGCAGAGCCTCGGCGAGCTGGTCTTCCAGGATGATGATGCGGCAGGCGGACTCCAGGGCGGTGCCCTGGTCGACGAGCTCCCGCGCGCGGGCGGCCAGGCGCAGCTGGTAGCGGGAGTAGCGGCGGTGACCGCCGTCGGAGCGCTGCGGCTCGATCAGTTTGGCGGCGCCCAGGCTGCGCAGGAACGCCGGGGTGACGCCGAGCATTTCGGCGGCCCGGCCCATGCTGTAGGCGGGGTAGTCCTCGTCGTCGAATCGGTGACTTGGGGTGTTGCCGGAAGCGGCGGGGGGCCTTTCGGCCGGGTGGGCGCGGTCGGCGGTGTCTCGGAGCGCGGGGCTCGATCGGACGGCCGACGCCATCAGTGCTTGATCCATATACCTTCCCGAATGCCGACAGGGGCCCCGGCGCCTTGATGCGCCGGGGCCCACGAGGTTCAACACCATCTACCGGCCATTTGGCCGACTTACTTGCTTCCGCATGTGGCCGCCCGGTGGGGGCGGGGATGCGGGGATCGCGAATGCGTGACCGTAGACCACCGTCCAATCTGTGGAGCTGCGGTACCCGTGCGGCGAACTTCAGCCGGCAGCGGGCGATCCTGATGGCGTTCAACACTCCTTTCGTTTATCCCTGCTTCTTCTTCGAACTCGTACATCACGTGGCAGCGCGTCCACGGCCGGGACCCTTCACCTGCATTGGCCCTGGCACGTCCGACCTTCTGCCATCTACCTGTCTCGTCTACTGCTATCCACGTCCGCCCGGGCAGTTCGTCGTGATGCTGGGTATTCTCTGCCCTCGTGGATCCGTTCCTTGCGATGTCAGGAACTCTATCCTCAACTAGCTCGGATGTCTACCTCAGTCACTACAGGTTTTCGATTCCGAGAAAGCAAGGATGATTCCTACGTCGAGAGCAGGTCGGCGACAGCCCGCTCGATGCTGTCGCGCAGCTCGAAATGGGCCAGCAGGCCGGTGCGTTCCAGCAGATGCCGCAGGCCGCCCGGGAGCCCCACGAGCAGGAGCCGGCTGGTGGCGCTGGCCTGAACGCGCTGCAGGGTGTGGGCCAGGACCCCCAGGGCGGTGGAGTCGTAGAAGGTCAGCTGCGACAGCTCCAGCACCAGGCGCAGGCCCATGCCCGGCTCCCAGAGCGTGTCGATGTGGTCGGTGAGCGTGGGCGCGGTGATGAAGTCCAGGTGCCCGCCGACCTCCAGCACGCTGCAATGCCCTCGATGGGTCACCCGCACCCGCAACTCCTGCTCGTGATGATTCACCTCAGTCCCTCCTCCTCCTTCTGCGTACCGTCGGCGAAGCCCTGCGATACCCCGATGGAGAGCGGGGATACCCACCCCCGCAGACGGAAGGAGACATGACGTCGCCGACGCGGCGCCAGATGACGAGAAAGATCTTTTCCGGAGCGACAGGAGCGAGAAGACGACTTCGAGCAACCCCCTCCGGAACGGGGGGCGGACGGCGGCCGCTTTTCCGGCGTGAAATCCTGGAGGGGAACGAGCAGTCCGGCCAGGGCCGGGGACCCGGCCTACGCCGCCCTACCTGTCGGAGGCCGCGATGGCCGACCCCAACGGATCAGGCGTGTTCTTCGTCGGCAACGCCACCACGCTGATTCGCTATCACGGGTTCACGCTCCTCACCGATCCCAATTTCCTGCACCGCGGCCAGCGTGCCTACCTCGGCTACGGCCTGAGCACCCGGCGTCGCAGCGAGCCGGCCATCGGGATCGACCGGCTCCCGCTCCTCGACGCCGTGGTGCTGTCGCACATGCACGGCGACCACTGGGACCGGGTGGCTCGTCGCGGTCTGGACAGGGCGCTGCCGGTCGTGACCACCCGCGAGGCGGCGCGGCGGCTCAGGCGCCAGGGCTTCGGCGAGGCCGTCGGGCTGGGGAGCTGGCAGGAATGGCTGTTCGAGCGGGACGGTCACACGCTGCGGGTCACCTCCCTGCCCGCGCGCCACGCCCCGGGAGCGGCGCAGGCGTTCCTTCCCCCGGTGATGGGGAGCATGCTGGAGTTCGGCCGCCCGGGGGGCCAGACCGACCTGCGCATCTACATATCCGGTGACACGCTCATGGACGGCTGCCTGTCCGCCATCCCGGAACGCTTCCCCGACATCGACCTGGGGATCGTGCACCTGGGAGGCACCAAGCTCCTCGGCCTGCTGATGGTCACCATGGACGGCAGGCAGGGAGCCGAATGGCTCAAGCTCATCCATCCGCGTCACACCATGCCGGTGCACTACGACGACTACACGGCGTTCACCTCGCCGCTGGCGGACTTCCGCCGGGAGGTCGAGCGCCGCGGCCTGTCCGGCGGCGTGCACTACGTCGAGCGAGGACAGACGCACCCCCTTCCCGTACGGCCCGCGGGAGGTGTCCCCCTCTGAGTCCGTACGGCCCGCGGGACGCGCTCCCCTCTGAGCCGTCATCCCGGAGAGGGCCGACCAGGCGGCCAACCGCAAGAAACGCGGCGCTCGCGGCGGACGCCGGGTCAGCCACGATCTGGATCTCTACAAACAGCGCAACACGGCGGAACGCTGCATCAACCGGATCAGGGAATGGCGCAGGCCAGCCTTCCCGTTCGACAAGGCCCCCGAAAGCCACCTCGCCGGCCTTCATCTACGCGGAGCGATCCTGTGGATCCGAAGCCCTCAACCCGTTTGAAGATCCGAAGTCCGTACAGGTCCTGGCAGAATGACATGCGTCTGCCGATTCTGTCAGTGACGGATCCTACGATGACGGCATGATCATCATTTCTGGCCGGCTCACTGTCGATCCCGCCGATCGGGAGGCCTATCTGCAGGGCTGTGTCGGTGTGGTCGCGCAGGCGCGCGCCTCTTCCGGCTGCCTCGACTTCGTGCTCGGCGCCGACCTGGTCGACGCGGGGCGGATCAACGTCTATGAGCGGTGGGAGTCCGAGGAGGCTCTTGAAGCCTTCCGGGGCTCCGGGCCGGACGAAGGGCAGACGGCGATGATCCGTGACGCCGAAGTGCTCCGGTATCACGTATCCGGAGCCGACACTGCCTGATCCAAGTGATCATTGAATGCGCCAGGTTCTGCTCTTGACGTGGTCCGCGCGCTTCGTTCTGTCGGAAGTCCTGTGATCAGCTGGACTGGTCCAAGGCGGTGATCGACAGTTCGCAGGTGCGGGCACTCAGGGGCGGCCCAGAACCGGCCCGAGCCCGGTCGATCGCGGCAAGAGCGGCTCGAAACGCCATGTGATCACCGACGGGAACGGCATCCCGCCGGCGGCCAGCCTCGGCGGTGGCAACCGCGGGCGGCATCCTGCAGCTCATGCCCTTGGCGGAGGCGATCCCACCGGTTCACGGCAAGGTCGGCAAGTCTCGTCGGCGCCCCAAGACGCTGTATGCCGACCGCGCCTACGATCACGACCGCTACCGCCGTCAGTTGCGGGAGAAGAGAATCGAGCCGATTATCCCTCGCCGCGGGACTCCGCATGGTTCCGGCCTGGGCGTGCATCATTGGGTGGTCGAGCAGACGATCGCCCTGCTGCACTGGTTGCGCCGATTACGCATCCGCCGGGAGATCCGCGACGACATCCACGGAGCCCTCATGACCCTGGCCTCCGACGTCATCTGCCGGCGACGCCTCAATCACTGAGCGCATTCCGTCCGGAGTTCTCAGAGCCGGTGGCCGCTCTGCCGGGAGCCGCCGCCAGTTCTCAGAGCCGGTGGCCGCCCTGGCGGGAGCCGCCGCCTCCGTCACAGTGACGGAGCCTGGCGTAATGCCGTCGCGGCGTCCTGGAGGGCGTCCAGCAGGGGGACGAGCAGGGGGTGGCGCTCCGCGCCCCGCCGTACGGCGGCGAAGACCCGCCGTTCGGGGCCTGGGACCGGGCGGATCACCACGTCCGACAGGTCGGCCGCGCGCAACGCCAGGCGCGGCACCATCGCCACGCCCGCCCCGGCGGCGGCCAGTGCGACCACCGCGCTGAAGTTGTCGGAGGAGTGCGCGAACTCGGGGATGAACCCCGCGTGCTCGCAGGCCAGGGCGATCACGTCGTGGCAGGGGTTGCCCGGGTAGGGGCCGATCCACGTCTCGCCCGCCAGGTCCGCGACCGACAGGCCGGGACCGCCGGCCGCAGGCGTCTCGGGATGGCCCGCGATGGGCAGGGCGTTCCGTCCGTCCGTGACGGAGAAGGCGTTTCCGGGGGGATCCGGGTCCGCCAGGGTGTGGTCCGGGTCCGCTGGGATGCGGTCCGGGTCCATCAGGGTGTGGTCCGGGTCCGCTGGGATGCGGTCCGGGTCCATCAGGGTGTGGTCCGGGTCCGCTGGGATGCGGTCCGGGTCCATCAGGGTGTGGTCCGTGTCCGCCGGGATGCGGTCCGGGTCCGCCAGGGGGTGGCCCCGGGGGAGCACCACGTCGAACGGCTCGGAGTAGAGCGGGATGCGGGACAGGCGGCGGTCGTCCTCCGCCGGGGCGCCGCGATACTCCACCGCCACCGCCACGTCCACCACGCCGTCCAGGACCATGGTGAGGCTCTGGTCGCCCTCGGCGTCCAGGACCCGCACCTGGATGCCCGGCTCCTTGTCCCGGAGCGTGCCCACCGCAGGCGCCACGACCAGCCCGATCGCGGTGGCGAAGGAGGCCACCTTCACCTCGCCCGCCGTACCCGTCGTGTAGGCGGCGATGTCGGCCCCGGCCCGCTCCAGCTGGGCGAGCACCTCGTTGGCGTGGCCGAGCAGGATCCGGCCCACGGAGGTCAGCCGCACCCCCCGTCCGTCGCGCTCCAGCAGCCGGTGGCCCACCTCGTGCTCCAGGGCGACGAGCTGCTGGGAGACGGCGGAGGGGGTCAGGTGGAGCGCGGCGGCGGCGGCGGTGACCGTCCGGTGGTCGGCCACCGCGCGCAGGGTCCTCAGCCGCCGCGTCTCTATCACCCGTCCATTCTCGCCGAGACCGTCCCATGACCGAGACG
>NZ_NGFP01000284.1 GCF_002149035.1 Streptosporangium minutum
GGACGGGCGGCCTTTCGCCGGCCGGTCTCCTCGGGCCGGGTCGCCACGTCATCGGGAGTGAGTCGAAACCGGTCGTTCCGGTCAGTGAGAATCACCCGGCGTGATCGATCTCCGACCGCGGACGTCGTTTGATCCTCACGGCTCCCGTCGCTCAGGCTTTCCGGCGGCCGGCCCATCGGGACAGGGCGCCGGCCAGGGAACCGGCGTCCGAACCTGCCCAGCAGACGTAGCCGTCAGGGCGCACCAGTACGCCCTCGACGCCGAGCTCACGCGTGGTCCCCGCGTAGCCGACCCGGTCCGACCACGGGGCGGCGGCCGTACGCAGGCGGTCTGTCGTGGCGAGCAGTACGGCGCGGCCGTCTCGCAGGTCGAGGCCGGGCAGATGTCGCCCGGCCAGCGGGTGCGGCTCTCCCGGCAGGGGATAGCGGATGTCCAGCCCCGAGATCATGCCCGCGACGACCTTGTTGGCTTCCGGTACCCGCAGCAGTTCCTCGACGATGTCGCGCAGGGCCAGATTCTCCTCGTGTGGCACGAGCAGCACGGCCTGGGCGCGGGTGTTGGCCAGCACCCGCGCGGCCACGGGGTGCCGCTCGTCCTGGTAGGTGTCGAGCAGCCCGTCCGCAGCCCAGCCGTTGACCTCGGCGGCCAGCTTCCAGCCCAGGTTGAAGGCGTCCTGCAGGCCGAGGTTGAGCCCTTGCCCGCCCATGGGGGAGTGGATGTGCGCGGCGTCGCCGGCGAGCAGTACCCGCCCGTGCCGGTAGTGCGTGACCTGCCGCGAGGCGTCGGTGAAGCGGGAGGCCCAGCGGATCCCGGTGAGCGTCACCTCCGGTCCGAACGAGTTGGCCAGTGCCCTGCCCACCTCCTCGTGGGTGATCGGCGCGTCCCTGGGCAGGCTCTGCTGCTCGGGGCCGTAGAAGAGGAAGCGGTGCACACCGTCGCCGAGCGGCGCCAGGTAGCCCTTGCCGGTGACAGAAGGGGTCATGATCGGCAGGCTCCACGAGGTGGGCACGGGCCCGGTGAGCGTGAGGTCCGCGACCGCCATGCGCAACCGCCCGTCCAGCCCCGGGAAGCCGATCCCCAGCAACTCGCGCACCGTGCTTCGACCGCCGTCACAACCTACGAGATAGCGGCCACGCAGCCGTACCGGGCCGGCGGTGGCGGTGACACCGTCGTCGTCCTGTGTGAGCGCGGTCAGCTCGTGCCCGCGCAGTATCCTGGCCCCCAGCTCTGTCGCCCTGGCTTCGAGCAGCGCCTCGACCCGGGTCTGCGGGATGCCGATCATGTACGGGTGCCGGGTGTCCCAGGCGTTGAAGTCCAGCCGCAGCCCGGCGAAGTGGCCGCCGGGCACTCGCTGGATCGCCCGGTCCATGAGCGGGTCGAGCAGTCCGCGCAGTTCGAGCGCCTCGGCGGTGCGCGGTTGCAGGCCGAGCGCCTTGGACTGGCCGCTGCGCGCGGGCAGCCGTTCCACCACGGCCGCGGACACCCCGGCCAGGCCGAGCTCTGCGGCGAGCATGAGACCGGTGGGGCCGGCCCCAACAATGATCACATCGATGTTCATCGAATCTCCTTGGGCGTGGATACTCCCGCTCTCGGGCGGGGGAGGAAACGCGGCGCGGCGGCGCGCGATTCGGTGACGTGTCCGGCGGCGGCGATGACCAGGCCGCTGCCCGCGTGATCGGCACTACCCTCGCCGCCGGGCCGGCGGAGAGGTGAAACGCCTGCTGAGCTGGTGTAAGACCTCAACGGAGATCCTTTCGGGCGGGCGACCGGCGGCGAAGCGGGAAGTCTCACGGGCGACAGCGGGAACCCCCTCCCTCCGAGGAGGGGAGGAGGTCAAGTCAGGACGGTAGATCGCGGGGCGTCCCTTACTGCAAAGAAAGGGAGGTGCCGCAGCCGCCTGATCCCGAGGGGGATCCCGGCTGTGACGGGACGTTCCGTGTCGCCGGGGTGGGCCTCGACGATCCCGTCGCCACAGGACCGGATCGCTCCGAGTCCGGAGGGCTGATCCGCGTCCGCCAAGCAGATTCGCTATATTTAGTAAATGATGAATCTACCGTTGACGTTCTCACTGCAGGGCTGTGCTCTCCGCTATGACGACAGTGGCGGCGACGGCGTCCCATTGGTGTTCTCGCACGGCGCCGGGGCCGATCACGTGATGTTCGACGCCCAGAGCGAGCACCTGCGTGCCCTGGGGTACCGGGTCGTCACCTGGGACATGCGCGGTCATGGCCTGTCCCGCCCGGCCGGCGCTCGGTTCACCGCCGAGCAGGCGATCGCGGATCTGCACGCGCTCGTCAAGCACCTCGCGCTTGACCGGCCTGTGCTCGTGGGGCAGTCCCTCGGCGGCAATCTCAGCCAGGCCGTCGTCCGGCGGCATCCGGACCTCGCCCGGGCGCTGGTCGTCATCGATTCGACGTGGAACACCGCACCACTGTCATGGAAGGAGCGACTGCTGCTGAAGGCGGCCGCGCCGGGTCTGTCGATGATCCCGGCCAAGCACCTTCCGGGCCTGATGGCCGAGGCCTCCGCGGTGACAGAGGGCGCGCGGGCAGACGCACGACGGGCGTTCTCCCAATTGCCGAAGAAGGAGTTCGTCCAGGTATGGCGGGCGACCGTCGAGCTCCTCGACCCGGATCCCCGCTATCGCACGCCGGTGCCTCTGTGCCTGATCCGCGGCGAGCTGGACCGTACCGGCAACATCGCCGCGGCCATGCCCAGGTGGGCCAGGGCCGAAGGGGTCGAGGAGGTCGTCATCCCCGGTGCGGGTCATATCTCCAACCAGGACGACCCTCACGCGGTGAATGCGGCGATCGAAGCGTTCCTGCGTACGGTTCCGGCATCGAAGCAGGCACGGAGGTGAGCGCGTCCCGGCGTCGCGCGTTCGTCACCTCGGTGGGTGACCTGCTGGCCTCATGGAACCTCCCGCACGCGACCGGTCGCGTCTACGGGTTGCTGTTGGTGACCGAGGAGCCGACCTCTCTCGATGCGATCGCCGCCGAGCTCGAACTGAGCAAGGGGGCGGTGAGCACCGCGGTGCGGCAGCTGGACTCCTGGGGACTCGCCAAGGTGATCCCGCAGCCCGGCAGCCGCAGACTCCTGGTCGAGGCCACGGGAGGGATCGAGTCCCTGCTGGAAGCAAGCCATTCGCGGGCCAGAACCCTGATCGCCGCCCTGCGCGACGGTGAGACCCTGGTGAGCCCCGGCCCTGCGCAGGACCGGCTCCGAGACGTGATCGGGCTGTTCGCCGGCTATGTCGATGTCGGGAGCGAGATACTCGACAGATACCGCCGTTAGCGGCGCCTGGGGGTCACTCTCCGCGCGGACGATCTCGCGGATTCACCAACGGCTCAGCCCTGCTCAGAGACCTCCCGGGGAAGGCGGCGAAGGCAGGCGGATCCTCCCGCGCCGCGTCCGGATACTCACCGGCGGCCCGTCACAGCGCGTCGTACTGGTCGTGGCGGGCATACAGCTCGGTCCATTCCTGCTGCGTGAGCTGCCGGCCGGAGGCGACGATCTCGGCGAGTTCCTCGAAGTACGCCTCCCGGGGCGCTCCCGGTGTGAACAGCACCAGCATCGACGCGGGTGCGCCCGAGTTGTTGCTGAAGGCGTGCACACCGCCCGGCGGCACGTACAGGAAGTCACCCGGTGCGCTGTCCAGCCACCGTTCCCCGTCGTACAGCGAGACGGTGCCCTCCAGGATGAAGAACGACTCGGAGATGGTCCGGTGGAAATGGGCGCCGGGGCCGTTCGGGATCGCCGCCATGTCCCAGCGGTACAGACCGAACTGGCCCGCGGTCGTCGCTCCGGTCGCGAGATAGCCGACCTGGGACTTGACCCCGATCGTGAGGTCCGGCTCCGTGCCGGCGGGCCGGTAGACCGCGCCGGCGGTGCCGTGATCGGCGAAGTACTGCGGGGGCGGATAGGACATCGGTGTGCTCACCTCGAACGATAGATCATCTGTAGCTGACGGCATGATCCTACGAAGTCACAGCGGCCCATCGAAAGATCCAATTCTGCTCCGTTCCATTGGGCCAACCCCGGCGCGGGCGGAGGTCACGGCCACCACGGCCCTGGCTGCTCCTGGGTGAGGGCGCCCGCGCCGCGTGGACCGGGAATCGCCCGCAAGTGAAAGGACCGGAGGCGGACCGGGATCCGCCCTCCACGCCGGCGGGTCGGCCTCAGCTTGCGCGCTGCGGCCGGATCGGCCGCTTTCCGCAGCGCGAGTTGCCTTGACACCGGCGACAAGGTTCTAACGTGGCTGCGGCAACCGGATGGCGGAGGTCGTCGGCGGATGGCGGGGCCACGATGTCTCCGTGGCACCGGCCATGCCGGTCGGCGACCGGCCGTTCATCGCGTCGGCCGGCCGGAGGAGTGACGATGAAGTTCGGAATCAGCTACAGCACGCCCTACCATGGCATCGACCCCGACAAGATCGTGGCCTACGCCCAGCATGCCGAGGACTGCGGCTTCGAGTCGCTGTACGTGCCCGAGCACATCGCGCTGTACCCCGGTGCGATGGTCGGCCGCTTCGAGCTGCCGCCGTCGCTGCCGTACTTCGATCCGCTCGATTGCTTGAGCTTCGTCGCCGCGGCCACCCGCCGGATCCTGCTCGGGACGGGTGTGCTGCTGCTGCCGTACCACCATCCGGTGGTTCTCGCCAAGCGGCTGGCGACCGTCGACGTGCTGTCGAAGGGGCGGATGCGGTTGCTGACCGCGGGGCTCGGCTCCCTGCCCGGTGAGGCCCGGGCCGTGGGGGTCGACTTCAGCGCCCGCGGCCGCCGTGCCGACGAGGCGATCGATGTGATGCGGCTGCTCTGGGCCGGCGGCCAGGACGGCGTCAGCTTCGACGGGGAGTTCTTCGCCTTCGATGACCTCTGCCAGTTCCCGAAGCCCCACGGCGTCACCCACCTGCCGATCCACATCGGCGGATCGAGCCGGGCGGCCGCACGCCGCGCCGGACGACGCGGCGACGGCTACTTCCCCGGGGGCGCGCTCGATCCGAACGAACGCGCCATCCAGATGGGCATCGTCCGGTCGACCGCCATCGAGGCCGGCCGCGACCCGGAAACGCTGGAGTACACGCGATCGGGGTCGATCGACATGACCATCGACCAGGTGGAGGCACTCGCCGCTCAAGGGGTGACCCGCATCGTCGTGAGTGCCACCGCCACCGAATCCGACCGGCAACACGAGGAGATGTCCGCGTTCGCCCAACGGTTCGCCCTTTCCTAGCTGTACTGCGCCGAGGCCGCGGGCCAGGTCGCGGTTCTGGCCCACATGTCGAAACGGGGGCCGGAACCTAGGCCGTCGATGGGGAGCTGCCGGGGTTCGGCCACCCGGACAGGGCCTCCGGGAAGCTCGGCGTAGATGTCGCAATCCACACCGGCAGGAGCGCCGATAGAGTTCGTAGCCGGCCACGAGTCGACGACACGGAGGGCTCACGATGTCCACACCCGACCGCGTCATGCTCAGACTGCCGTTCCACGGCACGTGGCTCGCGCGGAACAGTCCCGCGCGGCGCGTGCCGAGCCACGGTACCCACCTGTTCGCCACCACGTACGCCATGGACTTCATCGCTGTACGAGGCCGGCGCACGGCGACGACGCGGGACTGGCGCACGCTGCTGCACACAGAGCCGGCGGAGCGGTTCTTCGCCTTCGGGCAGCCCATTCTCGCCCCCGCGGCCGGCAGGGTGGTGTCGGTCCACGACGGCGAGGCGGACCACGTGGCGCGGCGGTCGCAGCTCGCACTGTTGCCCTATGCCCTGACCCAGGCGGCCCGGGTCCGCGGAGGCGCGGGCGCCATCGCGGGCAACCACGTGATTCTCGAGCTGGAGAATCGTGGCGGGTATGTCGTGCTCGCGCACCTGCGCGCCGGCTCGGTGCGGGTGGGGGAGGGGGAGCCGGTCCTGGCCGGCCAGGAGCTGGCCGACTGCGGCAACTCGGGCAACTCCACGCAGCCACACCTGCACATCCAGATCATGGATTCCGCCGATCCGTTCACCGCGCGTGGCGTGCCCATGACATTCGGGGACTATCGGGCGTGGCGCCGACCCGGTAGGGCACCCAACGTGGTCGAGCGGGGCATCCCCAACGAATCGGAGATCGTCGAACCGCTCTGACCGGCCAGATCACCGACGCCCGACGAGGTCACCACGGCGGATCCGACCCGGCCAGGCGTCGTCACCGATCAGAAAGTGGCGGATGATCAACGCTGGAATGTCGCACGCCGCGTGCGCCGCTTCCGGGAGAAGCCTCATCGGAGGCCCGGCGCCGTCTCAGCTCATTGTGTCAGCAGCTCAAGACGGCCGGAGTGCGGCCGTCACCCGTCATGCCCGCCAGCCCGGCGAGAGGGTGACCATCGACTGGGACGTCTACATCGGCAGCGAACTGCTCACCGGCCGGCTGGCTGCACAACCGTTCTTCCTGATCCCAGCGGCCGCCAGGCGCGGCCGGTGACCCGATGCGGTCGCTCGGCTCAGGGCTTCCGCTGACCTGATGCGGTCGTTCGGCTCAGGGTTTCCGCTGACCTGATGCGGTCGCTCGGCTCAGGGTTTCCGCTTCGCCGACTCCGCCGCGAGCAGGGCCGCTCCGAGCTGTACGGCGACCAGCGTGCGGATCGGGATCGGGGTGGCCGTCGCGTCGGCTTCGGCCTCGGTGAACCAGTCGTCGAAGCGTGCGCCGAGGCGGGCCCGTTCGGCCCGGATGGCGGGGGTCTGGTTGCCCGCGCCGAGTTCGGCGTCCAGCATGCGCAGATAGGTCCCGCCGTACCTCAGCCGCATGAGGTGCATGAGCTGCCGGCTACCGACCACCTCGGCCACCGTGGCGGGCCGGTCCGTGCCGGGGAAGGACTCCCACTCGGAGATGAACTCGTCGTGGGTGTCAAGGAAGTCCTGCAGGGCGAGGCGGAACGGTGAGCGCACGGTCAGGTCGGCCCTGACCGCCGACATGGACTGCGCCAGTTCGGCGATCAGGGCGCGCTGCGCGTCGAGGCCGGCCTTGATCACCTCGCCGTACTCCTGGTCGGTGGGGGTCTCGTCGGCGACGCGGGGGTCGGCCCAGTAGGGAAGTTCGGTCACCAGGTGCAGGGCGTCGAAGCGGTCGGCGTAGTCGACGCTGCCGCCGCCGGTGCCGTAGGTCGCCGCCAGTTCGCTGCCCCTCGGGGTCCGGTAGGCGGCGGGGCCGATCGAAACCGCGCTCGGCACCTCCGGCGGCCCCATGTGCAGGGGCAGGCCCTGGGCGGTGGCGATGGCGGCCAGGCGGGCGGCGAGTGCGGGCTCGTCCTTGCTGAGGTAGTAGAACGCGCCTTGGAGCTCGCCGTTGTGCAGGGAGTAGACGAAGGCGGGCTTGACCTCGTCCATCAGCCGCATCAGCGCCTCGGTCTCCGGCAGCGTGCGGTCGAAGAAGTAGTCCTCGCCGGTCAGGGGGAAGGTCCATTCGACCTGGTCGGCTTCGGCGGGGCGGTAGAAGTGCTCGACGTAGGCTCGGCGGTCGCCTGGCCGTACGTACCAGCCCTCGTTGAGGCGGGCGCCGTCTGGGTCGACGCAGGGGATGAGGTGCCAGCGGTAACCGAAGTCCTCGCGCAGCGAGGCGTCCTCGACGAGCTGACGCAGCAGGCTGCTGACGGTGAGCGAGCCGATGGGCTCGTTGGGGTGCGGCCCACCGATGATCACGGCGTCGTGGGGGCCGGAGCCGATGGTCGCCACGCGCAGCGGCTCGCCCAGGCGCGAAGTGCCGATGCGGCGCAGCTTTACCAGGTCAGGGTGGGCGGCGGCGAGCTCGTCGAGCTCGGCGTGCATCTGGTCCACGGTTGGGAACGCCGTGTAGTCCGGCACCCGGCTCATGTGCTGGTCGACATCCATTTTCGGCCTCCTGATAATCTGGATTATTTTAGTAAAGCAGATTATCGTTTGACCGACCAGTAGATGAGGAGAGGCCAGGGCCATGCGGCTGACCAGGGCGGAAAGCAAGGCGGCCAACAAACGCGCGCTGATCGACGCGGCACGCGAGGTCGTCGGGAAGGAGGGCTCGCAGGCGAAGCTGGAGGACATCGCCGAGCTGGCCGGCCTGACGACGGGCGCGATCTACTCGCTGTTCGGCGGTAAGAACGATCTGATGGTCGCCATGGTCGACGACTACACTGGTCCCCTCGACCTGCGGCCGATCGAGGCCGTCGGCCCCGGCCTGCCGCTGGAGGAGGTCGTGGCCGAGGTCGCCCGCCGGTTCCAGCGGATGTCGGCCGACCCCGAGGCCGCCGGAATGCTGCTGTTCGAGGCGCGCGTGCTCGACCTCGTCCTCAACGATCCAGAGCTGCTCGGCAAGCTCAACGCCTCGGCCAGATCGACCGAGGTCGAACTCGCCGTGCTGTTCACCGGCCGCGAGTACGGCGGGGCGCCCATCACGGGTGAGCAGGCCGTGCGCCTGGCCCGCGCGCTCAAGGCTCTGCTGTCCGGTCTCGGGCAGAGCGTCGTGCTCGGCGTCCACGAAAGCTCCGAGGAGTTCTTCGTCGACGTCGCGCAGTCCCTGGTCACGTCCAGGGTGCTCGGCCCGGCCTAGCCAGGTCGCGGGTTCGGGGGAACGCGCGGCCGTACACCACCCCACCCGAAAGGCACCACCATGACCAGATCCCGCATCGGCATCATCGGCGCGCCGGTGTTGTTCATCGGCGTCTTCCAGTTGCTGGAGATGATGCTGTCGCCGGCGCTCCCGCTCATCCAGCGGGAGCTGGCCGCCTCGCCCGGCGAGATCGCGTGGATTTTCACGGGAGGTCTGATCAGCTCGGCGATCAGCACCCCGATCGTCGGCCGCCTGGCCGACATATATGACAAGCGCACCTTGCTGCTCACCCTGATGGCGATCGCCAGTGCCGGAGCCCTGATCGCCGGCCTGGCGCCCAACGTCACCGTGCTGATCGTGGGCATGGCGGTGGAGGGCGTCTGGCTGGGCATACTGCCGCTGACCGTCGGGTTGTTCCGCGACGCCCTCGACTCCGAGCAGGGCGCCACCGGCAACGGCCTGGTCATCGGCGTCGCCGCCCTGGCCAGCGCGCTCGGCCTCATCCTGGCCGGGCCGCTCACCTCGGCGCTCGGCTACCGGTGGCTGTTCTTCCTGGCCCTGGCCGGCGCGCTGGTGGCCGCGCTCTGGGCCTGGCGCGCGGTGCCGTCCACGCCCCGCGCGGCCTCCGGGCACGTCGACTGGACCGGCGGGCTGCTGCTCGGCGGCGGACTCGCGCTGCTCATGCTGGGCCTGACCACCTCCTCGAGCTGGGGCTGGACGGCTCCCGCCACCCTCGCCCTGTTCGCGGCCGCGGTGCTGACGCTGGGCCTGTGTGTCGTTGTCGAGCTGCGCACCCCCGACCCGCTGGTGGACCTGCGGCTGCTGGCCGGGCGCTCCCCGGCCGGGGTGACCTTGATGGGGTTCGTGTTCGGCTTCGCCTCCTTCGGGCTGATGGTCGCGCTGCCGATGATGCTGTCGCTGCCCGCCGAGACCGGGTACGGCCTGGGCGCCGACACCCTGTGGATCGGGCTCTACATGTTCCCCCTGGGTATCGCGGGCACCCTGGTCGCGCCGCTGGTCGGGCCTATGACCAGGCTGCTCGGGCGGCGCGCGGTGCTGGTGCTCGGCAGCGTGCTCGTCTCGGCCGGCACCGCGGTACTCGCCTTCTGGCACTCCTCCCCGTGGCAGATCGTGGCCGGAGTGACGGTCATGGGGCTGGGCGGCTCCATCAGCCTGACCGCCGGACTCAACGTCGTGGCCGCCGACGTACCCGCCGACCGGGCGGCCGGGGTCAGCGGCGTGGTCTTCGTCGCCAAGAGCATCGGCGGCACCTTCGGGGCGCAGCTCGGCGGGATGGTGCTGGCGACCGGCACCGTGGCGGGGGTCCCCACGGAGAGCAGCTTCGTCAGTACCTACCTGCTCTCCGCGGTGCTCGGCCTGCTCGCCGTCGGCGCCGCCCTCATGATCCCTGCCACTGTGCGGAACGCCCAAAGCGGGCACCCGATTTCGGCCCCCGCGACAAAGCCCGCCGCCCACCAGGGTGACACCCTGTGACGGCGGCAGAGGAATCCCGATGAAAACCCGCCGTCCCCGCAGGTGACACTCTGTGACGGCGGCAAAGCGAAGGAGTAACCAGTGCGGGTCTACATCTCCATTGACATGGAGGGCGTGACGGGCATCGCGACCATGGACCAGGTCGTCCGCGGCGGCCACGGGTATCCGCGATCGCAACGGCTGATGACCGCCGAGGCCAACGCCGCCATCGAGGGCGCGTTCGAGGCCGGAGCCGACAGCGTCCTGGTCAACGACAGCCACGGCACCATGGACAACCTGCTGCACGAGGAGCTTGATCCGCGCGCCCGGCTGATCTTCGGCACTCCCAAACTGGACTGCATGGCCGAGGGCATCTCGGCCGAGCACGACGTGGCCATGTTCCTCGGCTACCACGCCGCGGCCGGCTCGCCCGGCGTGCTCGCCCACACCTACTCCTCGCACTTCCTCGGGGTGCGGCTCAACGGCCGGCCGGTGTCGGAGGCCGAGGTCAACGCGTTGCAGGCCGCCGCGGTCGGCGTCCCGGTGGGATTGCTCACCGGCGACGACGTCATCTGCGGCGTCGCGGAGAAGGCCTTCCCCGGCGTGCGCACGGTCGCCGTCAAGATCGCGCACGGGCACACCGCCGCGGACAGCCTCTCGCCGTCCGAGGCCAGGCGGCTGATCCGGGAGGCCGCGGCGGAGACCGTACGGGGGGCGGGGGAGCTGGCGCCGCTCCAACTGCCCGAGGTGCTGGAACTCGAGATCGACATGCCGAGCATGCCCGCGGCCGAGCTGGGGGCGCATATCCCGGGCGTGCGCAGGATCGCCGACAGGACGCTCGCCGCCACCTTCGCCACGCCCGTGGAGGTGCTGGGCTGCGTGACGGTCTGCTACCACCTCGCCGCCGACGCCATGATCAGCCGGATGGCCCTGTACGGCCGCTAGCTCGCGCGGGGAACGCGGGCCCCGCACGGCGACCTCGACCGCCGTGCGGGGCCACGTCGATGGCCCAGAATGTGCAGCTGTTGTGCGCGCTGGTGATGCTCTCGTCCAGGCAGACCAGCATCTGCAGCAGGGTGTCGACGCCGCCGATCGCGTCGAGAACTCGTGCCGAGGATCAACGTCGGCAAACGGGTTGGCGAGCGGATTCCGGCAGGCATCAGTGCGCTGTCCTGATCTGGGGATACGCCCCTACTTTGCGGCCTGTGGCGCCGACCCGGGCGGAGGGCCGGCCTCGGGTACGGCTGTGGCTCACTCCCGCGCCCGAGGCGGCTCCCTCTCGCGCCCGAGGCGGCTCACTCCCGCGAGGGAGCTCCAGGACCGCTCTCACCGGCGATCCCCTCGGGGCCCGCGATCTCCAGGATTGGTTCCAGCAGACAGAACCGACCTGGAGGATGACCATGAGGATTCGCCGCACCGCGCTCGCCGGACTCGCCCTCGCCGCGATCACCGCGGGGACGGCCGCCCAGGCGACGGCCCGGACGGCCCCGGCCGCCCCCGCCACCGCGTCCGCCGCCACCGCACGGCAGGCCTTGCCGCCGGYGAGCCCGGACGCGCTGCGCCGGGCGATCGCCGGGCTTCCCGACGCCGAGGGGACGGCCGCCCAGG
>NZ_NGFP01000285.1 GCF_002149035.1 Streptosporangium minutum
GACCCGCATCCCGTACGGCCGGCGGACCCGCCCGGCGCGCTCTGGCCCCCGCCTCCGCGCCCGGCCCTCGCGGACGGCCCCGTCCCCTCGGCCCGGTGGGGCCGGTCGATCGCCGCTCCCATCCTCGCGGGGGTGGCGATCTCGCTGGTCATCGCCGGCATCGCCTTCTTCATGCCCGCCGGGGAGGACCCCGCCGACGATACGCCTGCGGCCCAGCCGGCCGCCGCGGCGGGGGACACCGCCCAGCCCGTGCCGGACCCGGCGACGGGGCCCACGGCCGCGCTCTCCCCGTCCCCGGGTCCGACCGCGCCGCCGTCCTCCGCGGCACCCACCGCCGAGCCCGCGACGGCGCGGGCCCTGCCGTTCCGGGACGACTTCAGCGGCGCGGATCGCGGCTGGACCACGGCGGCCTCGGGCGAGGGAAGGCACCGGGCGTCCCGGGGCGCCTACCGGATCACCGCCAAGGCCGACGCCTACCTCCCGGTCATCGCTCCCCTGACCGCTCCGGTGAAGAACACGACCATCACCGCGAAGGTCCGGATGCTGCGCGGCAAGGGCGACTTCGGCGTCTTCTGCCGGGGTCTGGACGAGGGAGCCAGGCGCTACGAGTTCTCGATCACCAGCAGCGGTGACGCCTCCATCGTCAAGAGCGGGGAAGCGCCCGCCTCGGTGAAACACGTGCCGGTCCCTGGTCTGCGCCCCGCCCGGCTCATCGTCCTGCAGGCGGCCTGCCGCAGCGGTGAGGCGGGGACCAGCCTGAGCCTGAGCGTCAACGGCAGGAAGGTCGTCTCCCGGCTCGACAGGAAACGGCCGTTCACCTCCGGCTCCATCGGCATGTTCGCCCACGCCCGGCACGGCGGCTCGGGCGTGGAGGTCAGCTTCAACTCCTTCGAGGCCCGCCCCTGAACGGCGGGCCTCCCGGATCCTCTGATCACCTGGACGTCACCTGGGACATGATCAGAGGTTTGACCGGCGATCATGCACATTCAGCACTGTTCACTACCGGTGCGCACTGCCGGAGGAAACAAGCTCACGGCCCCCGCCGTCAATATGGAAACGCTCCGGCGGAACGGGGGCGCCCACCAGGAGGACAGCCCGGCCGTCCACAGACGCCCGGCCGTTCACGGATGCCCGAGGCGCCGCGGCGCGGAGAACCCGGGGCGCCGCGTCACAGACGCCCGGGGCGTCCGTCGCGGGGCGTCCGTCGCGGAGAGCTCAGAGCGCCACGTCGTAGGAGGCGATGACGGCTCCCTTGGGGACCTCGCCCGCCGGGGTCACCACGACGCGCCTGCCCGGGTCCTCGTAGCCGTGCTCGGTCAGCCACAGCAGGGCCGCGGGGTTCAGGTCGCTGTAGTCGATCGGGCTGTCGGGCGAGAAGAGGTCCTTTCCGGCGGAGTCCTGCCCGATGTCCCCTTCGACGATCCACAGGGTGTAGGTGGTGTAGTCGGTCATGGCGGCCCCCGCGCTGTAGTCGTTCCCCGTGGGGTCCATACCCCGGGCACCACGACAGCCCTCCTCGCCGACGCCCCTTACATGCCGCCGCGGGCCTGGTGGCGGCGGGTCTCGCGGCCGGCGGCCCGGAAGGGGGCGGCGCTCCCCCCTGGCCCGGCCCGGCACCCTGGTCTCCGCCCGCGCCGGGACGCCGGCGAGCTGCGGCAGCGCCTGCGGCGAGTCACGCCTGCCACCGCCGTACGCCGGGGCCGGGCGGGGCCGGGATCAGTCGTAGAAGCCCAGGCGGCGTAGCTGCTTGGGATCGCGCTGCCAGTCCTTGGCGACGCTGATCCGCAGGTCGAGGTAGACGCGGGTGCCGAGCAGCGCTTCGATCTGCTGGCGGGCCCGGCTGCCGACATCCTTGAGCCGGCTGCCCTTGTGCCCGATCACGATGGCCTTCTGGGACGGACGCTCGACGAACATGTGCGCGTAGATGTCGAGCAGATCGTCACGGCCCTCCCGGGGCAGCATCTCGTCGACGACGACCGCGATCGAGTGCGGCAGCTCGTCCCGGACGCCCTCCAGCGCCGCCTCGCGGATCAGCTCTCCCACCAGCACCTGCTCGGGCTCGTCGGTGAGCTGGCCGCCCTCGTACAGCGGCGGGCTCGCGGGGAGCCGGTCGATCAGCACGCCGGCCAGCACGTCGAGCTGCTCCCCCGACTTCGCCGAGACCGGGACGATCTCGGCGAACTCCGCGAGCTGGGAGAGCGCGAGCAGCTGCGCGGCGATCTGCTCCCGGGTCGCCAGGTCGCACTTGGTCACGACGGCGACGACCGGCGTCTTCTTGACCGCGGCCAGCTTCTCGGCGATGAACCGGTCGCCCTTGCCGATGGGCTCGTTGGCGGGCACGCAGAACCCGATCACGTCGACCTCGGTGAGCGTGGACAGCACCAGGCTGTCCAGCCGCTCGCCCAGCAGGGTGCGGGGCCGGTGCAGCCCCGGCGTGTCCACGATGATGAGCTGGGCGTCCGGGCGGTGCACGATGCCGCGGATGACCCGGCGAGTGGTCTGGGGTTTGGAGGAGGTGATCGCCACCTTCGTGCCGACCAACGCGTTCATCAGCGTGGATTTACCGACGTTGGGCCGGCCGACGAAGCAGGCGAAACCGGCGTGGAAATCAGCAGCTGAGGAACTCACGTCAACCATTGTCGCCGATGTCGGCCTCAGCTCTGACGCACGGTGCCGTCGGGAGTGGCCACGAGCAGCGTCTTGCCGCCCATTTCACGGACCGCCCGCGCGTCCGCGTCGGCCGGGCCGTCACCCGCGGTGACCAGCGCGGCCGCCTCCAGGGACTCGGCGCCGCTGGAGACCGCCATCGCCACGGCGACCTGCAGCGCCGAGAGCGTCAGCGACGGCAGGGCCACGTTGGTCGCCGAGTAGGTCCGGCCGGTCTCGTCGCGCACGGCGGCCCCCTCGGCGGCGCCGTTGCGGGCCCGCGCGGAGCGGGCCAGAACGATGATCTTGTTGTCCTCGGGGTCGAGGGTCGCGTCACTCACAGCGCCAGGGTAGTCAGCGCGCGGCGTCCGAGCCCAACCGACCTGCCCGGCATACCGGACGGCACTCCCATGGTGAAGTCTGCCTCACCTTTTTCCGGGATATCTCGCCCATGTCGCCGGGTGGTCGCGGTCCCTACGGTGGTCCCATGCCCACGACCGAACCGACCACCCCCTGGGACCGGATCCGCGCCCACTGGTCAGCGCCGGCCTGGCTCCGGACCTCGCACGTGGTGACGGGCCTTCCGATCTCCCTGCTGGCCCTGGTGGTGATCGTGGGCCTGACCGCGCTGTCGGTCCTGCTGGTCGGGACGGTGGTGGTCCCGTTGGTCGCGCTGCTGCTGCTCTTCCGGTCCGTGCCGCTGCTCACACGGTTGCAGCGGGCCCGATTCCTCGCCTTCCTGAACGTGGACATCCCCCCGTCGCCGCGGTGTCCCCGGGAGCGGAACCCGCTGAAGCGGCTGCTCCAGGAGGCGCGGACGAGGAGCACCTGGCGTCAGCTCGCCTACCACCTGCTGTCACCGGTGATCAACGTGATCGGGTTCATCATGGTGATCGGGGTCTGGGCGGGGAGCCTGATCGCGGTGGAATTCGCCGTCCAGGGCTGGATCCTGGAGGAGTACACGATCATCGCGGTCTCCGCCCTCCTCGCGGCGGTCCTGCTCGTCGCCGGTCCGTGGGTCGCACGCGGCGTCACCGCGCTGGACGTGATCGCCGCCGAGGCCCTGCTCGGCCCCAGCCTCAGTGACCGGCTGGTCCAGCGGGTGGAGACCCTGCAGGAGAGCCGCGCCGAGGTGGTCGACGCCGCCGACGCCGAGCGCCGGCGCCTCGAACGGGATCTGCACGACGGCGCCCAGCAGCGGCTGGTCTCGCTCGCGATGAATCTGGGGATGGCCCGGGCCGCGCTCACCGACGTGCCCGACCCCGCGCGGCAGGCCATCGTGCGGGCCCACGAAGAGGCCAAACAGGCCCTGAAGGAGCTGCGCGACCTCGTGCGCGGGCTCCACCCGGCCGTGCTCAACGACCAGGGCCTGGACGCCGCGCTGTCCGGCATCGCCGCACGGGCCCCGTTCCCCGTACGGCTCCGCGTCGACGTGCCGGAGCGCGCGTCGCCGACGATCGAGGCGATCGCGTTCTTCGTGGTGTCGGAGGCGCTGACCAACGTCTCCAAGCATGCCCGGGCATCCGGTGCCGAGGTCACCGTCCGGCGCGCCGACGGCAGGCTCCACCTGGTCATCGCCGATGACGGCCGGGGTGGCGCCCGTCTCGGCGGGGGGACGGGACTGCGCGGCCTGGCCCAGCGGGCCGGCTCGGTGGACGGGACACTGGACGTCGACAGCCCGCCGGGCGGTCCGACGACGATCAGAGTGGAGCTGCCATGCGAGTAGTGCTCGCCGAGGACTCCGTCCTGCTCAGGGAGGGGCTCGTCTGGATGCTCGGCTCGGCGGGCATGGAGGTCGTGGCGGCGGTGTCCGACGCCGAGGAGTTGCTGCGCGCCGTGGACGAACACGGTCCCGACCTCGTCGTCACCGACGTGCGGATGCCGCCCTCGCACACCGACGAGGGCCTGCGCGCGGCGCTCGTGCTCCGCCACCAGCGGCCGGGCCTCGCGATCCTCGTGCTCTCGCAGTACGTCGAGGAGCGCTACGCCACCCAGCTGCTGTCCACCGAGACCAGCGGCATCGGATACCTGCTGAAGGACCGGGTGGCCGACGTCGCCGAGTTCCTGGACGCCCTGCGCCGGGTCGCCTCCGGCGGCACGGCCCTGGACCCGGAGGTGGTCGCCCAGCTCCTGCTCCGCAGGCACAGCGACCCATTGGACCTGCTGACCCGCAGGGAGTACGAGGTGCTGGCGCTGATCGCGGAGGGCCGGTCCAACGCCGGGATCGCCGAGGCCCTGGTGGTCAGCGAGGGCGCCGTCGGCAAGCACATCAACAACATCTTCACCAAGCTCGGCCTGTCCGGCGCGGACAAGGACCACCGCCGGGTGCTCGCCGTACTGCGATTCCTGAAAGTCTGAAGAGAGATGCCGATGCGAAGCAGTGTCCGGATCGCCTGGATCGCAGTGGGCGGAGCGCTGACCGCGCTGACCGTGTCGGGCATAGCGCTGGCCGGATGGTCCGAGGTGAGCCGGACACAGGCGACCGGCGACCGCTACGACACCTCCCTCCTCCGTCCCGCGACGCTGTCGGAGGCCTCCGTCCGCGAGTACACGTTCACCTCGCCGGAGCTGGTGCTGCGCACCAGCGGGCGGGTCAACATCTCGATCGTTCCCGGCAAGGCCGGACAGATCTCCATGAAGCGGGAGATCATCTGGTCCGAGGGCGCCCCCGGCCTCTCCGGGGGCAAGCCCAGCATGTCCGAGACGTGGAACGGAAGGACGCTGCAGCTCACCGTCGGCTGCCCGGAGAAGGTGCGGCCCCACGAGTCCCCCTGCCGCGCCGAGTACACCCTGACCCTGCCCTCCGCCACCGATGTCGAGGCCTCGACCCACTTCGGGAGCGTGTCCGCCCACGGCGTTCGGGGCGATCTACGGCTGTCCACCGCCTCGGGCGAGGTGACCGTGGCCGACGCGGAGGGGGCGCTGCGGGCGCGGGCCGGGTCGGGAAAGGTGACCGGGACCGGCCTGCGGTCCGCCGTGGCCGACGTCGAGGTCGGCAGGGGCGACGTCGTGCTGGGCTTCCAGCGCGCCCCCGAGGACGTGAGGGCGGTCGCCGGGGAGGGCGGCGACGTCGAGGTCACCGTGCCGGACGGCGACGGCTACAGGGTGGACGCCCGCGCCGGAAGGAGCGTCGTCGAGGTCCGCCGGGACCAGGCGGCCTCGCGGCGGATCACCGCCCTCGCCCCCGAGGGCGAGCTGTGGATCCTCCCCTACCGGCCGTAGCCTGCGGCGATGAGGCCGGCGACGGTACGGCCGACCGCGGTGAGGCCCGCGGCGGTACGGCCGACGGCGGTGAGGCCCGCGGCGGTAGGACCGGCAGCGGTAAGGCCGGCGACGGTGATGCCAGTGATGCCGGTGACCCGTCAGACGGCTGCCCGGTCGACGAGGAACTGGGCGAGCTGCTGGGTCCGCCTGACGTCGACGTCGGCGATACCCGTGTGCACCAACGAGATCAGGGTGCCGCCGATACGGGCGAAGACCACGTGCATCTCGTAGGGATAGCCGTTCAGCCGGCCGCGTAGCCGCTTGGCCTGCACGTCGTCGCCGACGGCGTCCAGCTTCAGGCTGGACACCCTCAGGGAGGTGCGCCTGCCCGCCAGGCGGCTTCTGGCGACCGGGCAGCCCTCCAGGGCCTGGGTCAGCTCGGCGAACTGCTGCTCGGCGTCGGCGCCGGTGTAGGAGGCCAGGCCGATCCCGGCCAGCTCTCCCAGCTCGTCACCCGGGTAGGTCGCGTCCACCCGGGCCCCCGGCGCCGGGTCCGGCGAGCTGCCTCCCGCCATGTCGAGGACGAGCCGGCAGTCACGGTCGGCCGGGCGGAAAGGGGGCTTCCACCCCTCGCCCCGCCAGGCGGAGAAACCGTCAGGTAACTCCTGTGCCTTCGGTAACACCTCACGTAGCCGCTCCAGCTCCGAGCCGGCGTCCTTCACCGTGTGGTCCGTACCGGCGCCGCACGCCGCCAAGGCCCCGGCCAGGACCGCGCAGACCCCGGCCGCCACGGCAGTTCGAATCCCCCGCGTCATGACTGTTCCCCCGATGTCACGTGCGAGGAATCATGTCCCCGCCGATCCGCTTTCTTCCCATTCGGCAAAAGCGGCAATCATCGAGAAACGCCTAAGGGTGCCCTCAACCGCATTATGCGGCTGAGAACACCCTTAAGCGAGCGACGCAGAATCAGCTGGAAGCCGTATCCGCGCTCTTCCCCCCATGGAGCCGTCCCCGGCGCCGCGAACCCCTCCCGGCGCGGGGAACCTCTCCACCGGCTCCCGCGCGACCGGGTGCCGTGAGATGAGAATGGCGGACGCGGCTTGCAGATTACTTGCGGACCACTTGGGTGGATATCGCCTGCTTCAGATTCTTCTTTCAGTCATTCTCCGCGGAGGCCCCCACCGAGTCGGGCTCGGGCTGGACGGTCCGCCTGACGAGGACCGTGCCGATCCGGTTGCGGCGCCCGGCGAGGCTCTCCGCCGTCAGGCTGAGCCCCTCCACCACGGCCTCGGAACCGGCGATCGGCACCCGGCCCAGCGCGTGGGCCAGCAGGCCGCCGACGGTCTCGACGTCCTCCACCTCGAGCTCGATGTCGAACAGATCCGCCAGGTCGCCCACCGGGAGCCTGGCGGTCACCCGGACCGACCCGTCCTCCAGCGGCTCCACCCGGGGAACCTCCTGGTCGTACTCGTCGGTGATCTCTCCCACGATCTCTTCGAGGACGTCCTCGATGGTGACCAGACCGGCCGTCCCGCCGTACTCGTCGATGACGATGGCCTGGTGGATCTGGCGGGCCTGCATCTCGCGCAGGAGCTGGTCGATGGGCTTGCTCTCCGGCACGTAGGTGGCCGGACGCATGATCGTCTCGATCTGCTCGGCGCGGCCGTCGTCACCGGTCTCCTGCACCCGGCGCACGACGTCCTTGAGGTAGGCGATGCCGATGACGTCGTCCTCGTTCTCGCCGACCACGGGGATGCGGGAGAACCCGCTGCGCAGAGCGAGCGACAGGGCCTGGTTCAACGTCTTGCCGCGCTCGATGAACACCATGTCGGTGCGGGGCACCATCACCTCGCGGACCAGGGTGTCGCCGAGCTCGAAGACCGAGTGGATCATCTCCCGCTCGTCCGGCTCGATGACCCTGCGCTCCTCCGCCAGGTCGACCAGGTCGCGCAGCTCGGCTTCGGAGGTGAACGGCCCCTCCCTGAAGCCCTTGCCGGGCGTCACGGCGTTGCCCAGCAGGATGAGCAGTTTGGGGAGCGGCCCGAAGATCCGGGTCAGTCCGTACACGAGGGGGGCGCTGGCGAGTGCGATCGGCTCCGCGTGCTGGCGGCCCAGCGTGCGCGGGGAGACGCCGACGATCACGTAACTGATCACGATCATGACCGCGGCCGCGGCCGCGTAGGCCCAGCCCTGGTCGCCGAGCCAGTCGATGAAGAGTAGCGTGGCGATCACCGTGGCGATCAGCTCGCAGCTCAGCCGGAGCAGGAGCAGCAGGTTGAGGTAGCGCGGTGGATCGGCGACGATCGCCTGCAGGCGCCCGGCGCCCCGGCGTCCGTCGCGGACGAACTCCTCCGCGCGCACCCGTGAGATGCGGGTCAGAGCCGTCTCCGCGCTGGCTATCAGGCCGCCGACCACGACGAGGAGGACGGCTGAGAACAACCACCCGTTGGCGAGGTTCACCGCTGGGGGCGCACCTCCCGCCATGACTCCAGAAGCTCGCCCTGCAGGCCGAACATCTCCTTGTGCTCATCGGGCTCGGCGTGGTCGTAACCGAGCAGGTGGAGGATGCCGTGCGTGCACAGCAGCTCCATCTCCGCCTCGGTGCTGTGCCCGGCCTCGGCCGCCTGCTTGGCGGCCACCTGCGGGCAGAGCACCACGTCGCCGAGGAGCGCGGGGTCGGTGGGGGCGTCGCCCTCCTGCCGGGCTCCGGAGCCCGGACCGGGACGCAGCTCGTCCATCGGGAAGGAGAGCACGTCCGTCGGACCGGGCTCCCCCATCCACTGCTCGTGCAGCACCGCCATGGCCTCTTCGTCCACGATCAGGATGGACAGCTCGGCGAGCGGGTTGATGTCCATCCGCTCCAGCACGTGCCCGGCCAGCGAGACGATGAGTCCTTCGTCGACCTCGACGCCGGACTCGTTGTTGACCTCGATGCTCATCGGTCGTTCACCGCTCCTCGCGCGCCACGCGGCTCGCTCGTACTCATCTTGTCTCCCGAGGGCGTTTGACCACGCCCTTGATCGCCTGTGGTGCGCTCTGCCGCTGCGTCTCGTCATAGCGCCCGTAGGCGTCCACGATGTCGCTCACGAGCTTGTGCCGCACCACGTCGGCACTGGTCAGCCGGCTGAAGTGGATGTCGGGGATGCCTTCGAGGATCCCCTGCACCACCCTCAGGCCGCTCAGCGTGCCACCCGGCAGGTCGACCTGGGTGACGTCACCGGTGACGACGATCTTCGAATTGAAGCCCAGCCGCGTCAGGAACATCTTCATCTGCTCGGGCGAGGTGTTCTGCGCCTCGTCGAGGATGATGTAGGCGTCGTTGAGCGTACGGCCGCGCATGTAGGCGAGGGGAGCGACCTCGATCGTGCCCGCGGCCATCAGCCGGGGGATCGAGTCGGGGTCGAGCATGTCGTGCAGCGCGTCGTAGAGCGGGCGCAGGTAGGGGTCGATCTTCTCGTAGAGGGTGCCGGGCAGGAAGCCCAGCCGCTCGCCGGCCTCGACCGCGGGGCGGGTGAGGATGATCCGGTTGACCTTCTTCTCCTGGAGCGCCTTCACGGCCTTGGCCATCGCGAGATAGGTCTTGCCGGTGCCGGCGGGACCGATGCCGAAGACGATGGTGTGCCTGTCGATCGCGTCGACGTAGCGCTTCTGGTTGACGGTCTTCGGACGGATCGTCCGGCCCCGCGAGGAGATGATGTCGAGGGAGAGCACCTCGGCCGGCCGGTCGGAGGTCATCCGCAGCATCGCGATGCTGCGCTCCACGGCGTCCGTCGTGAGCTCCGCGCCTCCCTGGACAAGCTCGGACAGCTCCTCGAAGAGCCGCACCACGATGCTGCTCTCCTCCGGGCTGCCGGTGATGGTTATCTCGTTGCCCCGGACGTGGATGTCGGCGCGGAAGGCACCCTCGATGACCCGCAACAGCTCGTCGCGCGAGCCCAGCAGGCTGACCATCGAGTGATCGTCCGGAATCACCACCTTCGCCTGGGTCCGGCTGGGACCCTTCGATCGCGGTGGGGAGGTTCTGCTGGAATCGTTTGTCTCGGACATAGGCGGGCCTTTCGGCCTGTTCGCCTCCAGATATCGGCGTGGGACTTCTACGCCATCGTATCCGTGATCGACGCTGTCGCGCCTGTCGGTTTCATCCGGGCGGCCATGTCAGGCCGCGCCCTCCGAGCACATGTCCGTGCACGTGGAAGACGGTCTGGCCCGCCTCCGCGCCGGTGTTGAAGACCAGGCGGTATCCCGAGGCCGCGACACCCTCCTGCTCGGCGACCGCGTGCGCCGCCTTGATGACGTCGTCGGCGAGCCCGTGGTCGGCGGCGGCCAGCGCGGCCGCGTCCGGGTAGTGCTCCTTGGGGACCACCAGCACGTGGGTGGGGGCCTGGGGGTTGACGTCCCGGAAGGCCAGCGTGCGATCGGTCTCATGAACGATCTTCGCGGGGATCTCCCCGGCCACGATCTTGCAGAACAGGCAGTCGGCTTCGCTCACCATGCAGGCACCCTATCCCCCTCGGACGTTGTCAATCGGTGATGGTCCATCGTCAGCAAAGAAAGATCCACGCAGATAAGGTGGGTATGCAAAACTTCGACAACTACAGACCATTGCGATTCGCACGATATGGCCGCCTGGCGAGGACACGACTGGGTCATGCCCCCTAATGAACCGGAAGAGCGTAAACCCTCTGGGAAGGCCGAGCGTCCCACTGATGTGACCACCGAGACCCTCGTGGCCGACAGGTCGCTCGGGGCGGTGCCCGTCGGGTGGGATGCCGACATGGCCGTTACCGCGCTGTACAGCGCGCATTATCGGTCGCTTGTGCGTCTCGCTGTGTTGCTCGTCCGCGATATGGCAACCGCGGAGGAAGTCGTGCAGGACGCGTTCGTCGCCATCCATGGCGCCTGGCGTCGACTGCGCGACACCGACAAGGCACTCGCCTACTTGCGCCAATCGGTCGTCAACCGATCGCGTTCGGTGCTCCGGCACCGGGCGGTCGTGGAGAAGTACGCCCCCAAGGGCATGCCGGACGCTCCGAGCGCCGAGAACGGCGCGATCGGCGAGTTCGAGCGGTCCGCCGTCATCGAGGCCCTTCGCGGCCTGCCCGCGCGCCAGCGGGAGGCACTGGTCCTGCGCTACTACGGAGACCTGTCGGAAGCGCAGATCGCCCATGCGATGGGTATCAGCAAGGGCGCGGTCAAGAGCCACACGGCTCGCGGTATGGCCGCCCTACGAACCTCACTGGAGCAACTGTCATGACCGACTCCCCCGACGAGTACGGCGAGCTGCTCCGCCGTGTCCTCAGTGCGGAGGCGAACTCGGTCGTTCCCTCCCCCGACGGACTGGAGATCATCCGTGCCCGCGTAGAAAGACGAGGGCTCCGCGGGCTGATGTGGTGGCGCGCCGGAGCATCGGTCGCGGGAGCCGTCCTGGTGGCGGCCACCGTCGTCATGGTGGTCCCGCAGTTCCGTGAGCAGGTGACCCGGCAGGTGGGCGACGTCAACTTCACCCAGTCGACCTCACCCGACCTGTCCGCGACCTCGCGGGCCCCCTCGAACGGCGACGACCGGCTTCCGGCGGTGCCCAAGCCGGGACCCGGCACCACGGAGCCCGCGCCGATGCCCACCCACTTCAGGAGCACGGCGCCGACCCCCAGGCCGACGCCCAAGCCGACGCCCAAGGTCACGCCGACCCCGAAGGCCACCCC
>NZ_NGFP01000286.1 GCF_002149035.1 Streptosporangium minutum
GGCGGAGCGGACGGCGATCCCAGCGCCAGGGTCCGCAGCGCCGCGGGCGGGGTGGCCCAGGGGGCGCGGACGAGCACGTCGCGGACCGGGGCGACGGAGAGGGCGCCGAACACCTCGGCCAGGTGATCCGGCACCCGTGCCGAGGCCAGCGCCAGGCTCAGCGACTGGGCGAAGCGCCGGCAGGCGCTCACGGTCAGCTCGTCGGCGGTGTCGGCCGCCACGTCGAGCACCCAGGACAGCTCCGAGGTGTCCATCTCACACACGCCGGACAGGTACAGTACTTCGCGCTGATGCGGACGCAGGTCGCGCAGGACCCGCTCGACGAAGGCGGAGACCGGGTCGGCGTCGGCGGCGGGCGGGGCGTGGACGACGTCGCGCAGGTGGATCTCGCGGCGGGCGAACGCGTAGAGCGCGGCACGCGGGGGCTCTATGTCCGGGACGGCGGTGAGGACGGCCACCAGCGCGGCGGCGGCGGAGCCGGGATCGCCGAGCTGGTCGTGACAGTACGCGAACAGCCCGGCGGCGTGACGGTCGTAGAGCTCGGCGATCAGTTCGCCGCGCGAGCGCTGACCGAGGAGCGGTTGGGTCACGTGACCGGTTCCTCTGGGGTTCGAGCGAGTGTGGTGATGAACACAGAGACCGCGAGGCCTGTGGTACGTATGGCGCTGGAGGTGTCAATCCCCACGATATGGGTAATCATGCCGATCTGTTGAGGTTCTCCGTAGGATTGAATGCCCATTTGATAGATATCGCGGGGGCGGTGGGGCATCGATCGAAGGCAGGGAGAAGGCGGGAAATCAGATCGGAAATGTCGGCCATAGGCCCTAGGGTGGTCCGCGTCAGATCATGGGGCAGTTGTGGCAGGGGGCCGCAGCCCTGCCGAGGAGCAAGAGGTTGCGCATGATCAAATTTGACCGGGTCACCAAGCGTTACGCCGACGGGACCGTCGCCGTGGACGACCTCAGCCTTGAGGTGCCCACCGGGGAGATAACCGTGTTCGTCGGCCCTTCGGGCTGCGGCAAGACCACCTCCCTCCGAATGATCAACAGGATGATCGACGCGACCGAGGGGCAGATCCTCCTCGACGGCGTGGACGTGAAGACCATCGACCCGCCGACGCTGCGCAGGGGCATCGGCTACGTCATCCAGCAGGCGGGGCTGTTCCCGCACCGCAAGATCGTCGACAACGTGGCGACGGTGCCCTACCTGCTCGGCTGGGACAGGAAGAAGGCCCGGGACCGGGCCATGGAGCTGCTGGAGCGGGTCGGGCTCGACCTCAAGATGGCCGACCGGTACCCCTTCCAGCTCTCCGGCGGCCAGCAGCAGCGCGTCGGCGTGGCCCGCGCGCTGGCGGCCGACCCGCCGGTGCTGCTGATGGACGAGCCGTTCAGCGCGGTGGACCCGATCGTGCGCACGAGCCTGCAGGAGGAGCTGCTCCGGCTGCAGGCCGAGCTCAACAAGACCATCGTGTTCGTCACCCACGACATCGACGAGGCCATCAAGCTCGGCGACCGGGTGGCCGTGCTCCGCGTCGGCGGACGCCTGGCGCAGCTCGCCGACCCCCCGACGCTGCTGGCCCGCCCCGCCGACGACTTCGTCCGGGAGTTCCTCGGCCGTGACCGGGGCATCCGGCGGCTGTCGTTCGTCTCCGACGAGGGGCTGCGGCTGCGCGCCGACCTGACCGTGTCCGCCTCCGCCGACGTCTCCACGGTGCGTGGCACGGACGAGCCCTGGCTGGCCGTGGTGGACGGGGAGAACCGGCCGCTGGGCTGGGCCTCCGTCAAGGACCTGCCGGACGCCGGCACGCTCGCGGACGTGCGGCTCGCGCCGTACGGGACGTTCGTCAGGGGCCGTGACTCGCTGCGCGGCGCGCTGGACGCGGCGTTGCTGTCCCCCTCGGGGAGCGCGATCGCGGTGGACGAGGAGGGCAGGGCCGAGGGCGTGGCCACCCGCGAGGCGCTGGACGAGGCGCTGGGCAAGGTCGCCGGAGGCGTCGGTGCATGAGGAACCGCTGGTCCGCTGGGACTGGATCGGGCGCAACTGGCCCTCCATCCAGGTCCTGCTGGCGGACCACGTCGTCATGGCGCTGGTGCCGATCGTCATCGGGCTGCTCGTCGCGCTCCCGCTCGGGCTGGCCGGCGTCCGCTGGCGCTGGCTCTACCAGCCGACCGTCGGCGTCATGAACGTGATCTACTCGCTGCCCTCGCTGGCGGTCTTCATCGTGCTCATCCCGGTCACCGGCCTCGCCACCCGGACGACCGTGATGGTCCCGCTCACGTTCTACGCCATGGCGGTGCTGATCCCGGCCGTCGTGGACGGGCTCAGCTCGGTCCCCGACCATGTGCGCCAGTCCGCGGTGGCCATGGGCTTCACCCCGCTGCGGAGGCTGCTCCAGGTGGAGCTGCCGATCGCGGTCCCGGTCGTGCTGGCCGGGCTCAGGGTGGCCGCGGTCTCCAGCATCAGCCTGGTCAGCGTGGGCGCTCTGGTCGGCAGGGGCGGGCTGGGCTACCTGTTCATCGACGGCTGGCAGCGGCAGTTCTACACCCCGATCATCGTGGGCATCGTGCTGGTCGTGGTGCTGGCGGCCATCGCCGACCTGCTGCTGGTCCTGGCGCAGCGCCTGCTGACCCCGTGGTCGCGGGCGAGGGGGGCCGCGTGAACTGGCTGATCGACTTCTTCGGGAACCCGGACAACTGGTCCGGCCCGGACGGCATCCCCGTCCGGCTGCTGGAGCACCTGGAGTTCTCCGGGATCTCGCTGCTGCTGGCCATGCTGATCGCGCTGCCGCTGGGGCTGTGGATCGGTCACACCGGCAAGGGGGCGCTGTTCGCGATCCTGAGCGCCAACGCGGCCCGCGCCCTGCCGACGCTGGGCCTGCTCGTGCTCATCGTGCTGCTGATGGGCGTCGGCACCATCGTCCCGGTGCTGATCCCGCTGGTTGCGCTCGCCGTGCCGCCCATCCTGGTCAACACCTACGAGGGTCTGCGCGGCGTGGATCCCGACCTGCGCGACGCCGCGTACGGCATGGGCCTGCGCGGGAGCGAGGTGCTCGGCCGGGTGCTCGTGCCGGTGGCGCTGCCGCTGATCCTGCTCGGCCTGCGGATCGCCGCGATCCAGGTGGTGTCGACCGCGACCGTGGCCGCCTACGTGGGTCTGGGCGGCCTGGGCCGGTTCATCGTCGACGGCCTGGCGACCAAGGACTTCCCGCGCACGATCGGAGGGGCCGTCCTGGTGGCGCTGCTGGCCCTGATCGTCCAGCTGGGTTTCGCTCTGGTGCAACGCGTCATGGTCTCCCCGGGGGTGAGTCAGCGCCAGACCATACGCTAATCTCCTTATTACCCCCCGTTTTAGAAGGGAAAGCACGATGAAGCGCCTGTTCAGCACTGCGGCAGTCATCCTGTCCGCGGCGCTCACACTTACCGCGTGCGGTGGCGGTGGCGACCCGCTCACCAGCGCGTCCGTGAGCCCCACGGGCTCCGGGGCCGCGGCCGGGGGGAAGGTCGTCGTCGGCTCGGCCAACTTCCCGGAGAACGTCCTGCTCGCCGAGATCTACGCCCAGGCCCTGGAGGCCAAGGGGGTGCAGGTCGAGAGGAAGCTCAACATCGGCAGCCGTGAGGTCCTGGTCGACCAGGCCAAGAGCGGCGGCCTGACGGTCCTGCCGGAGTACATCGGCTCCCTGCTCGCCTTCGTCGACAAGACGACGACGGCCAAGACCAAGGACGACGTCGTCGCCGGGCTCAAGGAGAAGCTCCCGGCCGAGCTGGAGGTCCTGGAGCCCGCCGCGGCCGAGGACAACAACTCGCTGACCGTCACCAAGGCCACCGCTGCCAAGGACGGCCTCGCCACGATCGAGGACCTGGTCAAGGTCGGCAAGACCTTCGCCGTGGGCGGCCCGCCGGAGTTCCAGTCCCGCCAGGAGAAGAACTTCAAGGACACCTACGGCCTGGAGTTCAAGGAGTGGAAGAAGACCGGTGACGCCACCGCCGACGCCATCAAGGACGGCACCGTCCAGGTGGGCAACGTCTTCACCACCGACCCCAAGATCGTGATCAACGACCTGGTCTCGCTGAAGGACACCAAGAACGCCTTCGCCGCCGACAACATCGTGCCCCTGGTCAACAAGGCCGCGGTGAACGACACCGTGAAGAGCGCGCTGAACGCCGTCTCCGCCAAGCTCGACACCCCCGGTCTGCTCGCGCTGATGAAGCGCGTGGCGATCGACAAGGACGACGCGGCCACGGTCGCCAAGGACTGGCTGACCCAGAACAGCCTGCTCTAGGCACTCCGCCGTCACCTGCGGCCCGCGCGCGGACTCCCGTGCGCGGGCCGTACGGCTGTGAGCCGCCGGCCCGGCTCTTCTCACTCGTCCGGGCGTGGCGGCGTGTCCGCGGTCATGGATCGGACGGTCGGGACCCTGTCCCCCGGTGGGCCGCAGGGGGACGGGCGCCCGCCGGACGGCACGGTGAGGGTCCTCCCCCCGGGCGCCGGGAGGCGGTTCCCGAAGATCCAGAAGGCATACCCTTCATTCCACCCATAGGTTATAGGCCAGTCATAAAGGTGTAATGGGGGGAACCGTATGCGTGCGCCCGTTGAGCGTCTGCTCACTGACGCCAGGGGGACCGGTCGCCGGCCGGGTGACACCGGAGCCGGCACATCGGCCGGTGGGAAGATCGCACGGCTCGCCGGAGCGGCAGTGGCCGCGGGACTGCTGGCCGGCGGCCTCGCGCTGCCGGCCGTGGGCGGCGCGGGGGCGGTGGTCGTCACCGCGTCGGAGGAGCTGAACCTCAGGCCGGTGGAGCTCAAGGAGCCCCCGCTGGCGGAGAAGACGACGGTCCTGGACGCCAGGGGCAACCAGATCGCGCAGTTCTGGGACGTGTACCGCGAGGTCGTGCCGCTCAGCCAGGTGGCCGACGTGATGAAGACGGCGATCATCTCGATCGAGGACTACCGCTTCTACGAGCACGGCGCCATCGACCTTGAGGGGACCATGCGGGCCCTGGCCAAGAACCTCGCCTCGGGCGGGGTGAGCCAGGGCGGCTCCAGCATCACCCAGCAGTACGTCAAACAGGTGCTGCTCACCACGGCGGTCACCAAGAAGGAGCAGGAGAAGGCGCTGGAGGCCAGCTACGCGCGCAAGCTCAACGAGCTGCGGTACGCGATGGCGGTCGAGCAGAAATACTCCAAGGACCAGATCCTGGAGAAATACCTGAACATCGCCTTCTTCGGGGCGAGGGCCAACGGGGTCGAGGCGGCGGCCAAGCGGTTCTTCGGGGTGCCGGCGGCCAAGCTCACCCTGTCGCAGGCGGCGACCCTGGCGGCGGCCGTGCAGTCTCCCAACAGCACCAACCCCGACGCGGGCAAGAAGGCGCAGCGGCTGCTGCTGGAGCGGCGCAACCTGGTGCTCGACCGGATGGAGGAGCTCAAGAAGATCACGCCGGAGGAGGCCGCGAAGGCCAGGAAGGAGAAGCTGGGCTACAGGGGCACGCCGCTGCCGGGCGGATGCGAGGCCAGCCCGTACCCCTACTTCTGCCTCTACGTGCGCAACGAGATCTCCGGCAACCCGGCCTTCGGCAAGACCGAGGAGGCCCGCCTCCGGTTCCTCAACCGCGGCGGCCTGACGATCAGGACGACGCTGGACCCGAAGATGCAGGCCGCGGCCGACGCGGCGATCAGGAGACGGGTGTACGCCTCCGACAACCCGATGGCCTCCCAGGCGCTCGTGCAGCCCGGCACCGGTGCGATCAAGGCGATGGCGGCCAGCCGGAAGTACGGCATCGCCAAGCGCAGGAACGAGATGTCCTACAACGTGGTGGCCGACGCCGCGCACGGCGGCGGCACGGGGTTCCAGGCGGGCTCGACGTTCAAGACCTTCACCCTGATCACCGCGTTGAAGAAGGGCATGAAGGTCAACGACGGCATCACCACCAGTGCCGGCTACCGCGCCCCGGGCTACGCGGCGTTCAAGAACTGCAAGGGCGGGAGCGTCGGCGACCCGGAGCACACCGTCACCAACGACGAGGGCTCGCCCGGGTTCAAGACGCTGCAGACCGGCACCTGGGGGTCGGTCAACACCTTCTTCGTCGCCCTGGAGCAGCGCGTGGGGCTGTGCGACACGGTGCAGACCGCCAAGTCGCTGGGCATCAAGCGGGCCGACGGGCAGGAGTTGCAGGAGGTCGAGACCTTCACCCTCGGCGTCAACGAGATGGACCCGGTGACGGTGGCCAACGCCTATGCCGCGATCGGCGCGCGCGGTAAGTACTGCGCGCCGATGGCCATCACCCAGATCACCGACCGCGACGGCAAGGTGACCCGTTACGCGCCGCAGTGCCGCCAGGCGCTGGACCCGGCGGTCGCCGACGCCACAGCGGACATCCTGTCCGGCGTGTTCACCAAGGGCACCATGCGCGGCGTGGGCGGCATCGGCCGAGACGCGGCGGGCAAGACCGGCACCACGGACGGGTACGCCACCGCGTGGTTCGCCGGGTTCACCCCCGACCTGGCCGGCGCGGTCAGCATCGGCGACCCCCGCGGCTCGACGGTTCACAAGCTCACCGGCGTCACCATCGGCGGCAGGGGCTACAGCATCGTCGCCGGCGCCAGCCTCCCCGGCCCGATCTGGAAGGACACCATGATGGCGGCGCTGAAGGGCGTCAGGGCCACCCCCTTCCACCCGATCGACTCCGCCCGCTTCGGCGGCTGCGGCCAGGGCTGCGCCCCCAAGCGGTCGGCCCGCGAGGGCCGCGACGGCCCCGGCGACGGCGAGCGCGACATGGCCGGCAGGGGCGACCGGGACCGCGGCAACGACCGCGGCCGGGGCCACGGCCGGGGCCACGGGAACGGCTACGGGAACGGCCGGGGCCGGGGATGACGGCGAGGAGGACCGGTCCGGGGCGGAGAGTCCGGGGCCGAGGGTAACGGTGTGGAGGACCGGTCCGGGGCGGAGAGTCCTGGGCCGGGGTGACGGCCGCCGCCCTGGGGCCGGCCGCCTTCCGGAATGATTGCCCTGTGAACGAGTTCATCGAGGCCATGGCGCAGGTCCCGACCGCAGTGACGGTCATCACCGTGAAGGACGAGCGCGACGACGTGGGGGCGACGATCGGCACCCTCGTCTCGGTCTCGCTCGACCCCCTGCTGGTGATGGTGAGCTTGGAGAACACCGGCTACCTCAACGAGCTGCTGCTACGCCGTGACCGCTGGGCCGCCAGCGTGCTGTCCGCCGGGCAGAAGGCGATCGCCAGCCGCTTCGCCACCGCCGGCCGGCCCGGCGCCCGGCTGCTGCTCGCCGGCACGCCGCACCACCGGGGGGAGCTGAGCGAGGCACTCGTCGTGGACGGCGGTGTGACCGCCCTGGAGGCCGAGACGGCCCAGGTCGTCCCGGCCGGGGACCATACCCTCTACATCGCCCGGGTGCTCGACGTGAGCTACGTCAACCCCGGGGTCCTCCCGCTCGTACGGCTCCGCGGCCGGTACCGCCCCGTCGGCTGACCGTCTGCGTGTGAGAGGCCCGCGGATCCGCGGGCCTCTCACACGCAGACGGGCCCCTGCTGTCCGCGGTCTCCCGCGCGAGACAGGAGATCCCGGTGCCGTATCCGGACAAGGTCGACCAGGCGGTTGCGCCATCATGTCCGAATGACCGACTACTCCGATGGGGGCCGTCGGCACGGTCGCGCGTCGTGGGTCATGAGCCGGCGCTCGAGCCGCTGTACAGGAGGGCCTCCCCGAGGGGGGTCAGGACGTGCAGGACGGCGCCGCCCGTCCGGGTGGTCGAGACGAGCCCGGCGTTGCGCAGTACCGTGGTGTGCTCGCTGGCCGAGGCGAGGGAGATGCCGACCCGTTCGGCCACGGACGTGGTGGTGGCCGGGGCGCGCAGGGTGGCCAGCACGGCCGCGCGGGTACGGCCGATCAGGCGCCCGAGCACGTCGCCCGGGCCGGTGAACCGGTCTGCGACGAAGATCGGATAGACCAGCACGGTGGCCGCGTGGTCCCGATACAGCACCATCGGGCGGGGCACGAAGTAGGACGGGATCAGCACCAGCCCGCGTCCGCCCAATGGGAAGTCATGGTCGCCGGGGACCGGGATGTGCAGGGTCGGCGGCCGCCAGCGGCAGTCGGGGTGGAGCGTGGCCAGCAGGGCGTCGACTCCGCCGCGCAGCAAGGTCTCGGAGCGCAGGGCGCGGTCGGCGGCGGCCTCGGCCTGAATCTGCGGCCACAGCGGCTCCACTGCCGAGGCGAAGTAGCCGTACAGATCATCGGCAAGGGTCTGGCGCGCCCAGGGGGCGCCGCCGGCCAGCTCGTCCGCCCACCTCCCGGCCCGCTGGGCGGGCGACAGCAAGCTCAGCTCGATCGCCAGCTGCCAGTCGGGTGTCTGGCGGACCAGCTCGACACTGGTGGCGAAGTCACCGGCGTCCGGCTGGAGCAGGAACCCGGGCACGGGACTCTTCGGGGCGACAAGAGGCGCGAGCACCCCGGCCCGCTCCGGCAGGCTGCCCTTCACCTGCCGGTGCAGATGGCGGACTCCAGGCCGTGTCCAGGTCCTGCCGGTCGGCGCGCCACGCATCAGGCGCACGCTCAGAACCGTCTCCCACAAGGGGTTCGGAGCCGGGGCGAACGTGATCCGGCGAAGGTCGGTGTCGGAGAAATGCAGTCGCATCATGCCAACGCATCTTCACGCCGCCACCCCTGTCCGGCCAAGGCCGACCAGACCCTTTCGGTCAGGAACGAAAGGTGTGGCGGCCGGAATCCGCCTGGGACAGGCTTGCTGCCACGGCCCGGAACGCCGTATATCACCAGGTTCATGACTTCAGGGGGAACACCAAGCGCATTGTCACTCGTCAGCGGCTCGCTGGGACGGTCGTCGCGGTGGCGGCCTTTACGGCGTCAGTCCTCTCCGCCGCGTCCGTATCGGCGTCGGCGGCGACGGGACCGAGTGTGAGGATGCCGGTCCAGGTCCTGGCCAACAGCTGTGGCCTGCCGACCTCCGCCCGCCCGAACAGTTCCTTCATCGAATCGTTTTACTACTGCAACGACTGCAAGAAGATGGCGGCCTACGACCAGAAGACGTTCGGCGGAACCTTCTACTGCACCTACAACCCGAGCAACGGGCTCACCGACGAGCATCGCCAGTACTGATCTTCCTGGCTGGGCGATGAGCCCGGTTTCGTCGGATCGTTAGCGGATCGTCCACCCGCCGGGGAGCATGAGCGGGCCGTAGGACGGCAGGCCCAGCTCGCCGGCCAGGTGGGCGAGCGGGCCCCAGGCCTCCAGCCGGACCCGTGCCATGGCGGCGGTCCTGTCCTCGCTGGAGTCCGCCGGACGCAGGCGCTCCAGCGGGCTTAGCCTGGGGTAGACGCGCACCGGGGCGTCGGCGGCCAGGCCGGCCTTCCCGCGGGCGAGGGCGAGGGCGTCCTGGAGGCCGCCGAGCTCGTCGACGAGCCCGTGGGCGTGGGCGTCGGCGCCGGTCCAGACCCGGCCCTTGGCCAGCTCGTGGGCACGCTCCCGGGACAGGCCGCGGCCCTCGGCCACCTTGTTCACGAAGTCCTCGTAGACCCGGTCGAGCCAGGCGTTGACCCGCGCCCACTGCGCCTCGGAGAAGGCGTTGGTGGAGGAGAACATCCCCGCGTTGGCGCCCTCGCCGACCGTCTCGGAGGAGACGCCGATCTTCTCCAGCAGCCCGCCGATGACCGCCTTGCCGCCGAACACGCCGATGGAACCGGTGAGCGTGCCCGGCTGGGCCACGATCGCGTCCGCGGCCATCGAGACCATGTAGCCGCCGGAGGCGGCCAGGTCGCCCATCGAGACCACGATCGGCTTGCCCGCCTTGCGGGTGAGCACGACCTCGCGCCAGATGGCGTCGGAGGCCACGTAGGAGCCGCCGGGGCTGTCCACCCGGAAGACGACGGCCTTCACGTGCTCGTCGCGGCGGGCCGCGCGCAGGGCGGCGCAGACGGTGTCGGAGCCCATCGCGCTGCCGCCGCCCAGCGGGCTCCGCCCGCTGCGGCCGAGCCGGATCGCGCCGTTGCCGTGGACCAGCGCGACGGTCTCCTCGCCGGGGCGCGGGAGCTTCTTCGCGATCGGGCCCTTGGCGTAACGGCCCACGTACAGCAGGAGCGCGTCGTCGCCGACGGCCTGCTTGACCTCGTCGTAGACCTCGTCGCGGTAGGCCATCCGGTCCACGAGGCCGGCCTCGACCGCCTCGGCGCCGATGAACGGGCCCTCGTCGATGAGCTTGCGGACCTTGGTGGGCTCCAGCCCACGCCCCTCGGCGACGCCCGCGACGATCTGCTCGGTGACCGACTCGGTGATCCGGCCCATCGACTCGCGGTGGGGGTCGGTCATGTGGTCCTGGGTGAAGGTGTTGGCCGCGGTCTTGTACTCGTGCCGCTGACCCATCTGGTACTCGACGCCGAGTTTGCCGAGCGCCCCCCGCAGGAAGCGCTGCTCCATCGCGACGCCGGTCAGCCCGACGTCGCCCGACGGCTGCAGGTAGACCCGCTCGAAGGCGCTGCCGAGGTAGTAGGGCACCGTGCCGGCGCCGAACTCGCCGAAGGTCTCGGCGAACGCGACGGTCAGCTTGCCCGCCGCCCGGAACTCGATCACGGCCTGGCGCAGATCCTGCACCATCGCCAGCCCCAGCGGCTGGGTGCCGATCTTGACGATCAGCGCCTTGACCCGGGAGTCCTTCCTGGCGCGCTTCAGCCCGGACAGCACGTCGGTCAGGCTCGTCTTGCGCATGGACAGGAGCGCGCTCAGCGGATCCGACGGCGGCCCGTCGGACAGTCCCTCGGTGAGGTCGAGTTCAAGGACCAGCGGAGCGGTACGCCGCTGCCGGAGCCGGTCGACTGTATCGATGATCACCTTGGTCGCATCCATGGCTATCACCCTAAGCGACCTATCTAGGGCTTATGCGATACGGCGGGCGTTCACATGCTTTTTCAGTATTGAGGTGTATTCGGAGAGGGGCGTGCCCTTCAGCCGCTGCTTCTCCGCGGCGATGAGAGTGTCCCTGACCGTGGTCGACTTGCTGATCTTCGCGGTGAAGTTGACCCCGCCGTGCGCCCAGTTCAGCCAGGCGGCCAGCAGCTCGCTCTCCAGCTTGATCTTCTGGGTGAGCTTCGTCTTCTTGGCGGGCTTGAGCACCCGGTAGGCCGTACCCGGCGTGGAGGCGCGGGTGAGTTCGGGGAAGACGTCGCTGGCCTTCGCGACCAGGCGCAGGTAACAGCTGAGCGTCGCGTCCGGCAGCTCGCCCTTGCCCCGGGTCATCTCCGTGGCCCACCCGGCGGCGGTCAGGGTCTTGGTGGCCTTGCCCCGGCTGCACACCGTCGGCGCGGTGGCGGGCGTGGCGGTCACGGTCACCGTGACGGTCACCGTGGGCAGCGGGACCGGGCTGGGCGCGGGCGGGTCCGCGGGTTCGGGGGCCGGGGACGGGCCGGAGCTCGGATTGGGATCGGGGTCGTCGCCGGGGTCGTCCGGTGTGGAGCCGTCCCCGGGGGCGGGTTCCTGAGTGGCGGGG
>NZ_NGFP01000287.1 GCF_002149035.1 Streptosporangium minutum
CCCGGGGCCCGAGCAGTCGCCCGCCGCACCCGCCGTCCAGCCGGCCCAGCTGCCGGCCGTCGCCATCGGGTCCGTCTCGATCGGCCCCGTCACCTGGAAGGACATCCAGGTGGGCGGCCTGTGCCCGCCCACGTCGCCGTGCGCGACGGTCAACTGCGGTCCGGGCCGCATCTGCGTGCCCTCCCCCAAGCAGTGCGTCACCACGCCGTGCCCTCAGTACGACTGCGTGTCGCTGGTGCYGCTGCCCATACAGCCGGCCCCGGCCTCTCGAATTCACCGGCCGATGGCGGGGGCCCCTTCCGCGGGCGACCCCGCCCCCCTGCCCATGTGACTTTTCCCTCAGGCTCACACCCTCCGCGCGGCCACCGGGAGTCGCGGAGGCGGTCCCCGTCACGTGGGCGAGGCGCCGGGCCGGGGCGCGTGAGAGGGACGGGGGAATCCGGGCCGTCGCGTGGAGTGCCCTTTCGCGGGGGGTGGGCTATGGTCGAGATGATGAGGGAACCGCGGTGGGTCACACCCAGGCCCACTGCCGCAGCGGCCGTGGTGGGCCTTGTTCTCGCGGTCCTGCTGTCGGCCGTGGCCCCTTCCTCGTGGTCCGGCGGATGGCGTCCCGCCGACGCCGACACCAGCCTCTGGATTCCCCAGACCGCCGGCGCGCACCCGTCGACCGCGCCGAGGCTCGTCCCGGGCGGTACGGAGCACCTGCCGACGGTGGGGCAGCTCCGCCATCTCCTCGGCGTGAGCGCCGTGGCGGTGGCCTCCGTCCTCGTGCTGCTGGCCTGGCTGAACGCGGGCCCGGCGGCCAACCCCCGGCGCGGTGTCCAGCGGATCGTCACCCTGCGTAGCCCACCGCCTTCCTAGACTCCCTTCCCCTTTCCGATCTCCGCAGGGCCGTGGGCCCGGCAGGAGATCCCCGGGTCATGCGCCGCCGTACGCCCGCGCGTGCCCGAGATCCGGCTTTCACCCCGGCGGGCCGTCACCGGCCCGTGCCGCGGTGAGTCATTCAAGGAGTCGATGTCGTCATGGGTGACATCAGATCGGCAAGCAGGCTGCTGGAGGAGTACCGGCGGCACACCGCGCAGCTGGAGGAGCTGCGCGTCCTACTGCACGAGAGGCTCGCCGCCGCGCGGGCGGAGCTGGACTCCCTCACCGAGTGTGACCAGGTGCCGGGACCCGCGACGGCGGACGGGCCGGTCCCGCTCGCCTGGAGGCGTGCCGAGCGCGCCAGGAAGGCCGTCGCCGAGATCGAGGCGGCGATCGAACGGCTGGACTTCGGGCTCTACGGCACCTGCCTGCGGTGCGGGGCGTTCATCGCGCTGGAACGGCTGCGCCGCGCCCCCCACGCCCGGCACTGCGCCGTCTGCGGGCACACCGCGCGGCGCTGACACGGGCGCGCCCCGGCCTGCCCGCGCCACAGCCCGTGGCCGGTTCAGACAGTTTCGAGTCGAGTCGAGTCGGTTCGGTTCGGGCTGACTCGTACCGGTTCATATCGCCCTGGGCCGGGACGGGACGGGTCTCATCGGGCCGGGACCCCGTCCGGCCGGAGCGGTCCCGGCCTCCGGGCCGATCCGCCGCTGCCGCCGTGCCGCCGCCCGGCCCGCCTTCCCCCACCTCACTTTCCGCATGCCCCATTTCCCGAAAGGACCACAGCATCATGTCCGTCGACACCCACCTCAGCAGCGTCCAGCTCGACACCGTCCGCGAGGAACTGGAGGGTCAGCTGTTCCGCTGGACCAGGCAGCTGGCCGACCTGGAGACCGCGGTGAACGACGACGCGGTGGAGGTCTCGACGAAGTCGGGGATCCTCGCCGACATCGTCTCCGCCGAGCGGAACCTCGCCGTCGTGCGCCAGGCACTCCAGGACGTCACCGACCTGACCTACGGCCGTTGTGACGGCTGCGGGCTGGCGATCCCCTTCGAGCGGCTGAAGGCCCGTCCTCTCGCCCGCTTCTGCATGCTGTGCCAGCGCCGTCACGAGACCCGCTGAGACCGGGGCGCCCGTGGCCGCCGGGGAGGCGGCCACGGGCGCCCGAGGCCGGTGAATGTTAAAGCTCCCTAACTCTGGACGCTGGCGAGCGCCGCGCGGGCCATGCGCCGCAGCAGCTCCGCCATCGCCTCCGGTTCGAGCTCGCCCGCACTGTGCGGGGTGGAGTTGAGCAGGCCGAAGACGGCGTGGGTCACGGCGCGCAGGCGTGGCGGGGGGCAGCCCGGGTAGAGCTCGCTCAGCACGGTGACCCACTCCTCGACGTAGAGCCGCTGCAGGCGGCGGATCTGCCGACGGGCGGGCTCGGGGACGTTGCCGAGCTCGCGGTCGTGCACGGTGATCAGCGCGGGATGGCTGAGCGCGAACTCGATCTGGCCGGTGAGCAGCGCGTCCAGGGCATGCTCGGCGTCCGGGGCCTTGGTCACGCGGTTGGCCGCCGAGGTGTGCAGACGCTCGCTGACGTCCAGCAGCATCTCCGCCAGCAGGGCCTCCTTGCCGCTGAAGTGCCGGTAGAGGGCGGGGCCCGAGGTGCCGACCGCGCCGCCGATGTCCTCGATGGAGGTGCCGTGGAAGCCGCGCGCCGCGAACAGCGCGGCGGCCGCCTCCAGGATCTCCGCGCGCCGTGACCCGCGGCCGCGGGTGAGTGGCTGGGCAGTCGTCACACCTTGCATGGTAGACGGTGAGGTTAATGATGACTAACATCGGTAGCGGAGTTAGTAACCGTTAACCCACGGCGACGGAGCCGGACAAGGGGGCTCGCATGAGTGGCTGGCCGGTGCTGCGAAGCGCCTGCGATCCAGGTGGCGAGGGATTCAAGGGCAACGCGGAGGTCAACGAGCGCCTGGCCGCGGACCTGAGAGAGCGGCTCGCGGTCGCCGGGCTGGGCGGTCCGGAGAGATCCCGGGCCAGACACGTGTCACGCGGCAAGCTGCTGCCCCGCGACCGGGTGGACACCCTGCTCGACCCGGGCTCACGCTTCCTGGAGCTCTCCCAGCTCGCCGCCACCGGGCTCTACGGCGACGAGGCCCCCGCAGCCGGGATCATCACCGGAGTGGGCCGCGTCTCCGGCCGCGAATGCGTGGTCGTCGCCAACGACGCCACGGTCAAGGGCGGCACCTACTACCCCGTCACGGTCAAGAAGCACCTGCGGGCCCAGGAGGTCGCCCTCCACAACAACCTGCCGTGCGTCTACCTCGTCGACTCCGGCGGCGCGTTCCTGCCCAAGCAGGACGAGGTCTTCCCCGACCGCGAGCACTTCGGCCGCATCTTCTACAACCAGGCCACCATGTCGGCGCGCGGCATCCCGCAGATCGCCGCGGTGCTCGGCTCCTGCACGGCGGGCGGCGCCTACGTCCCGGCGATGAGCGACGAGGCGGTGATCGTCCGCAACCAGGGCACGATCTTCCTCGGCGGCCCGCCGCTGGTGAAGGCGGCGACCGGGGAGGAGGTCACCGCCGAGGAACTGGGCGGCGGCGACCTGCACGCCCGCGTCAGCGGCGTCACCGACCACCTCGCCGAGGACGACCCGCACGCGCTCAGGATCGTCCGCGACATCGTGGCCACCCTCGCCCCGCGCCCCCCGTCCCCGTGGGAGCGCGTCCCCGCCGAGGAGCCRGCGCACGACCCGCGCGACCTCTACGGGATCGTCCCCGCCGACACCCGCACGCCGTACGACGTGCGTGAGATCATCGCCCGGATCGTGGACGGCAGCCGGTTCCTGGAGTTCAAGGCCGAGTACGGCGCCACGCTCGTCACCGGCTTCGCCCACATCCACGGCCACCCGGTCGGGATCATCGCCAACAACGGCATCCTGTTCGGCGAGTCCGCGCTCAAGGGCGCGCACTTCATCGAGCTGTGCGACCGCCGCGCCGTGCCGCTGGTGTTCCTGCAGAACATCAGCGGGTTCATGGTCGGCAAGGCGTACGAGGCCGGCGGCATCGCCAAACACGGCGCCAAGATGGTCACCGCCGTCGCATGCGCCCGGGTGCCCAAGTTCACCGTGGTCGTCGGCGGCTCGTTCGGCGCGGGCAACTACGCGATGGCCGGGCGCGCCTACTCGCCCCGGTTCCTGTGGATGTGGCCCAACGCGCGTATCTCGGTGATGGGCGGCGAGCAGGCCGCGAACGTGCTCTCCACGGTCGGCAACGCCGACCCCGACGCCATCCGCAGGCAGTACGAGGACCAGGGCAACCCCTACTACTCCACCGCCCGCCTGTGGGACGACGGCGTCATCGACCCTCTCGACACCCGCACCGTCCTCGGCCTGGCCCTGTCCGCCTCGGCCAACGCCCCTCTCGAACCCGTCGGCTACGGCGTCTTCCGGATGTGACCGCACCCATGACTCACCCACCCGCTCCTCAGCCGCCTCGCGGGGGCCGCTCATGATGTTCCACACTGTTCTCATCGCCAACCGGGGCGAGATCGCCCTCCGGATCATCCGCACGCTCAGGAAACTGGGCATCCGCTCCGTCGCCGTGCACAGCGACGCCGACGCCGGCGCGCGGCACGTCCGCGAGGCCGACATCGCCGTACGGCTCGGCGGCGGCTACCTCGACATCGACCGGATCCTGGACGCCGCCGCGGCGACCGGAGCGCAGGCCGTGCATCCGGGATACGGATTCCTGGCGGAGAACGCCGCCTTCGCGCGGCGGTGCGCCGAGGCCGGGCTGGTGTTCGTCGGCCCGCCGCCGGAGGCCATCGAGGCCATGGGCGACAAGATCCGCGCCAAGGCCACCGTCTCGGCGGCCGGGGTGCCCGTCGTCCCCGGAGGCGCCGAACCCGGCGACGACCTGGTCGCCGCCGCCGAGCGGGTCGGTTTCCCGGCGCTGATCAAACCCTCGGCGGGGGGCGGCGGCAAGGGCATGGTGCTGGTGCGCGCGGCCGCGGAGCTGCCGGACGCGCTGGAGTCCGCCCGCCGTACGGCGTCCGCCGCGTTCGGTGACGCGACCCTGCTGATCGAGCGGTTCGTGGAGAACCCCCGCCACATCGAGATCCAGGTGATGGCCGACACGCACGGCGGCGTCATCCACCTGGGCGAGCGCGAGTGCAGCCTCCAGCGCCGCCACCAGAAGATCATCGAGGAGGCCCCGTCCCCGTTGCTCGACGCCGCGACCCGGGCGAGCATGGGCGCGGCCGCGGTCGAGGCCGCCAGGTCCGTCGGCTACGTCGGAGCGGGGACGGTGGAGTTCATCGTCCAGGGAGCGACCGGCGACTACTACTTCATGGAGATGAACACCCGGCTCCAGGTCGAGCACCCGGTCACCGAGCTGGTCACCGGCCTGGACCTGGTCGAGCTCCAGCTCAGGGTGGCGGCCGGCGAGCCGCTCCCGCTCACCCAGGACGAGGTACGGCTGCGCGGCCACGCCGTCGAGGCCCGCGTCTACGCCGAGGACCCCTCCCGGGGCTTCCTGCCGACCGGCGGCCGGGTCCTCGCGCTGCACGAGCCCGACGACGTCCGGGTGGATTCCAGCCTGATGGCCGGCGGCGTGGTCGGCAGCGACTACGACCCGATGCTGTCCAAGGTCATCGCCTGGGGGCCGGACCGGACGAGCGCGCTGCGCCGGCTGGACGGGGCGCTCGCCGCGACGACCGTGCTGGGCGTGCCGACCAACATCGCCTTCCTGCGCGCGCTGGTCACCCACCCGGAGGTGGCCGCCGGAGATCTCGACACCGGCCTGGTCGAACGCCACCTCGACGCGCTGGTCTCCCGCGAGGCCGTCCCCGGCGACGTCCTGGCCACGGCGGCCCTGGTCCTGCACCACGAGCGCGTGCCCGTGACGCCGGCCGACCCGTGGGAGGTGCCCGACGGCTGGCGGCTGGGCGAGGCCGCCTGGACCACCTGGCGGCTGGAGAGCCGCGACGGCGTGACCGAGATCCGGGTGCGCGGCCTGCCCGGCGCGGGAGCCGAGGTGGCCCTGCCCGGAGACGACGCCCGGACGGCCCTGCCGGCGAGGCTGTCGGCCGACGGCAACGGCCTGCTGGTCACCCTCGGCGGAGCCCGGCGGCGCTACGCCGTCGCCCGGGACGGCGACACCGTCTGGATCGGCCGGGACGGCGACGCCTGGGCGCTCACCCGCCACCACCTGGGCGATCCCGGTGACCGGGCGGGCGCCGGCGGCGCCGGGGACGGGGTGGTCCGCAGCCCGATGCCCGGCACGGTCCTGGTGGTCAAGGTGAGCGTGGGGGAGCAGGTCGCCGAAGGGCAGCCGCTGCTCATCGTCGAGGCGATGAAGATGGAGCACACCGTGACCGCGCCGGTCGGCGGGGTCATCGCCGAGCTGCCGGTACGCACCGGCCAGGCGGTCGACATGGACGCCGTGCTGGCGGTCGTCCACCGGGACGGGGAGTCGTGATGCGCGAGCCGTACGGGATCCCGGCGGCGGGACGGGGAGTCGTGGCGGAGCGGCCGGGGGAGACCCCGGCGGGGCCGGAGGAGTCATGATGCGCGAGCCGTACCGGATTCCGGCGGCGGGGCTGCCGGAGCGGGTCACGATCTACGAGGTCGGGCCCAGGGACGGACTGCAGAACGAGTCGGCGATCGTCCCCGTCGAGGTCAAGGCCGAGTTCGTCGCCCGGCTGGCAGCCGCGGGGCACCGGGTGATCGAGACGACCAGCTTCGTGCACCCCACGTGGGTGCCCCAGCTGGCCGACGCCTCGGAGCTGCTGGCCGGCCTGGAGCGGGTCCCCGGCGTGCGCTACCCGGTGCTCGTGCCGAACCAACGGGGCCTCGACCGGGCGCTGGAGCACGGCGTCCGGGAGATCGCCGTCTTCGCCAGCGCCACCGAGAGCTTCGCCCGCAAGAACCTCAACCGGACGCTGGAGTCGCAGTTCGAGATGTTCGAACCGGTGGTCGCGCGGGCGCTGGACCACGGCCTCACGGTCAGGGCGTACGTGTCGATGTGCTTCGGCGACCCGTGGGAGGGGCCGACGCCGGTCGGGCAGGTGGTCGCGGTGGGCCGCAGGCTCCTCGACCTGGGCTGCTCCGAGCTGTCGCTCGGCGACACCGTCGGCGTCGGCACCCCCGGCCACGTGAGCGCGCTGATCGAGGCCTTCGGCGGCCCTTCCCGGCTCGCCGTGCACTTCCACGACACCTACGGCCAGGCGCTGGCCAACACCCTCGCCGCCCTCCAGGCGGGTGTGACCGTGGTGGACGCCTCCACCGGAGGGATCGGAGGCTGCCCGTACGCCGAGAGCGCCACCGGCAACCTCGCCACCGAGGACCTGGTGTGGATGCTGCACGGTCTCGGGGTCGAGACCGGGCTGAACCTCGAATCGCTGGTGGAGACCAGCACCTGGCTGGCCGCGAAGCTCGGCCGCCCCAGTCCCTCACGGGTCGTCCAGGCACTGGGAACGGCCCCGGCGACCGATCAAGACGTCAAGGAGTGACGATGCTCAAGCTCAACGACGAGTACGAGGACCTGCGCAAGACCGTCGAGGCGTTCGCCCGCGACGTGGTGGCCCCGGTGATCGGGGACCTCTACGAGCGTGAGGAGTTCCCCTACGACATCGTCCGGCAGATGGGTGCGATGGGCCTGTTCGGGCTGCCGATCCCCGAGGAGTACGGCGGCATGGGCGGCGACTACTTCGCCCTCTGCCTGGTCCTGGAGGAGCTGGCGAGGGTCGACTCCAGCGTCTCCATCACCGTGGAGGCCGCGGTGTCGCTGGGCGCGATGCCGATCTACCGGTTCGGCACGGCGGAGCAGCGCGCCACGTGGCTTCCCCGGCTGACGTCGGGCGAGATGCTGGGCGCGTTCGGCCTGACCGAGCCGGGCGGCGGCTCCGACGTGCCCGGGGGCATGCGGACCACGGCCGTGCTGGACGGGGACGAGTGGGTGATCAACGGCTCGAAGGCCTTCATCACCAACTCCGGCACCGACATCACCGGTGTCGTGGGCGTGGCCGCCATCACCGGCGAGCGCGCCGACGGCAAGAAGGAGATCTCCACGATCCTGGTCCCGTCCGGGACACCGGGCTTCACCGTCTCGAAGAAGTACTCCAAGGTCGGCTGGAACTGCTCCGACACCCGGGAGCTCTCCTTCACCGACTGCCGGGTCCCGGCGGAGAACCTGCTCGGCGAGCGGGGCCGCGGCTACGCGCAGTTCCTGCAGACCCTCGACGAGGGCCGCGTCGCGATCGCAGCCCTCTCGGTCGGCCTGGCCCAGGGCTGCGTGGACGAGTCCCTGCGCTACGTGCGCGAGCGCCAGGCCTTCGGCCACCCGATCGGCCACTACCAGGCCATCCAGTTCAAGATCGCCGACATGGAGGTCCGCACCCACACCGCCCGCCTGGCCTACTACCACGCGGCGGAGAGGATGCTGGCCGGCGAGCCGTTCAAGAAGGAGGCGGCCATCGCCAAGCTCGTCGCCGGCGACGCCGCCATGGACAACGCCCGCGACGCCACCCAGATCTTCGGCGGCTACGGGTTCATGAACGAATACCCCGTCGGCCGCTTCTACCGCGACGCCAAGATCCTGGAGATCGGCGAGGGCACCAGCGAGGTCCAGCGGATGCTGATCGCCCGCGAGCTGGGGCTGTCCGGGCTCTGAGGCGCGGGCACACCGGCCGGCGGAGGAGCCGGTCGGGCCCGTGCCGGCGGCGGGACGGGAGCCGGCCCGACTCGGAGACGATCCCGGGGCCGGGCCCGTTCCGTGGAGTCAGGGGTGCTGGGGCATGTGCAGGGCGGCCCAGTCGGCCAGGGCCCGGGCGCAGCCGGCCACCGACTCGCGCCAGCTCTTCGCCGCGCCTTCGCCCGCGTCGTCGCTGACGTGCTTGACAATGCGGAGCGGGACACCTGCCTGGGCCGCGGCCGTCGCCAGGGCGTAGCCCTCCATGTCGACCAGGTGGGCCCGGGCCGCGAGGCGTTCGCGCGCCGCCTCGTCGGCGATGAAGGCGTCGCCGGTCGCCAGGACCGGGCCGTCGTCGGCGTTCAGGGGCAGTGCCGCTCCGTAGGTCTCGCCGGTGAGGGTGCGCAGCAGATCGGTGTCGAGGTCGTGCTGGATCACGGAGCCGACGACGTGAGTGCCCGTCCATCCCGGGCGCAGTGCCCCTGCCGTTCCCAGATTGACGACATGGGAAGGGCGGGGTCCCCGGGCGAGGACACCGGCCAGCGCGACCGCCGCGTTGACTTTGCCCATGCCGGTGAACAGCACCGGTATGTCCGTGTCGAGGAACTGCGCTTCCTCCTTGACCGCGAGAACGAGCAGCGGGCGGCCGGCGATGATTCTCCCGACGAGTTCCATGGTCACACGGTAGATCCCCGGTCCGGTGGCTCCGGTGGCGGGGGGCGGGCGGACGCCCCCGTCAGGCGGGGACCAGCCCGCTGACGTCCGCCAGTAGCTCGTAGGAGCGCAGCCAGGCTTCGGTGTCCCTCGCCTGGGTGGCGACGATGAGCTCGTCGGCCTGGGCGTGCTCGGTGAAACGGTCGAGGTAGTCCCTCACCTCGGCCGGGGTGCCGACGGCGGTGTACGTGGTCATCCGCAGCACCTGCCGCCCGGCGGGCGACTGGAGGATCATGTCCGCCTCCTCCGGGGTGAACGTCCGGTCCTTGCCGAAGAACAGCTGCACCCTGGTGCGGCGCGCCGCCAGGAGCTGCTCCTGCGCCTCAGCGGTGGTGTCCGCGGCCATGACGTTGACCCCGGCGATGACATACGGCCGGTCGAGCTGCCGGGACGGCTTGAACTCGCGCCGGTAGAGGGCGACCGCCTCCTCCAGCGCGTCCGGGGCGAAGTGGGAGGCGATGGAGTACGGAAGTCCGAGCGCGGCGGCGAGCTTGGCCCCGAACAGCGAGGAGCCGAGGATGTACAGCGGTACGTCGGTGCCCTTTCCCGGCGTCGCGTCGACGCCGGGGATCCGGGACTCGCCCGTCAGGTATCCCTGCAGTTCCAGGACGTCCCGGGGGAAGTCGTCGGCGGACCTCGGGTCGCGGCGCAGGGCGCGCATGGTCTGCTGGTCGCTGCCCGGCGCCCGTCCGAGGCCCAGGTCGATGCGTCCCGGATGGAGCGTTTCGAGGGTCCCGAACTGTTCGGCGATGGTCAGCGGGGAATGGTTCGGGAGCATGACGCCGCCGGCCCCGAGGCGGATCGTCTCGGTCCGCGCGGCGATGTGTGCGATGAGCACGCTGGTGGCCGAGGACGCGATGGTGGCCATGTTGTGGTGCTCGGCGTACCAGATCCGCCGGTAGCCCCACTCTTCGGCGCGCCGGGCCAGGGACACGCTGGCGTCGAAGCTGTCGCGCGGCGTCTTGCCCTCGGGAATGTGCGCGAGGTCGAGGATGGACAGTGGAACGCTCATGGGCGACAGCCTTTCATCGCGGGAGGCGGCGACCGGCCGGGCCGGCCGGGAAGGTCGGGTCCGGGTGGAGCCGCGCTGTGAAACTTTCAGTGGTCGCAGACGGTGTCCGCACAGCTCAGAGATGATGCGAGTGAGCGGGCACCAGTTCGGACTATATGCAGGGATTGTCGCGCCGTTATTGTGGGAGCGCTCCCATATCCCCCTCGAAGGAGCCCCTCCATGCCAAGAAGATCGATTCTGGCCGCGCTCTGCGCGGCCCTGGTCGTCGCGACCGGCGCCGCGGTGTCCGCGGCCTCCGGAGCGTCCGCGGCCGACTCCCCCTTCTACGTCGACCCCGAGACCAACGCGGCCAAGTGGGTCGCGGCCAATCCGGGAGACTCCCGCACGCCGGTCATCCGCGACCGGATCGCCGCCGTCCCGCAGGCGCGCTGGTTCACCACGACCAACACCTCCGCGGTGCGAGGGCAGGTGTCGGCGTTCGTCGGCGCGGCCGCGAGCGAGGGCAAGACCCCCATCCTGGTCGTCTACAACATCCCCAACCGGGACTGCAGCGGCGCGAGCACGGGTGGCGCGCCCAACCACGCGGCCTACCGGCAGTGGGTCGACGAGCTCGCGGCCGGCCTGCAGGGACGTCCCGCGACGATCGTGCTGGAGCCCGACGTGCTCCCGATCATGACCAGCTGCATGAACTCCTCCCAGCAGCAGGAGACCAACGCCTCCATGGCGTACGCGGGCAGGAAGCTGAAGGCCGGATCGGCGTCGGCGAAGGTCTACTTCGACATCGGGCACTCGGGATGGCTGTCCGCCTCCGAGGCCGGGGCCCGGCTGAGGGCCGCGGATGTCGCCGGCAGCGCCGACGGCATCTCTCTCAACGTCTCCAACTACCGCTGGAGCTCCACCGAGGTGGCCTACGCCAAGAGCGTCATCTCCGCCAGCGGCGTCTCCCGGCTGCGCGCGGTGATCGACACCAGCCGCAACGGCAACGGCCCGCAGGGCGGCGAGTGGTGCGATCCGGGCGGCCGGGCGATCGGGACGCCGAGCACGACCGGCACCGGGGACCCGATGATCGACGCGTTCCTCTGGATCAAGCTGCCCGGCGAGGCCGACGGCTGTATCGCCGGCGCCGGGCAGTTCGTGCCGCAGCGGGCCTACGACCTGGCCGTCGCGGCCCCGCCGCCCACGCCCACCCCGACCGTGACTCCC
>NZ_NGFP01000288.1 GCF_002149035.1 Streptosporangium minutum
GCCCTGCCCTGACGTGCCCCCCTCCCCCGCCCGACTTTGTAACGGATGTGAGCTGTGCGAGCATGGCCGGGAAGGCGACGGCGGAACGAGGAAACCGGTGCGAATCCGGCGCGGTCCCGCCACTGTGATCGGCGAGCGGATCCCGGACAGGCCACCGCGGGCGCGGGAAGGCCGGGACGAGCATCGACCCGAGAGCCAGGAGACTCACGCGGTCGCCTCCTCACGGAACGGGGCGGATCTCCCCGAGAGAGGAGCGCGTTTCTCATGCCGGACGGCGGATCAGCCGGTACCGCACGCGTCACGGCCGGTGGCCCTCATCTGCCGCCGCTGATGCTCTGCCTGGCCGGCCAGGGCTGGAAGACCGTCACCACGGGCCCGGCCGACCTGGCCGTGGAGGCGACCGGCGACGGCTACGAGGCGGCCTTCGACGGTGAGGGCCACTGGTTCGCCTCGCTGGCCGAGCTCACAGGATGGACCGGGCAGGCGGYGGCCCGGCGGCCACGGGGGCTCCGCCCCGCCGAGAGCCGTACGGTGAGCGAGGCACTGGCCGGCGTGTCGGCTCTCGGCCCGTATTTCGCCGTCTCGACGGATCCCGCGGAGGAGGCCGACCCGGCCTGGCGCCCGCTCACCGCGCTCCACGCCGACCTCGGCGCCCTGCGTGCCTGGACCGGTCACGTCGGGCGGCGGCTGGGCACCGGCGAGACCAGGGTGGCCGCCTCGATCCTGTTCCAGGGGCTGGCCGCCCGGCTCTGGTCGCCGGTCGTCGGCGCGGTCGCCCTCCGGGGCGTGCTGCCGGACCTCGCCCCGGCGCACGTCCACTGGCGGCCCACCGCGAGCGGCCCGCTCCCGCTGTGGACGGCCCGGCCGGCCGGCTGGGAGGTCACCGGCCCCGGCCGGGTCGCCGAGCTGGTCTACCGCAACGTGATGACCGAACTGCTCGAACCGGTGGCGCGGGCCGTACAGGAGATCACCCAGATCTCCCCGCGGCTGCTGTGGGGCAACGCGGCCTCCGCGCTGGCCGGGACCCTGACGACCGTCGCGCGCGAACGGCCGGACCTCGCCCCCCGGGCCGCCGCGCTCAGCCGCGAGCTGCTGGCCCTCGGAGTGCTGGAAGGGACCGGCGACCTCGCCGAGCCGGCCCCCGGCCGTCATTTCTTCGTCCGGCGCAGCTGCTGCCTCTACTACCGCCTGCCCGGCGGCGGCAAGTGCGGTGACTGCGTCCTGCTGCCCCACGAGATCCGCCACGACCAGTGGGCGCGGGCCCTGCGACAGGACGGAGCGGCCCCGTGACCCCCGGCTGCTCGGCCATGCTGCCTGCACCGATACTGGAACGGTGCTGAGCAGTCACCGCCTGCGGGTGCTTCTTGAGGTCTTCAGGACGGGGAGTATCGCGGGAGCCGCGCGTATCCTGCGGCTCTCGCCGTCCGCCGTGTCCCACCAGCTCTCCAAGCTGGAGGAGGAGGCCGGGGTGGGCCTGGTCGAGCGGGGCGCGCAGAGCCTGCGGCTGACCGCGGCCGGGCGGCGGCTCGCGACCCGGGCCCAGGAGGTGCTCGACATCATCGAGGCCGCGGAGAAGGACCTGCTGGCGCAGGCCAGGGCCGACGCCGGGCAGCTCCGGATCGGGTTCTTCGCCTCCGCGGGCTACCGGCTGCTGCCGCTGGCGCTGTCGACCTTCACCGCCCGCCATCCCGCCGTGGAGCTCGACCTGGTGCTCGGCCAGCCGCACGAGCTCCTGCCCGACCTGGAGCGGGGCGCGCTCGACATCCTGGTGGTCTTCGAGCACGCGCTCGACCCCTGGAAGCCGCCGGAGGGGGTCGAGGTCGCCCACCTGTTCGACGAGCCGCAGCTCCTGGTCGTGCCGTCGGGTCATCCGGCGGGGCAGCGGCAGCGGGTACGGCTCGCCGACCTGGCCGACGAACCGTGGATCACCACGTACGGCACCGACACGCCGGTGTCGGTATTGGAACGGGCCAGCGCGCTGGAGGGGTTCAATCCGATGATCCGCTGCCGCAGCGACCACTACGAGGTCACGCTCGGGCTGGTCAGGGCGGGCCTGGGGGTGGCCCTGGTGCCCAGCCTCGGCGCGCAGGGCGCGGCGGGCATCCAGGTGTGCCGGCTGGACGGGCCCCGCCTCTTCCGCAGGATCGGCGCCGCCGTCCGCCCGACCAACCCCAACCCGGCGCTGCGCTCCTTCATCGACTACCTGCGCGACGCCTCGGCCCAGATGCGCAACGCCCTGCGCTGAGACTCCGGGTCCGGCGCCCGGGCCACGAGCGGGGGCGTGAACGGGAGCGCCGGCCGCCGCACCCGGCCTGGCCTGGCCTGGAGGCATCCATCGGCTCCCACAGCCGGTCATGGGATGATCACACTCCTCACATCATTATGTCCTGACATAATGATGTGCTATTGCTTTGTCGTAAATTCATCGTTACGTTCTTGTACGACAGCATCCCCCAAACGAGGAGGCGCAATGCGTCCCCTGCCCAGGCTTTTCCTGGCAGTCCTGACGTGCTCACTTGTCGGAGCACTGTCTGTCCCGGCTTCGGGGCAGAGCATCCCGTCGGTGGACCCCGAGGTGGAGACCCCCGCGCTGTTCGACGACGAGGCCGGCGGCAACGCCAACGGCGACGACCCGGCCATCTGGGTCCACCCCTCCAAGTCCGGCAAGAGCCTGGTGGTAGCGACGGCCAAGGAGGGCGGCCTCTACGTCTACAACCTTGACGCCCAGCAGCTCCAGCACCTGCCGGCCCCCGCGGCGCCGGGGCCCGACGACGAGGGCGGTCGCTTCAACAACGTCGACGTCACCTACGGCTTCGGCGGGCGGGACCTCGCGGTCGTCTCCGACCGCGGCCGGGACCAGCTCCGGATCTACGCCATCGCGCAGGGCCAGCTGACCGACGTGACGGACCCGGCGGCGCCGTTCGTGTTCAACACCACCCAGTCGCAGGTCAACGACGGGGAGACGGCGTACGGCCTGACCACGTGGAAGGACTCCACCGGCACCTACGCTCTGGTCAGCCGCCGGCACACGACCGCGATCGGCCTGGTCAAGCTTCTGCCCAAGCCGAACGGCAAGGTCGGCTACCAGGTCGTCAGGACGCTGAACCTGCCCGCGTCGTTCGCCCTGCCGAACGGCCAGAGCTGGACCCCCTGTGACGAGCCGGGCAGGACGCCGCAGGTCGAGGGCATGGTCGTGGACCAGCAGACCGACGTGCTCTACGCGGCCCAGGAGGACGTCGGCATCTGGCGGCTGCGGGCCGACCTCACCGGGACGCCGACGCTCATGGACAAGGTCCGCGATTACGGCGTGCCCGCCACCTACGACCCGGTGACGGAGGAGTGCACGCCCGGCGTGGACCCCGGCTACGGCGGCCAGCACCTGTCGGCCGACGCCGAAGGCCTCACGATCTACTACCGGGACGACCAGAAGGGCTACCTGCTGGCCTCCAGCCAGGGCGACAACACCTTCGCCGCCTACCGCAAGGAGGGCTCCAACGCCTACCTCGGCCAGTTCCGCATCGGGACGCACGACGGCGTCGACGGCGTCGAGCACAGCGACGGCTCGACCGTGCTGAACGTCCCGCTGGGTGACTTCGAGGAGGGCATGTTCATCGCGCACGACGGCGCCAACACGCCGGCCGTGCCCGACCGGGAGAACACGAACTTCAAGTTCGTCGGCTGGGAAGGCATCGCCGACGGGCTCGACCTTGACATCGACACCGACGGCTGGGACCCCCGCGACTGAGGATGAGTGAAGCCCCCGGCCGGACGGGGCGCTTTCCAGTGGTCGCAACACGATGATCACTTAATGGTGGAGAAGCACAGCGAGGCGCTCGGCTGGGACATCCCAGCCGGGCGTCTTTCGCTGTCCGGCGGCGACGGCGTCGATCCGCTCTCGGCCGTGGACTGGGCCCCTTCCCTCGGGGAGGCGCGGCGCGGCAGGCCGCCGGTGTTCCCGGTCGAGTCGCGCCGCCAGGGGCCGGCCGGGCCTCGGAAGCGGACGGGCGGGTCGGCGGCGACGCCGACCCCGTGGTGACGGCCTGTCCCGCCGCCTTGGCCCCCGGTCAGGGAGCGGTTGAGCCGGGCCGGCAGCGTGGCCGTGGCCTCGGTCGGCGCGGCGCGCATGCTCTCGGCGCTGCGGACACCGCCGCACTCGACGCTGCGGACGCCGCCGCACTCGGCGGGCAGGTGGACGGGCATCACGTAGCGGGTGGTGCGCCCGACCAGGGCGCCGATGGCCGGCGCCTGGTCCTCGCCGATGGTCGGGCCGCCCTTTCCACGGCCGGGCACGGCGCGGTCCTCGCCGCCGGCCGGCCGTACGCCGGTCATGACCATGGGGACGCCCTGGCGGGGCTGACGCTGCCGGGCCGGGCGGCGGGGCTCGCGCGCCGCGCGGCCGGCGCGCGGGGTCCGGGCCGGCTCACGGCGCGGCTCGCCGCGCCCTTGGACGTGGAGCGCCTGGTAGGCGGTCTCGTGGCACACATGCGTCTCCGCGCGCTCGGGAAGGCTTCTGTGCAGGCTCGGGGCGATCCGCTGAGGTGGCGGAACGCGAAAGAAGGGGGCACCGCCGGTCGTCTGACCGGCGGTGCCCCCTTCTTCCGCGCCTTGTCCTCTTTCTCGCCCTGTCCGGCGCCGAGCCGTTGCGCCGCCCCTTCCCGGTACGCCGGTCGATCCCGACGATTCCCGGCACGTCTCACGGCCACTGACATCCTGATCCACAAGGCGGAAGCACTCCTCCCGCTCCGCGGTCAGCTTCTTCCGCCTCTGCGGGGATCGGATCCGGTGGATCTCGACGTCCGTCGCGCGCCCCGAGCCGGGGGGTCGCGACGCCACCCGGAAGGGCGGCCTGACTCGCCGGCGGCTTCTCCGTCCACCGGCTCAGCCGTGGTTGACGCGCCAGAAGTCGGAGACCGTCTGGCGGTTCTGGAGGTCGCCGAGCAGCACCTTGGGGTCGGTGTGGAAGAGCTGGGAATTCCAGTCGTCCAGGCCGGGCGGGGTGACCGGCGGTTTGACGGTGGCGTTGCCGGAGACGCCGCCCTCGCCGATCTCGTGCTTGACGCCCTCCTCGGTCATGATGAAGTGGACGTACAGCTTGGCCGCGTTGGGGTGCTTGCTCTTGGCGGCGACGGCGACGTACTTGGGATAGCTGAAGCCGACGAACGGCGTCATCCCCGTACACGTCGCCTGGGCGTATCCCTTGTCCTCGTTGTTGCGGAACTTCGAGATCGACATGAAGCCGATCTTCTTGTCGGTGGCGCTCGGCGCGCCCACCGCACCGGAGATGTCCTCGTCGGAGCCGGTCAGCACCGGCTTGTTGACCGACATCCGCTTGATCCATTCGTAGGCGGCGCTCTTCTCCTTGGTCTCCAGCGCCTTGCCGTACTTCGCCTGGTAGGCCTGCTCCAGCGCCTGGTTGCCGTGGGCGTCCAGCTGGGTGAAGAACGACAGCACGGTCGGCTTGCCCAGCGGATCCTGCATCACCAGCTTGCCGGCCCATTCCGGCTCGGTCAGGTCCCACACGTTCTTCACCGGGCACCCGTCGGGCGACAGCTTGGTGTTGTAGGCGAAGACCGTGGCCTTCGACAGCGCGAGCAGCGGGTTCTGGTTCTCCTGCGGGATCTGGTCCTTCAGGTCGGCGGGCACCCAGGTCTGCGCCACGCCCTGCGGGATGAGCTGGCCGACCAGCACCCCGCCGTCCTCGTACATCGCCGCGTCGATCGTCACGTTGTCGGCGGCGTGCTCTCTGAGCATCTTCTCGGCGGTCTGCGGGGTGTCGGACTTCACGCCCTCCATCGCGATGCCGTACTTGTCGGTGAAAGCCTTGGCCACTTCCTCGATGTCGCCGCTAGAGTCGTAGACCAGCAGGCTGCCCTCCTTCTTGGCGGCCTCGACCAGGGTGTCCAGGTTGAAGGCCGCGTCGACCGAGGGGCCGGGCAGCGGCTTGGCCGCCGTCGTCCCAGATGGGGCGTCGGCTCCTGTGGAGGGTGCGCACGCGGCGACGGCCAGTGCCAGCAGTGCCGCAGGGATGATCTTCCGGGTACGCCTCACGATGGCGTCACTCCTCTTGCCTCTCAAGGGTCGTATGCGCCTCTCAGAGCCCCGATCCGGCAGCGCAGTGCGCTCAACGATGAATGCCACGTGAACTGTTTGTCAAGACATTCTTACCTTTGTGAAGCAGTCGACACGATCCTGTCACATGCCGGGCGCGCGGACAGCCATCTGGTATTGGTTAAGACATCCTGATCTCCATTAATGTCTGACCGTGACTGTGACGAGATTGGACATCGACCTCGACAGGGCGAGTCCCGTACCCCTCTACTTCCAGGTGGCCGAGCGGATCGCGGAGGCCATCCAGGCCGGCGAGCTGCTCCCAGGATCCCGGCTCGCCAACGAGATCCAACTCGCCGACCACCTGGGGCTCTCACGCCCGACCGTCCGCCAGGCCATCCAGTACCTCGTCGACAAGGGCCTGGTGGTCCGCAAGCGCGGCGTCGGCACCCAGGTCGTGCACGGCCAGGTCAAACGGGCGGTCGAGCTCACCAGCCTCTACGACGACCTGCGCCGGGCGGGACAGGAGCCGGTCACCCGGGTGCTGACCATCGACACGGTCCCCGCCGAGGAGAGCGTCGCCGCCGCCCTCGGCGTCTCGCCGGGCGCCGAGGTGCTCCGGCTGGAGCGGCTCAGATACGCCCTCGGGGAACCGCTGGCCCTGCTGCACAACTGGCTGCCGGCCGGGTCCACCCCCCTGTCGGCCGAGGCACTGGAACAGCACGGGCTCTACGAGCTGCTCCGCTCCACCGGCGTCCGCATGCGGGTCGCCAACCAGCGGATCGGCGCCCGCGCCGCCACTCCCGCGGAGGCCCGGCTGCTGGAGGAGCGCCGCTCCTGCCCCCTGCTCACGATGGTCCGCACGACCTATGACGACCAGGGCAGGGCCGTGGAACACGGCTCGCACGTCTACCGCGCCTCCCACTACGCCCTGGAGGTCACCCTCGTGGAGCGCTGACCGCACTCCGGAACCTCACACTGGTGATGATGATAGTTAGTCCGAATGTCAGGACAAAGTCTTGACGGTTTACCTCCCGTTCATCTAGAACTGGAGGCCCCTGGACGAGGAGTCATCATGCGTGTGGGTTTGTTGGGCCTTGGTCGTATAGGCGTGTTTCACGCTGCCACCCTTTCCGCTCTTGTCGACGAGCTGGTCGTCTCCGACGCCGACCAGAGTAGGGCGGAGGAGGTGGCCGGACGGCTCAAGGCCCGCGTCGGAGACCCTTTCGACGCCGACGCCGTGGTCATCGCCACCCCCACCGCCACCCATGCAGAGTTGCTGGTAAGAGCCTGTGACCTGGGGGTGCCGGCCTTCTGTGAGAAACCCGCGGCGCCCGGCGTCGCGGAGACGATACGGGTCGCCGACGCCGCCGAACGGAGCGGGACGGTCGTGCACATCGGCTTCCAGCGCCGCTTCGACGCCGGCTACACGGCCGCGCGCGAGGCGCTGCGGAGCGGCGAGCTCGGCACGCTGCACCGGGTCCACATGATCACCGGCGACCCGGCGCCGCCGGCCCCCGACTACATCCCCATGTCCGGCGGCATCTTCCGGGACTGCCACATCCACGACTTCGACATCCTGCGCTGGGTCACCGGCCGCGAGGTGGAGAGCGTCTACGCGACCGGCTCCAACCGGGGCGAGGCGTTCTTCGCCGAGGCCGGCGACGTCGACAACAGCGCCGCGCTGCTCACCCTGGACGACGGCACGCTGGTCACCCTGCAGGGCTCCCGCTACAACGGCGCCGGCTACGACGTGCGGATGGAGCTGGCGGGCACCCTGCGGACCCGGGCGGTCGGCCTCGACCCGCGCACGCCGCTCACCAGCGCCGAGGGACTGCAGCCGCCCGGCGAGCCGTGGCCGGACTTCCAGGCCAGGTTCGACGCCGCCTACATCGCGGAGATGAGCGCGTTCCTGGCGGCGGCACGGGGTGAGCGCGAGAGTCCCTGCACGGTCCAGGACGCCCTGGCCGCGCTCTACATCGCCGAGGCGGCGGACCTGTCCCGCCGCGACGACCGTCCGGTCCGTCTTCTGGAGGTGACCAAGTGAGGATCGCTGCGGCTCCCATCTCGTGGGGCGTGTGCGAGGTGCCGGGCTGGGGACACCAGATGCCCCGGGAAAGAGTGCTGGCCGAGATGGCGGAGCTGGGCCTGACGGCCACCGAGCTGGGCCCCGACGGCTTCCTGCCCCCGGAACGCGAGCAGCGCGCACAACTGCTCGACGGATACGGCCTGCGCGCGGTCGGCGGGTTCGTCCCCGTCGTCCTGCACGACCCCGGCCATGACCCGCTGCCGGGTCTGCGGGCCGCGCTGGCCTCCTTCGACGAGGAGACGGTGGTCGTCCTGGCCGCCGCCACCGGCGCCGACGGCTACGACGCGCGTCCCTCACTGGACGCGGAGGGCTGGCGGACGCTCCTGGGCAACCTGGACAGGATCCGGCGCGAGACGGCCCACCTGGTCACCCTGCACCCGCACGTCGGGACCATGGTCGAGACCAAGGACGAGGTGGAGCGGGTGCTCGACGGCAGCGCGGTCCCGCTCTGTCTGGACACCGGCCACCTGCTCATCGGCGGCACCGACCCGATGGACCTCGTCCGCGAGACCCCCGAGCGGATCGCGCACGTCCACCTCAAGGACGTCGACACCGCCCTCGCCGAGCGGGTCCGGTCCGGCGAGCTGTCCTACACCGAGGCAGTGAAGGCGGGGATCTACCGCCCGCTCGGCCGCGGCGACGTGGACGTCCCCGGCATCGTCACCGGCCTGGGAGCCGCCGGATACGCGGGCTGGTACGTGATGGAGCAGGACGTCGTCCTCGGCTCCGAGCCGCCCGGCGGCGCGGGCCCCCTCCACGACGTCCGCGCGAGCGTGGCCTTCCTGGGGAGCCTCGCGTGACCGACGTGCTGACCATGGGGCGGGTGGGGGTGGACATCTACCCGCAGCAGGTGGGGGTGTCGCTGCGGCAGGTGGAGACCTTCGGCAAGTATCTGGGCGGCAGCCCGGTCAACGTGGCGGTGGCCGCCGCCCGGCTGGGCCGTTCCAGCGCGGTGATCACCCGGACCGGGGCCGATCCGTTCGGGTTGTTCGTTCATGACGCGTTGCGGGAGTACGGGGTCGACGACCGTTATGTCAGTGCGGTGCCGGGACTGCCGACGCCGGTGACGTTCTGTGAGATCCGGCCGCCGGAGGACTTCCCGCTGTATTTCTACCGCTGGCCCAAGGCGCCGGATCTGGAGATCCTGGCCGAGGAGCTGGACCTGGAGGCGGTGGCCGGGAGCCGGTTGTTGTGGGCGACGGTGACGGGGTTGTGCCAGGAGCCGTCGCGGGAGGCGCACTGGGCGGCGTGGCGGGCGCGGGGACGCCGGGCGCACACGGTGCTGGATCTGGACTACCGGCCGATGTTCTGGCCGGATGTGCGGGCTGCGCGGATACAGGTGCAGCGGGCGCTGGGGCAGGTGACGGTGGCGGTGGGCAATCTGGATGAGGTGGAGGTGGCCACCGGCACGCGGGACCCGTATGAGGCGGGCCGGTTGCTGCTGGAGGCGGGCGTGGAGCTGGCGATCGTCAAGCAGGGGTCGGCCGGGGTGGTCGGGATGCGCGCGGGGGAGACGGTGGAGGTGGCGCCGGTCGAGGTGGAGGTGGTCAACGGGCTGGGTGCGGGGGACGCCTTCGGTGGGGCGTTGTGTCACGCCCTTCTGGAGGGCTGGCCGTTGGAGCGGACGCTGCGGTTCGCGAACGCGGCCGGGGCGATCGTGGCCGGGCGGCTGGCGTGCGCTCCGGCGATGCCCACCCTCGACGAGATCGAGGACGTCCTGTCGGGTGAATCCCCCAGAGGAGAGACCGCGCATGCGTGAGGAGGACTACCGCCGGCTGCTCGACGACCGGGCCCGATATCCGGAGCGGGTGGCCGAGGCTGCCGCCGCGCGCGGGCGCAGGCCGCTGCTGGCCGACCGCGACCAGTTGCTGATCATCGCGGCCGACCACCCGGCGCGCGGCTCGCTCGGCGTCGGTGACCGCCCGATGGCCATGGAGAGCCGCGCCGGCCTGCTCGACCGGCTGACGAGCGCCCTGGCCAGGCCCGGCGTGGACGGGCTGCTGGCCACCCCCGACATCGTCGAGGACCTGCTTCTGCTCGGCGCCCTGGAGGGCAAGCTCGTCATCGGGTCGATGAACCGGGGCGGCGTGCAGGGCTCGGCGTTCGAGTTCGACGACCGCTTCACCGCCTACGACACCGCCTCGATCGTCCGGATGGGGCTGGACGGCGGCAAGATGCTCTGCCGGATCGGCCTGGACGACCCCGTCACCGCCGCCACCCTGGAGTCCTGCGCCGGGGCGATCACCGAGCTGGCCTCGCACGGCCTGATGGCGATGATGGAGCCGTTCTGGTCGCGGCGGGTCGGCGGCGCGGTCAAGCACGACCTGTCCCCGGAGGGGATGATCCACGCCATCAACGTCGGCCAGGGACTCGGCGCGACCTCCGCCCACACCTGGCTGAAGATCCCGGTGATCGAGGAGATGGAACGCGTCATGGAGGCCACCACGCTGCCGACCCTGCTGCTCGGCGGCGATCCCACCCAGGCGCCCGACCGGGTCTTCGACTCCTGGGGCAAGGCGCTGCGGCTGCCCGGCGTGCGGGGCCTGGTCGTCGGCCGGGCCCTGCTCTACCCGCCCGGCGACGACGTGGCGGCGTCCGTGGACACCGCGGTGAGCCTGCTGGAGACCTCATGACGCACATTCCCCGCGGCACCGCCGCCGACGCCCCGTGGGCGGTGAAGATCACTCCCGAGTCGGCCGGGTGGACCTATGCCGGACTGCGGGTCGTGGACCTGTCCGGCGGGAGCGTGGAGTTCACCACCGGCGACGAGGAGATGCTGGTCCTCCCCCTGTCGGGCTCGTGCGAGGTCACCGCCGACGGCCTGCGGCTGCCGCTGGCCGGACGCACGTCGGTCTTCGACTCGGTGACCGACTTCGCCTACCTGCCGATCAGGACGTCCGCCCGGATCACCGGCACGGGCCGTTTCGCACTCCCCGCCGCCCGCGCGACCCGCCGCTTTCCCATCCGGTACGGCCCGGCGCACGAGGTCCCGGTCGAGGTGCGCGGCGCCGGCCAGGCCAGCCGCCAGGTCAACAACTTCTGCGCCCCGGACGCCTTCGACTGCGACAAGCTCGTCGCGGTCGAGGTGCTCACCCCCGGCGGCAACTGGTCGTCCTACCCGCCGCACAAGCACGACACCGCCTCCGAGCACGAGGCCGTACTGGAGGAGATCTACTACTTCGAGGGCGGCCCCGGCTACCAGCGGGTCTACGGCACCCACGACACGCTGGCCGAGGTGTCGGGCGGAGACGTGGTGCTGGTCCCGCACGGCTACCA
>NZ_NGFP01000289.1 GCF_002149035.1 Streptosporangium minutum
CGCGGAGGTGGGGGCGCGTCAAGGGGCCGCGTCAGAGGGGCCGCGTCAGAGGGGCCCGTCAGTACGCCAGAGCCGCCCGTGCCGCGGGCAGGGCCGCGGCCCGGTCCCCGGGGACCAGGCCGATCCGGGTCCGGCGGTCGAGCAGGTCGTCGACGTCCAGCGCGCCCTCGTGCCTGACGGCCCAGACCAGCTCGGCTCGGGTGACCCCGGTCGGCAGCGGCTCGGCCAGCGCGGGATCCTCGGCCATCAGCGCCCGCACGGCCCCCGCCTCGCTCCCGTACCGCGCCCGCAGCCGGTCCGGGACCGCCCCGGCCTCCTGGACGGCACCGGCACCGGCTCCGACCAGCGGCAGCCGTGCCGTCCGGCTGCCCCCCGCTCCGAGGCGCCCGAGCGCCACCACACGGTCCACCGCGTCCTCGGCCATCCGCCGGTAGGTGGTCAGCTTGCCGCCCACGACCGTCACGACCCCGCTCCGGGAGGTCAGCAGCGCGTGCTCCCGGGACAGGTCGGCGGTGCGCCCCCCGGCGGCGAGCAGCGGCCGCAGCCCGGCGTAGGTCCCGGCCACGTCCCGCCGCCCGAGCGGCACGTCCAGCACGGAGTTCAGCACGTCGAGCAGGAACGCCACGTCCTCCTCCGGCGCCTGCGGGACATCCGGGACGGGGCCCTCCACCGGTTCGTCGGTCAGGCCGACGTAGACCCGGCCGTCGGGCTGGGGGAGCACCAGCGCGAACCTGTTGCTCTCACCCGGGATCGGCACGTGCAGCCCGGCCCTGAGGCCGGGCAGGGTCTCCGGGCGGAGCACCAGGTGGGTGCCGCGCGAGGGCCGCATCCGGATGTCCGGGTCGAGCTGGGCCGCCCAGACGCCGGTGGCGTTGACCACCGTCCTGGCCCGGATCGCGAAGGTGCTCCCGGTGAGCTCGTCGCGGACCCGCGCCCCGTCTCCGGCCAGCTCCAGCGCCCGGCAGCGGGTCAGGATCCTCGCTCCCCGGGACGCGGCCGTCCTGGCCAGCGCGACCACCAGCCGCGCGTCGTCGACCAGCCGCCCGTCCCAGGACAGCAGGGCGCCGCGCAGGCCGTCCGGGCTCAACGGGGCGGCGAGGGAGAGGGCCCGGCCGGCGGAGATCCGTGACGGGCCGGGGAGGAGGCGGCGGGGAGTGCGCGCGGCCATCCGCAGCCCGTCGCCGAGCCGGTAGCCGGTCATCACCGTCGCGGCCTGGCCGCCGGAGACCGCGGGGGTCAGCGGCAGCAGGTACGGCTGCGCCCTGACCAGGTGCGGGGCGGTGTGCCGGAGCAGGAGGCCGCGCTCCACCGCGCTCTCGTGCGCCACCTTCACCTGGCCCCTGGCCAGGTAGCGGAGCCCGCCGTGGATCATCTTGGAACTCCACCTGGAGGTGCCGAAGGCCAGGTCGTGGGCGTCGATCGCGGCCACGGACAGGCCCCGGGAGGCGGCGTCGAGCGCCGCTCCGGCACCGGTGGCGCCCAGCCCGACCACCAGCACGTCCACCACGAGATCCCCGGCCTCGGCGAGTTCGCGCGAGCGGCGGGCGGCGTTGAGGGAGGAGTTCACGGGCGCAGGTACCTCTCCAGGAGCGTGGCCAGCTCGGCGTCCAGGTCGTCCTGGGTGAGGGGGCCGAGCATGGTCGGGCCGGACAGCAGGAAGGACTGGGCGGTCAGCAGCACGGACCTGGCCAGCGTCCCGGGGTCGCCGGGCCGTACGGCGCCCAGGGCCTGGCCCCGGGCGATCGCCGACTCGACGAGCGCGAGCATGGCCTCGTGGCTGGAGCCCCTGCGGTGGAGCAGGTAGGGCAGGAGCAGCTCGGGGTCCACTTCGACGATCTTGCGCCAGAGCGGATGGTCACGCAGCTCCCGCACCACCCCGACCGCCGCGGTGACCGGGTCCTCGGTGGCGAACCGGCTCGCGACAAGCACCCATTCGCGGGTCATCAGGTCGGCGACGAGGCCGCGCACGTCGGGCCAGCGGCGGTAGATCGTCATCCGGGACAGGCCGGCCCGGCGCGCCACGTCGGTGAGCGTGGTCCGCCGCACCCCGACCGCGAGCACCATCTCGCGGGCGGCGTCGAGGACCGGGTCGCCGTTTCCCATGGTCGTATTGTGACGGATGGACGTCATCTGTCACAGTGTAGAGGTGGAAACTCCGACGAACGCCGCCGAACCCATGCTCTGGTCCGGCTGGGGCGACCCCGCCAAGGCCGCCGCACTGCCCGCGCCGATCCGCGGGCTGCTACGGGACATGCTGGGCGTGCGGGCGCCGGAGACCCCGGCCGCGAGCTTCGGCGAGGTGCGGCTGCCCGTGGCGGCCCTCTCCCCGCTCGTCCTGAGCGAGCTGCGCGGCATCGTCGGCGCCGACCACGTCCGCTCCGACGACGACGCGCGCATCCGGCACACCCGGGGCAAGTCCACCCCCGACCTGATGCGCATGCGCGCGGGGGACGGCTCCGACGCCCCCGACGCCGTGGTGCTGCCCGGCTCGCACGCCGAGGTGCTGGAGCTGCTGCGGGCCTGTGCCGCGCACCGGGTCGCGGTGGTCCCGTTCGGCGGCGGCACCTCGGTCGTCGGCGGCCTGGTGGCGGCCCGGCAGGGCTTCGCCGGGGTCGTCGCCCTCGACCTGGCCCGGCTGAACCGGCTGGTCTCGGTGGACGCCGAGTCGATGGTGGTGGAGATCGAGCCGGGGCTGCGCGCGCCGCAGGCCGAGCGGCTCCTCGCCGGGCACGGGCTCACCCTGGGCCACTTCCCCCAGTCGTTCGAGTACGCCACGCTGGGCGGCTTCGCCGCGGCCCGCTCCAGCGGCCAGGCCTCCGCGGGATACGGCCGCTTCGACGACATGGTCGTCGGGCTGACCGTGGCCACCCCCCGGGGCACCCTCGACCTGGGCCGCGCGCCCAAGTCCGCCGCCGGCCCCGACCTGCGCCAGGTGATCCTCGGCTCCGAGGGCGCCTTCGGCGTGATCACCTCTCTGCGGCTCCGCGTGCGGCGCGCCCCCGCCGAGCGGATCTACGAGGGCTGGCGGTTCGCGTCGTTCGCGGCGGGGTCGGCGGCACTGCGGCGGCTCGCCCAGGATGGACCGCTGCCCACCGTGCTCCGGCTGTCCGACGAGACCGAGACGATGATCGGCCTGGCCCGGCCGGGGGAGATCGGCGGGCCGGCGGCCGACGCGGGCTGCCTGGTCATCGCGGGCTACGAGGGCTCCTCCGAGGTGGCCGGTCTGCGGGACCGCGCCGCCACGGTGCTGGCCGGGCTCGGCGGCGTCCCCCTCGGCCCCGGGCCCGGGGAGTCCTGGGCGCACGGCCGCTACTCCGCGCCCTACCTGCGTGACTCCCTCCTCGCCGAGGGAGCCACCGTGGAGACGCTGGAGACCGCCGGGTTCTGGTCCAACCTGCCCCGCCTCTACGACGCCGTACGGCTGTCGCTGCACGCCTCGCTCGGCTCGCCGCTGGTGATGTGCCACGTCTCCCACGTGTACGGCACGGGCGCCTCGCTCTACTTCACGGTCGTCACGGCCCAGAGCGGGGACCCCCTGGCCCAGTGGGAGGGGGCCAAGCGGTCGGTCAACGAGGCGATCGTCGCGGCCGGCGGCACGATCTCGCACCACCACGGCGTCGGCCGCGACCACCGGGAGGCCTACGCCGCCGAGATCGGCGACCTGGGCGTGGAGATCCTGCGCGGGGTCAAGGGCCGGCTCGACCCGGAGGGGATCCTCAACCCCGGGGTGCTGATCGCCTAGCCCCGGGGCGGTCACGTGGACGCCTGATTAAAATCTACAATGTAAAGGCGTCGGCTCGCGCGGGCCGGATCCGCTCTCAGAAGACGATCACCTGGCGGACCGCCTCGCCGGCGCGCAGGCGGTCGAAGCCCTCGTTGACCTCCTCCAGGGACAGCCGGTGCGACAGCAGCGCGTCCACCGGCAGGATCCCCGAGCGATACATGGAGACGAAACGCGGCACGTCCCTGCGCGGCACGCAGGAGCCGAGGTAGCTGCCCTTGAGCGTCCGCTCCTCGGCCACCAGGCTGAGCGCGGGCAGGGCGAGCTCCCGGGACGGGTCGGGCAGGCCGACGGTCACCGTGGTGCCGCCCCGGCCGGTGGCCAGGTAGGCCTGCCGCAGGACCGCGACCACCCCGGTGGTGTCGATGACCTTCTCCGCGCCGCCGCGGGTGATCTCCCGGACCGTCTCCACGGCGTCCGGGCCGCCCGCGACGGCGTGGGTCGCGCCGAGCTCGTGCGCCAGGGCCCGTTTGGACCCGACCACGTCCACCGCGATCAGCGTGGCGGCCCCGGCGGCCTTGGCGGCGATCAGCGCGGCCAGCCCCACCCCGCCCAGCCCGAACACCGCGACGCTGTCACCGGGGGCGACCCTGGCGCTGTGGAAGGCGGCGCCCGCGCCGGTCAGCACGGCACAGCCGAACAGGGCGGCGATCTCGAAGGGCAGCCCGGGATCGACCCGGACCGCCGAGCGTGCCGACACCACGATGTGCTCGGAGAACGCCGACACCCCCAGATGGTGCAGGGGCCGTCGGCCGTCGGCCCCGGTGAGGCGCAGCCCGCCGCCGAGCAGCGTGCCGTTCCCGTTGGCCTCGGCGCCCGGCTCGCAGAGCGCGGGGCGTCCGCCGGCGCAGTGGGGGCAGTGCCCGCAGGCGGGGACGAACGCCAGCACCACGTGGTCGCCCGGGGCGAACTCGGTGCCGCCGCCGGTCGCGACCACCTCGCCCGCCGCCTCGTGGCCGAGGGCCATCGGCAGCGGCCGGGGCCGGGAGCCGTCGATCACCGAGAGGTCGGAGTGGCACAGGCCCGCCGCGCCCACCCGGACGAGGAGCTCGCCGGGGCCGGGCGGGTCCAGGCGCAGGGACGTGACCTCCAGAGGGCGCGACGATGCGTAGGGGGCGGGACGCCCCGACTCCACGAGGACGGCCGCGCGTGTTCCGGTGCTCATCGACTACCTCCAGCGTGGAAGTGCGGTCCCGGCCGAGGGGAGGCCGGCGGGGCGGTGCCGTACGTCATCGGCCGATCACGGGTGGCGCGGGGCGCCGTCTCCGATCACCAGTTTCTCCATGGCGCCGCGCAACGGTCCCGGGATCGCGGCGGGCCGCCGGGTCCGCCGGTCCACGAACACGTGGACGAAATGCCCCTCGGCCACCACCGTCTCGCCGTCCTCGCGGAACAGGCCGAGCTCATAGCGGACGCTGGAGCGGCCCAGGCGCCCGATCCGCAGCCCGATCCGGATGGCCTCGGGGAAGGAGACCGACGCCTTGTAGGCGCAGTGCGACTCGACGCACAGGCCGATGGCGTCGCCGTGGTGGATGTCCAGCCCCGCCTTCTCGATGAGCCAGGTGTTGATCACAGTGTCCATCAGCGAGTAGTGGACGGCGTTGTTGACGTGGCCGTAGACGTCGTTGTCCTTCCACCTGGTCGCGACGGTCTCCCAGTAGGCGTACACGATAGAACTATATTCCAGAGATGATCGGGAACGCGCCCCGGCTCCGGCCGGTCCCGGTCCCGGTCCGGTGGGACGGCGGTCCGGTGGGACGGCGGGGCGGCGAGACGGCGGGGCGGCGAGACGGTGGGACGGCGGCCCGCGTCGAGCACCGGGACCCCGTGTACTTCGACGGCTCCGAGATCGGCCGCCTCCCCTGGGAGGTCCGGCCGCCTTTCCCGAGAAGGGTGCGGCCGCGTAAGATCAACGCCAAAATACGGTCATGGTCGATGTCGGGCGGGCCGCGGAACGCGGGCGTGAGGTCTCCTCTCGGGTCTCGGAGGAGGGGGCGGGCTGGGACTGCGTCGAGATCGGCGCCTTCAAGGATCTGCGGCCCAGCAAGGAGAGTTTCACCTGGCTGAGCCCGCGCACCGTCTGGAAGTCGCGGAACGAGGTCCTCGCGGGCCTGTTCGGCGATCCCTCGGGCCAGGTCCGGGCGCGCTGGACGGCGTCCCAGCGGGAGCGGGGCGTCGACCCCTCCTTCCGGATCCCGATGGACGTCGGGCCGGAGTTCTCCTTCCTCGTCCTCGGTGACACGGGGGAGGGAGACGCCTCGCAGTACGCCGTGATCCCCGGCCTGCTCAAACTCGGCGCGGACACCTCCTTCGCCGTCATCGCCAGCGACGTGATCTACCCCACCGGGTCCGGGAACGAGTACGAGGACAAGTTCTTCCGCCCCTACAAGGACTACCGGGCGCCGATCTACGCCGTTCCCGGTAACCACGACTGGTACGACGGGCTCGGCGGTTTCATGCGGGTCTTCTGCGACGCCCCCGCGCTGAAGGCCGAGCGGCAGGGGTTCCGGCTGACGCCCTCGGGGCTGCGGGGGCTGCTCTGGCGCAAGCCGGAGAAGATCGACGAGGCCCGGCTGGCGAGGGCGCGAGAGCACCGGTCCCTGCCCGAGCAGCGGGCCGTGCAGCCTGCGCCGTACTGGGCGATGGAGACTCCGGGGCTGCTCGTCGTGGGCGTGGACACCGGGATCCACAGCACGCTGGACCGGGAGCAGGCGCGGTGGCTGCGCGAGGTGTCGCGCGACCCCCGGCCCAAGGTGCTGATCACCGGCAAGCCCATCTACACCCGTAACGAGTACAAGCCGTCCAAGCTGGAGGACGGCGGGACGATCGACGACATCGTCGCCGACCCCGCGCACAACTACGTCGCGGCGATAGGCGGCGACGTGCACAACTACCAGCGTTTCCCGATCAGGGCCGGCGGCCGGACGATCCAGTACATCGTGGCGGGCGGCTCCGGGGCCTTCATGCACGCCACCCACACCATCCCCAGGGTCACGGTCGGCGGCCTGCACGAGGACGACTACCGGTGCTACCCGCTCCGCGGCGACTCGCTGTCGTTCTACAGCAAGCTCTACAGCGAACGGCTGCGCATGCGCTGGCTCTACCTGACGCCCGCGGAGAGCGCGACGCTGATGTCCCGGCAGATCGGCAACACCCCGGTCCGCGACGTCCCGCCCGTCCGCGTCACCCGGCGGATGCGCTGGGCGGCGCGGATCCTCGGCGGCCGGCCGATGCCGTTCCGGCTGCCCGTGGGCAGGGTCTTCCACCGTTACCTGTCGGAGCTGTCGGACTGGGACACCCCGCCGTTCTTCAAGAGCTTCCTGCACATCTCCGTGACGCCGCAGACGTTGAAGATCCGCTGTTTCGCCGCCACCGGGTGCCTGCCGCAGGAGATCGAACCCCCGCTCGAGGACGAGGTCGTGATCTCGCTCCTCTGATCGGGAATGTCGGTTCTCCGTGGCAGGCTGGGCGTATGAACGTGGCAGTCGCGACAGGTCCCGGCGGTGGGGGCGTCCTGTGCCCGGAGGGGCGGGACGCGCGGGCCGTCGGCGATCTGGCGGAGGCCGTGCGCGAGTTGGAGACCGGGCGGCCGCGCTGGGTCTGGGCCGACACGCGGGAGGTCCAGCCGTCGCTGCTCGCGGCAGGCGTGCGGCCGGCCCGCTGTCACGACCTGGCGCTGACCGAGGGGCTGCTCCTGGGATACGAGGGGCGCCACGGGGAGCCCCGGTCGGCCCAGGCCGCCCACGCGCGGCTGCACGGCCTGCCTGTGCCGGAGGACCACCACGGGCCGCAGGCGCGGCAGGCCACGCTGTTCGAGGAGGAGCCGCCCCCGCCCGACGTCGGCCTGGTCGCCGAGGTCCACGCCGACCAGCTCAGGCGGATCGAGGCCACCGCCGACCCGCAGCGGTTCCGGCTGCTCGTCGCCGCCGAGTCCGCCGGGGCGCTGATCGCGGGGGAGATGGGCCACGACGGCATGCCGTGGCGGGAGGACGTGCACGACACGCTCCTGACCGGCCTGCTGGGCCCGCGCCCGGTGCACGGCATGCGGCCCGCCAGGCTCCAGGCCCTGGCCGACCAGGTGGCAGAGGCCTTCGGCACGCCGTTCAACCCCGACTCCCCGCAGCAGATCGTCAAGGCGTTCAAGTCGGCGGGCGTGCCCGTCGCCTCCACCCGGGCCCATGAGATCAGGAAGGTCGACCATCCGGGCGTCGCGCCCCTGCTCGCCTACAAGGAGATGGCCAGGATCTACAGTTTCCACGGCTGGGTCTGGGCCGACCAGTGGGTCCGCGACCACCGCTTCCGGCCCGAATACGTGGTGGGGGGCGTCGTGTCGGGCCGGTGGGCCACCAGCGGCGGCGGCGCGTTGCAGATCCCCAAGGTGATGCGGCGGGTCGTGGTGGCCGACGAGGGCTGGACACTGGTCGTCGCCGACGCCGCTCAGCTCGAACCCCGGGTGCTGGCCGCGATGGCCGGGGACGGCGGCCTGGCCAGGGCGGCCGGTCAGATCGACCTCTACCAGGCGCTGGCCCAGGCGTTCGGCGGTGAACGCGACAGCGCCAAGATCGCCATGCTGTCGGCGATGTACGGCGGGACCAGCGGAGACGCGCCCAAGTTGCTGGCCGTGATGCGGCAGCGCTTCCCCAGGGCCTACCAGTTCGTGGAGGACGCCGCGCGGAGCGGCGAGGAGGGCAAGCTGGTCCGCTCCTGGCTCGGCCGTACCTGCCCGCAGCCCTCGGCGGGCTGGCGGGAGCTGGTCTCCGGCCCCGAGGGGAAGCGGGCGGCCCGCGACCGGGGCCGGTTCACCCGTAACTTCGTGGTCCAGGCCACCGCGGCGGAGTGGGCGCTGGCTCTCATGGCCGTGCTGCGCGGGCTGCTGCCCGACCCGGCCAGGCTGGTGTTCTTCCAGCACGACGAGGTGATGGTGCACTGTCCGGCGGAGCTGGCCGAGGAGGTCGTGGCGGCGGTCGGCAGGGCCGCCGAGGAGGCGACCCGGCTGCTGTTCGGCCCGACCCCGGTGCGCTTCCCGATGCAGGCCGTCGCGGTGCGGTGCTACGCCGACGCCAAGTGAGCCGGCCCGTGCCGGGGTACGGACAAGGTTCGGACCACCGGCCGCCACCTGCGCCTGGGCGGCCTGACAGCCGGTCACCCGGGTAGGGGCGCCCGCGGAACGATGACTTCCGAACACGGGGCGCACCGGCCCGTGCGCGCAAGGGGGCGTGAGCGGCGCGGCTACCACTCCAAGGTGGTGATGAACTCCACGTCGAGCGGGAGGACGCCGGCCTGCCGGATGACCTCCAGGAGGCGTTTGAGGACGCCGTGGACGTAGGCCAGCGTCAGCCGGCCGCCGGCCGCGGCGGCGCGCTGGTGGCCTTCGGCCAGCACCCATATGCCGGTGGAGTCGCAGAAGGTCAGCTTGGCCACGTCGATGACGAGGTGGGTGCGGCCGCGAGCGAGGGCATCGCCCAGCACCTGCTGCAGCAGAGGCACCGACAACGCGTCGAGCTCCCCGTCGAGGGCGATCACCGAGCAGCCGCGGTAGTCGGTGACGCTCACCGAGAAGTGACTCACGGCCCCGTCCCGGATCGTGGCGGGGCACTCGGCGCCCGTCCGCGCCGGATGCCCGCTCTGCCCGCAGACCTGCTCATGCCATCAGCGTAGGCCGGTGACGTACCGTGTCCACCAGGGGCACCGGCGAGCCGGACAGCGAGTGCGCCGACCGATCGCGCCCCCGACAGCCGTGCGGCGCCCGGCTCCGGTCCCGCCGTCTGATCTGCGGTCTCAGCCGGAAAAGGCGGACGTGTTTCGGAGGTGGCCCGCCGGGTAACGGACATAATGGATCAATTCCGACTCCCAGCACCTAAATGCAGCAGGGAAGACGAAACATCATGAACAATCCTCAAACCGTACCAAGTCAGGCATCTGCTCGCGCGGCTGCTGCAGCCCGTGACCGGCAGCCGACGGAGACACGGCCGGCATTCAAGACAACCGAGTTCATGGTATACATCGCTGCGGTGATCGCAGTGGTGATCACGGCCATGGTCGTCGGTGCCGACAGGCGAGGCGGCGTCGACCCCTTCGGAGCCGAACAGGCCATCAGGTACATCACCTTCCTGACCATCGGCTACATGCTGGCCCGGGGGCTGGCGAAGGCCGGTAGCTGGACACGGCGCGACGACCGCTGAGGTCGGCGAGCATCACCAGAGCGGGCGGAGCCACGAACGGTCCACCGGACCGGCACGCCGATGCCGGGCCGCTGCCACGGAAGAAGACCCGCAGCCGGTGTTCGGTATGCCGTCGGCCAGGCAGGGGGCCAGGCCGGCGGCATACCACTGGGCGGTGATGAGAGCCGGCGACGACGGACGGACCCGGACCCCGCGCTTCTTGCACGCCCGCGACCGTCATCGCCGCCCCGCCGCCCTCGGCGGCCGGCCATCGATCACCCGTGTCGGCCCCACGCGGGTCAGTACGGCTAGCGGTCGGTGCGCAGGCTGGGCACCGGGTGCGGGCCCTCGGTCTCCAGCCGGTACTCCTCCCCGGACTTGGCCCGGTTGTCGTCGATGACCTGCTCGCTCGGCGGCTTCTCCCCGCCGTGGATGTTCTCCTGCATCCGCTCGAACCGCTCGTGCATGTCCTGCACGTAACCGGTGCCCAGCGTGGTGAAGTCGATCTGGGTGGCGATCAGCTCACGCAGGTAGTCCTTGTTCGGCTCGAAGGTCACCGGCGCGGGCAGCGCGGGMGCGAGGACCTCCTGCGGATCACGGCCGTCATGACGCTTGAACAGCTCCACCGCCAGGCGCAGATGCTCCAGCTCCATGTTCAGGTGCAGCTCCCAGATCGCCTTGACCTTCGGRTCGGACTCGGTCTCCATGAACGAGTGGTAGAGGTAGCACTCGTTGTACTCGTGGTTGAGCAGCATCTCCCACCACGTCTCACCCGGGTCGACCAGCGACTCGTAATGCGTGACGTGCTCCTCCTCGATCAGCCCGATCTCCTGATACAGCTGCCGGGCGATCGGCTCCATGTAGGTCGGGCCGACGTTCATGTAGAAGTTCATGGTCTGCTGCTCGGCCGCCATGATCGTCAGCGCGTGCAGCTTGGAGATCGGCGCGGCGGCGTTCTTGTCGTAGGGCTCGCGCAGGTTGTCGACCGGGTCGCGGTGGTGCAGGTAGGTGGGCCGGCCGGGCATGACCTCGGTCAGRTTGTCGACGATCTTCTCGGCCTTGCGGTGCTCGATCATCTCGTAGAGGTTGGCGTAGCGGTAGAGGTGRTCGAAGTCCTCCAGCACGCCGAACTGGTAGGCCTGCTTGAGGTAGGGGTCGGGTTCCATCCGCGCCACCCAGGCGGTCAGGTCGACCGCGACCTGCTCGTAGGCGATCGTGGTCTCCAGCACCGAGGCCAGCCCGGGCAGCAGCCAGTTGACCGCCTTTTGCTGCTGGGCCTCGATGTAGCGGACCCGGGCCAGCTGCTGCTTGACGGCCGGGTCGGGGCAGTGCCGGTTGAACTGGTGGCTGAACAGGATCGCCTCCACCTCGATGCCGTTCATCGCGATGATCCGGCAGCGGGTGTAGGGATCGCTGTGGTCGGGATCGATCGGCGTGAC
>NZ_NGFP01000029.1 GCF_002149035.1 Streptosporangium minutum
GGCAGGCGGTCCTCGTAGTCGCCCAGCCAGGCCCCGAACAGGACCAGACTCCGCACCCAGAACCGGTCGTTCCAGCCGTTGAAGCGCGCCAGGGCGTCCGGGCCCTCGGCGACCACGGCGTGCAGCGGCTCCGACAGCAGGGAGGGCACGGTGCCCGCGACCCGGGTCAGCATCCGGTGGCCGTACTCCCGGGCGGGCGCGGCGGCCGAGCGCAGCGGGACCCGCTGGAGCGGCTGCTTGACCACGTTGGTGGAGGGCAGCGCGGCGACGCGCGGGTTGGCCGCGTACAGGACCTCCCGGTAGAAGCGTCCCTTGTCCTTGCGGGCCACGCCCACCGAGAGCGCGGCGTCGAAGAAGTCGGGGTGCGTGAACGGCGCGGCGAACGACACCTCGGGGCCGACCAGGTTGACCGGCGAGCGGGCGATGCCCCGGGCCGTCCGGGTGTGCAGGACCGACAGCGGCAGCTCGGCCCGGTGCCCGTTGAGCATCGAGGTCGACTGGTTGAACGCCGTCTCGACCGAGGAGGTGATCCAGGCCGCCGCCTCCTCGGACAGGAACGGCACCGACGGGGTGCCCAGCGCCAGGGAGCCGAGCAGCGCCGCCTTCCGCTCCGCCTGCGAGGACGCCTCCAGGGCGGCCCCGCTGACCATGAAGTTCTTCAGCAGCGGCCCCCCGGCCAGCCCGTCCACCAGGGTCCGGCCGGCTCGGTGCACCTCACGGGCGAACGGGGTGTACCAGGCGTGGTGCGGGGTGAGGAACTCCAGCCGCCGGGCGACGGCCAGCGCGTCGTCGGGGTAGGCCGCGGCGTCCTGGGTGATCACGCGGTGCCGTACGCCCAGCTCGCGGGTTATCGCGCGGGCGAAGGCGATGTCGGTGTCGGTGCCGTCGTCCGGGCTCGTCGTCCACGACTCGACGTCGGCGCCCCGTGTCACCGCGACCGAGCACAGCAGCCGCGAGTCGTAGCCGCCGCTGACCGGCACGAGCAGCGGCCGGTCGTCGAACTCCTTGTAGACCTCGTGCAGGATCTCCAGGATCTCCCCGGCCGTCCGTCCCGCCTCGAACGGCTCCTCGCGCAGCCACCGGGGCAGCCTCCGCTCGGTCGAGATCCGGCCCGACGCCCGGTCGAAGACCAGCGCACTGGCTCCGGCCAGCCGCTTGACCTGGACATACGGGGTGTCGTCACGGAGCGGGAAGGTCAACTGGATGATCGACGCCCAGGCGTCCCAGTTGATCTCGTACGGCGTGCGCGCGAGGGCCAGCAGCGGCTCCAGCAGCGAGGAGAAGTAGACCGCCCCGTCCCGCGTCAGGTAGTAGACGTCCACCAGGCCGAGGCCGCCGGCGTGCAGCGCGATCCGGTCCCCGTCGTCGATCAGGCCGGGGGTCTCGAACTCCTCCGCCACGCTGATCCACGGCGCCGGCTCGGCCGGCCTGCGCTCTCCCCAGGCGAACGCCCAGCCGCGGGTGTCGCGCTGGTAGGGCGGCAGCGGGGAGGAGCTGTAGAGCGCCGCCTCGGGGGTCCGCAGCGCGGGCTTCACCCGCGGTCCGGCCTCCCGGAGCGTCTCCAGGGCGGACTCGTCGAGGTGGCCGATGCCGCCGCAGACGTACGGTCTCACATTGAACGTCGGCCACTGCACCGTGCTGACTCCTCTGTGTCGCGATTGACCAAAGGGTATCCTTTCGCCCGGCTCAGGAATCGGAGGACGACGTGGCGGGCGAGGAACTCGAAAGCACACGGTTGGCGTTGCGGGAGGCCGTGGCCGAGGCGGAACGGGCCGCCGAACTGGCCCGGCTGCTCGACGCGGCGCAGACGAAGATCGCTGAAGCGGAGCGCGCCACCGCCGAACTGCGAGGAGTCCAGGAGCGCCTGAGCGAGACCGAGAAACTGCTCGAAGCCGCGCACACGGCCGAGGAGAGGCTCCGCAGGGACCTGGCCGAGCAGCGCTACCAGGCCGAGGTGGCGAAGTGGAAGCTGTCGTCGGTCCAGGTGGCCCGCTGGTCCCGGATCGGCGACGCGCTCAAGACGGGCAAGAGCAACCCGGTACGGCTGGCGCGCGGCCTGCGCGGAGCCGCCAGGCCCGCCAAGCGCCCCGTGGCGCCCAAGCGGCAGCCCGTCTCCCAGAAGACCGCCGACAGGTCGGCGGCCGCCGCCGCGTCCTTCCAGGCCACCACCTCCACCAGGACAGTCGGCGGCACGTCGGTCAAGCTCAAGCCCTTCCGCGTCCCGACCGGCCCGAACACCCGCCCGCACCTGACCGTGGCCGTCGTCGCGGAGCCGCACGCCGAGGCGCTGCTGCGCTACGAGTGGCGGCAGAGCGCCGGCTTCACCCCCAAGGACTTCGCCCGGGTCCTGGCCGCGGAGGTCCCGCACCTGCTGGTGGTCGAGTCGGTCACCGAGGGGCCGTGGGCCGAGGAGGTGCGAGAGCCGGGTGAGGGCCTGAACGCGCTGCTGTCCTGGTGCGCGGAGCGGGGCATCCGCACGGTCTTCTGGCACACCGGGGGAGACGTCGAGCGCTCCGTGGCCGCCGCGCGGCTGTTCGAGCACATCGTCACCGCGCTGCCCAGGTCCGTGGCCGCGTGGGGCGCCGCCCTGGCGTCGTGGGAGCCGGAGTCCGGCCGCCGGGCGCCCTCGCTGGGACTGCTGCCCTTCGCCGTCCAGCCGCGCGTGCACAATCCGCTGCCGCTGGCCGGGGACCGGTTCGACCGGGTCCTCACGTTGGACGAGCTGCTCCCCGGCCACCTGTCGTATCCGGACGTGCTCACCTCCTACCGCTGGCCCAGGGCCGTCGACTGCCCGCCGGGCACCGAGGCCTGGCGGCTGGCCGAGCTGGCCGCCTGCGGCACGCCGATCGCGTCGTCGCGCCCGTCCGATCCCGCACCGGAATCCGCGGCCGCCGCGGCCGACGCCGACGCCCGCCGGGCCCATGTGGCGCTCCGCCAGGCCTACGGCTCGGGCACGATGACCCAGAAGGTGGACGACCTGCTCGACGCCGTCGGGCTGCCCAGCGCCCGCGCCACCCTGAACATCTCGGTGATCATGATCGACCGGGGCGACCTGGGGCACACCCTGGCCCAGGTCGCGCCACAGAAGGGCGTCGTCCAGCTGGTGCTGCTGTCGGACGCCCCGGACGCCGCCGAGCGGGCCCGCGCCGCGATGCCCGACAGGGTGGACGTCGTGGTCCGTCCCGCCGATCCCGGGCTCACCACCGGCGGGCAGCTCGATCGCGCCCTCGACCTGTGCCAGGGTGACCTGGTGGCGGTCATGGACGCCAGGGACGCGTACGGCGAGCACTACCTGACCGACCTCGCCCGCGCCTTCCTGTTCACCACCGCCGACATCGTCGGGAAGGCGGCCTTCTACGCCCACCTGCGCGACGTCGCCGCCACGGTGCTGCGCCAGCCGGCCGCCGAGTACTCCTATCTGCCCGAGGTCGCCGGCGCCACCCTGCTGGCCCGCCGTACCGTCCTGCGCGGCCTCGGGTTCGCCGACGTCTCCGAGGGCTGGGACGAGGTGCTGATGCGCCAGTGCCGCACGGACGGGGTCAAGGTCTTCTCCGCCGACCGCTTCGGCTACGTCTGCCTCCGCGACCACGACAGCCGGCTCCTCGGCTCGGCCCGGCTCGTCGACTACGGCCCGCCCGCGCCGCACGCCCTGATCTAGGCTGCCAGGCGTGACGCCCGGTCAGCTCGGTGAGGTCCTCGGCCTGCCGCCGATCCCCTCGGGGACGTGGGCCGAGGAGGCCCTCTACCTCTCCCCGGCCGCGCTGCGCCGCGGGGAGGCGCCCGGGGAGATGGCGGCGCGGCTGCGCGCGCTGCCCGGGATCGCGGGCGTCCGGGTGCGGGGCGACGGGTTCCTGGAGATCGTGGTGGCCGTGCCGGGGGAGCTCGTCGCGGAGATCGGCCCCGTCCCGGCGGCCGCCGGGGAAGCGCCGCCGTGGGCCGACCTGCCGAGGACGTGGGACAACCCCGGATTCATCGTGCGATTCGCCCATGTGCGGGCGGTCGCCGTACAGCGCTGGGCGGCGGATCTGGGCGTCGGCGGGGACTTCCGGCCGGAGCTGCTGGCCGGCCGGTGGGACCGGGCGGTGCTCAGGTCGCTGGCCGAGGTGCACGGCAGGCGGGTGAGCCGGGCCCCCGGATGGGCGGCCTACACCGAGCAGCTCGCCCGGGTCTACCACGACGCGTTCGAGCGGGCTCCCGCGCTGCCGTCGGGGGAGGAGGAGCCGTCGGCCCTGCACGCCGCCCGGGTACGGCTGGCCCGGGCGGTGCGGGACGTGCTGGCCGAGGGGCTGGCGGCGCTGGGCGAGACGGCGCCCGACAGGCTGTGACGAGCCCTCCGGAAGCAGGTCCCGGTGGAAGGGCGCACCGGGTGTCCTGGCGTCCAGATCACCACAAAACGTAAAAATATGCGGCTTAAGTTATTAATGACATGAAAAATTTGTGTATTTCCGGTCGATCGTGTCTCGTCAGGTGGGCACTCGTCCCACGGGGATCACCGGGTCCGATAGCCTCGATCGGGTGAGTCGATTCGCCCACCCCGCCGGTGACCGGCACGCCGAAGTGCTGCCTGAGGAGCGCCCTCCGCACGCACCTGCCGACCTGAACACGCTCGATCCCACGATCTGGCCGCGAACGTCGAACCGCGTCGGCGGATCGGTCACGATCGGCGGCGCGGACGTCAGGGACCTGGTCAGGGAGCACGGCAGCCCTCTCTACGTGGTGGACGAGGAAGACTTCCGGTCCCGGTGCCGCGACTACCGGGAGGCGTTCGCCGACGGCGAGGTCCACTACGCCGGCAAGGCCTTCCTCTGTCGCGAGGTCGCCCGCTGGATCATGCAGGAGGGCCTCGGCCTCGACGTGTGCAGCGCGGGCGAGCTCGCCGTCGCGCTGAGCGTCGGGTTCCCGCCCGAGCGGATCACGCTGCACGGCAACAACAAGTCCCTCGCCGAGCTGGAGAGGGCCGTCGAGACCGGGGTCGGGCACATCGTGGCCGACTCCTTCGAGGAGATCGCCCGGCTGGGCTTCCTCGCCGACAAGCACGGCAGGCGTCCCCAGGTCATGATCAGGGTGACCGTGGGCGTGGAGGCGCACACCCACGAGTTCATCGCCACCGCCCACGACGACCAGAAGTTCGGCTTCTCGCTGAGCAGCGGCGCCGCGGCCGAGGCCGCCCGGCGCATCCTGGCGCTGCCCCAGCTCGAACTCGTCGGACTGCACTCCCACATCGGCTCCCAGATCACCGACACCGCCGGGTTCGAGGTGGCCGCGCGCCGCCTGGCCACGCTGCTGGTGCAGATCAAGGAGGAGCACGGCGTCGTCCTGCCCGAGCTCGACCTCGGCGGCGGCTACGGCATCCCCTACGTCGAGGGCGACACCGCGCTCGACGTCAAGGAGATCGCCGACGGCCTGCGGGGGATCGTCGCCAACGTGGCCCGGTCCGCCGGGCTGCCGGTGCCCAAGCTCACCGTCGAGCCGGGCCGCGCCATCGCCGGGCTCGCGGGCGTGACGCTCTACGAGGTCGGCACGATCAAGGACGTCGAAGGGCTGCGGACCTACGTCAGCATCGACGGCGGCATGAGCGACAACATCCGCACCGCGCTGTACGGCGCGGAGTACACCGCCCGCCTGGCCTCCCGCGAGAGCTCCTCGGGGCCGATGCTCTCGCGCCTGGTCGGCAAGCACTGCGAGAGCGGTGACATGGTGGTCCGCGACCTGTGGCTGCCGCAGGACCTGGCCACCGGTGACCTGATCGCCGTCGCGGGCACCGGCGCCTACTGCCGCTCGCTCGCCAACAACTACAACTACCTTCCCAAGCCCGCCGTGGTCGCGGTCAAGGACGGGGTGTCCCGCGTGATCGTCCGCCGGGAGACCGAGGACGACCTGCTGAGAGGCCAGCTGTGAAACGACCCGGAGCGGTGAGCCGCCGAGTGAGCGGAGCGAACGAGAAGGTGAACGCGACCGTCGGGTGCAGAGCGGTGAGCCGCCGAGTGAGCGGAGCGAACGAGAAGGTGGGTGCGACCGGATGGCACTGAAAGTCGCTCTTCTCGGGTGCGGCGTCGTCGGCTCCCAGGTGATCCGGCTGATGCGTGAGCAGGCCGACGACCTCGCCGCCCGCATCGGGGCCCCGCTGGAGCTGGCCGGCGTCGCCGTACGGCGGATGGGCCGCAAACGCGACACCGACGTGGACCCGGCCCTGCTCACCACCGACGCAGAGGCCCTGGTCACCCGCGACGACGTGGACATCGTCGTCGAGGTGATCGGCGGCATCGAGCCCGCCAGGTCGCTCATCCTGGCCGCGATGAACAGCGGCAAGTCGGTCGTCACCGCCAACAAGGCGCTGCTCGCCGAGGACGGCGCGACCGTGCACGGCGCGGCCAGGGCCAACAACGCGGACCTGTACTTCGAGGCGGCGGTCGCGGGCGCGATCCCGCTGATCCGGCCGCTGCGCGAGTCCCTGGCCGGTGATCACGTGCACCGCGTGCTCGGCATCGTCAACGGCACCACCAACTACATCCTCGACAAGATGGACTCCGGCGGCGCGTCGTTCTCCGACGCGCTGGAGGAGGCCCAGGCCCTGGGATACGCCGAGGCCGACCCCACGGCCGACGTGGAGGGCTTCGACGCCGCCGCCAAGGCCGCGATCCTCGCCGGGATCGCCTTCCACAGCCGTGTGACGGCCGCCGACGTGCACCGCGAGGGCATCACCGAGATCACCGCCACCGACGTGGCCAGCGCCAAGGCGATGGGTTACGTCATCAAGCTGCTGGCGATCTGCGCCCGCTCGGAGGACGGCCGTTCCTTCGGCGTCCGGGTGCACCCGGCAATGATCCCCAGGACGCACCCGCTGGCCGGGGTCCGCGAGGCGTACAACGCGGTCTTCGTGGAGGCCCGGTCCGCCGGGCAGCTCATGTTCTACGGCGCGGGCGCCGGCGGCGCCCCGACGGCGAGCGCGGTGCTGGGCGACATCGTGGCCGTGGCCCGCAACCTGCTGGCCGGCACGCGGGGCCCGGAGGAGTCCACCTACGCCGAGCTGACGGTCCATCCGATGGGCGAGACCGTCACGCGCTACCACGTCTCGCTGGACGTCGCCGACAAGCCGGGCGTGCTCGCCCGGGTCGCCGACATGTTCGCCAAGCAGGACGTGTCCATCCAGACCGTCCGCCAGGAGGGTCACGGCGACGACGCCCAGCTCGTCCTGGTCACGCACCGGGCCAGCGACGCCGCGCTGTCGGCCACCATCGAGAGCCTGCGCGAGATGGACATCGTCCGCGACGTGGTGAGCGTCATGCGGGTCGAGGGCGAGGACACCCCGTAGCACTCCGCTCGCCGGGGTGAGGGCGCCCTCCGTCATGGGGGCGCCCTGCCGGGATCCCGTACGGAGGCGCGTTCCTGACCGTTTGGTAACGGAGGCCCTGACAGGGCGTGTGGGCTTATATGGTGCTTTCCTGTGCCCTTGATCCGTTGTCTGAGAGGACGGCCCACCGTGAAGATCGTTCGTTGGGCGGCGGCTCTGCCGGCGGCGCTGGTCGCCCTGGCGGTCCTGCAGCCGGTCTCCCACGCGGAGAGCGCCAAGCCTCCGAAGAAGGTCACGACGGTCGTCTCGCTCACCTTCGACGACGGGGACGTCACCCACGCGGCGACGGCCCGCATGCTGGAGAAGCGCGGCATGCGTGGAACGTTCTACGTCAACACCGACACCATCGGGCGTGACGCCAAGCTGACCCGCCGAGAGCTCGCCGCGATCGCCAAGGCGGGACACGAGATCGGCGGCCACACGCTGACCCACATCCGCCTCACCGAGCTGACCCAGGGCGAGCAGCGCGCGCAGATCTGCGACGACCGCAGGGCACTGGTGGCGTGGGGCTACCGGCCCACCACCCTGGCCTACCCGTTCGGCTCGGTGGACGCCGACGCCAAGGCGGTGGCGCGGCGGTGCGGCTACGACGCGGCCCGCAGGGTCGGCGGGCTCAAGGACTGGGGATGCCGCGGCTGCCAGGCCGGTGAGGATCTGCGGCCCCGGGACCGCTACGAGATCCGCACCCCGGGCTCGATCCGCGACGACACGCTGCCGCGGCAGATGAGGCAGCAGGTCCTCAACGCCGAGAAGAGCGGCGGTGGGCTCGTCCCCCTGGTCTTCCACCGGGTCTGCGACGGCTGCGGCCTCTACTCGGTCTCCCCCAAGACCCTGGACGAGTTCCTCGGCTGGCTGGCGACCCGCAAGAGCCGCGGCACGGTCGTCAAGACCCTGCACGACGCGGTCGGCGCCCGCTACCGGCCGGTACCCGCCGAGTAGACCGCCCTGCCGCCCGCCCCTACCGGGAGTCCTCGGTGAGACCGCGGAGGCGGCGGGCGGCGCGGCGCAGGAGCGAGCGTTCCTGCGCCTGGCGCAGGGCGACGGCCTCCAGGCGGCGCTGCTCGGCCTTCTCCTTCCACCTGACGGTGTCGCGGCTGCCCTTGGCCGCGGCGGCGCGCAGTTCCTTGAGCTCGGACTTGAGCGCCGTGACCTGCCGCTGGGCGCGCTCGGCCTCCCGCCTGCGCGACTCGGCCTCCGCGCGCCAGCGCACGGCCTCACGGTTGCGGTCCGTGGCCCAGGCCGGGTAGGCCGCCGCCGTCGGCCGGAACCGCCACGACTCGGCGTCCAGCCAGGTCGCGCCGTACAGGTCGGCGATCACGTCGTCCAGAAGCTCGCCGTCGCGGGCGACGCGCAGGGCCCGCGCGACGGCGGCGGTCCGTTCCAGGCGGGCGGACACCACACCCGTCGCGTTCTCCTCCAGCGCCACGAGCAGCAGGCCCTCGTCGTCCTCGTCGGCCCGCCGGATCAGCATGGCCAGCGACTCCGCCCCGGGCACCCAGCCGGCCGGGCAGGTGAGGCGGAACGGCGCGGGCAGCGAGGTCGGGGGGACCCGCTCGGCGAAGGAGACGCGGCCGTCGTGGGCGTACTGCCCGTGGACCAGCCGCAGGTCGAGCAGCGGGTCGTCCAGCGGCGCGCGGCGCTCGCCGGTCAGCGACGCCCACGGGCCGGTCAGGGTGACGTGCACGTCGGGCAGGGTGCTGGCCAGCGCCCCGTCCACGCTCGCCCGGACGTCCTCGAAGGAGGCGTCCCGGGCGTCCACCACGACGTCGACATAGGGGACCAGCCACTGGCGGCCCCCCTCCGAGCGGAGGTTGCGCCGGTAGGGCACGCGGTCGGCGATGAAGGGGTCGTTGTGCCGCCTGACCTCCCCGGGCCTCCGCATCGCCGTCGTCGTGCCCAGGTGCCAGCTGAGCGCCTCGGCGTCCGGGACGAACACCGCGCCCGTCTGGGTGAGCCGGTAGCCCAGCTCGGTGTCCTCGCCGAGCCTCAGGGAGGTGTCCATCCCTCCCGCGGACTTCAGCAGGGCCGCGGGGAGCGAGACCGTCGCGCCCACGTGGACGCGGTGCAGCAACGGGCTGGGCGCGTCGCGGAAGTCGCGGTGGGCCGCGACGAGCTCGGCGATCCAGTCGTGCCCGTGGTCGGGGTCCGGGTCGAAGAGGGAGTCGGTCCTGTCCTTGGCGACGGCGATCTGGACCTCGGACGCGGTGGGCGGCGTGCCCGCCATGGCGGTGAAGCGCAGCGTCCCCAGCACCACCAGGTAGTCGGCCAGGTGGTGCCAGCGCATGTGCGCCTCCACGTGGTCGCGGTGGGCGACGATGTCGGCGTCCATCCGGTGGATCACCTCGCCGCCGGCGGCCGCCGTACCGGTCTCCAGGGCCCAGGCGATGCCCCAGCGGCCGTCGGGCACCCGCAGGAGCCGGGTGTTGTCCGGGATGATCTCGGGGAGCCGGAGCGGGGGCGCGCTCCCGTCGTCCACCACGATCACCTCCAGGAGGTGCGAGGGGTAGGTCTGGGCGGCGAGGGCGGCCAGCGTGAGGTCGAGTTTCCCCTGCTGGGCCCTGGCGGGGATCACCACGCTCACCGGCAGGCGCGGCTCCCACGTCCCGGGGGCGGGCGGGCTGAGCACCCCGTAGTCGTTGCCGGGGATCCGCGGCGCGCTCACACCGCCTCCGCGGGGAGCTCCATGAGCGCGCTGGGCCGGAAGCCGCGCCACTGGCGCTTGTTGCGCCGCAGGAACGTGCCGATCGGCTCGCGCCAGGTGTGGTTGGCGACGTTGCCGCGCCGCAGGATGTAGCCCAGCCCCTGGGTGCGGTAGATCTGCCCGCCCGCGGCCTGTACGGCGTGCTGGAACTGGGCGTCGATCGTGCCCGGCAGTGTGCGGAAGCCGCCCACGGCCTCGAAGGCGGAGCGTTCGGCGAAGATGGTCCCTCCGGCGATGAAGTTGGTGATCTGCTCGGTCACCTGGTCCCGGTGGACGGTCACCCCGATCGAGGCGAGGTAGACGAACTCCGGGACCATGCCCACGACGTCGGCCCCCGAGTAGGAGTGCGCCAGGAGCAGGTCGGAGACGAAGTCGGGCCCGTACCAGTCGTCGTCGTCCATCTTCAGCAGGAACGACCCCGACGCCCTGGCCGCGGCCTCGTTCAGCACGGCTCCGAACACGGTCTCCCCGGGCGCCTCGAACACGGTGATCGGCCGGTCGTAGGAGGCCACGGCCCCGGCCACGTCGGGATGCCCGGCGGGGATCCCGTGCAGGGCGAGGATCACCTCGAACTCGGCGCCGCGCTGACCGGCCATCTGCTCCAGCGCGAAGCGGACCATCTCGGGGCGGCGGGTGGCGAGCAGTACCGAGGTCAGCGGCCTGGCCGCTGCGGGGGCGCCGAGCTGCTCCCAGCGGGTGCGGACGCCGTGGGTGCGCAGTGCCTCGCGGCGGAGCCGGATGCTGTGCTCCTCCCGCTCCAGGTCGTCCTCGAGGCCGGCCTCGCCGACCGAGGTGATCAGCCCGGTCAGCTCGGGGCCGAGGGCGCCCGCCCACCGGGGCACGACGTCGGAGAACAGCGGCACCCCGGCCGCGGCCAGGCCGGTGACGACCCGCAGCGCGGCCACGGGGCCGCTGTGGCTGCGCCGCCAGTCCACGCGGACCCCTCTGACCTGCCTGATCCGGCTCACGTCCACGTCGGTGACGCAGCCGGAGGCGCCGAAGGCGGTGAGCGTGCGGCCCTCACAGATGATCGCCCAGCGGCCGGACTCCACCGACAGCTCGGCCGTGCCGAGCGAGGGCACTGTGATGAAGCCCATCGGGTTGACCGAGCGGTCGTCGACCGGGGGGATGGTCCGGGGCTCGGACAGGTCTCCGAGACCGTTCTCCAGGACCCGGGCCCCGCCGGGCCGGCCGATCCGCTCCCAGCTCATCAGTTCGGCGACCGGGCGGTCCACGGGGGTCTCGTCGCCGGACCAGGGCGGCGGATCCTGACCGGTGGTGCGCAGGACCAGGTCGCCGCCGCGGGCGCCGAACCGGCCGGGGACCGGGCCGGTCACACCGGCCGGGGCGGCGTTGGGGTCGCCGGGCCGCCAGTGCGCCGCCCCCGGGCCCGCCAGGCCGGCCACGGGCGCCGCGACGGCGTCCATCCGGTGCCCGGCGAACGCCCTGGCGGTCGCGGCGAGCGTGCGGCCGGCGGGCGTGGGCTTGGAGAACCCCGCCTCCACCACCCACGCGGGCCGCCGGGGCTGGTGCACGCGGAGCTCGGTCAGCGACCGCCAGCGGTGGGCGGGGGTGGGGGACAGCACCGGCGCGGTGTACCAGTGCGGCGTCTCCTCCACGGCGACGACGACCCGCGTGGCCATGGGCAGCAGGGAGTGCAGGGTCGCGGCCCGGCGGAGGTCGGTCGGCGTCCGGGCGAGCACCAGGATCTCGGCGGCGCCCTCCTCGGCCCTGGGGATGCCGTCGAGGTCGCCGTCGAGGTCGATCGCCCCGTGCGGCGCCGGTCCGTCGAGGGTCTCGAAGCCCACGCAGTAGACGAGGACGCGCCGCCCGCCGTTCCGCTTCCCGGCGGCGCTGACGAGTTCGGTCAGAAGGGACATCAGCCGGCCTTCCCCTGCCGCATGGCCGTCGCGATGATCTCTCGCAGGGGGCCGCGCTGCCGGCCGTCCTCCAGCTCCCTGACCTCCGCCCGCAGGCGCTCGGTCTCGGCCCGGAGGCGCTCGGTCTCGGCCTCCAGGCGTTCCGCCTCGCGCTGCCACCGGGCCGCGCCGGCCCGCCACTTCGCGGGATCCCCCGCGACGGGCTCCGCCTCCCCGGCGGCCTTGACGCCGAAGTCGTCGGCGCTCACCCAGAACGAGCCGAACAGCTCGTGCACCGCGCCGTCGAGGTCACCGGCGTCCTCCACGAGCGCCGCCCTGGCGAAGGCCGCGGTGCGTTCGAGCCTGACCACCCGGACCCCGGTCGCCGACCCGTCTTCCTCGTCGAGCACCGCGCTCAGCAGGCCGTACCCCTCGCTCTCGGCGAGTTTCAGCAGCTCGGCCAGGCTGTCCGCGCCGAGCGCCCACCCGGCGGGGCAGGTGAGGCGGAACGGCGCGGGCGCCGAGTCGCGCGGCGTCTCCTCGGTGAAGGAGACGCGTGGCTCGTGGGCGTACAGGTTGCGCACCAGCCGCATGTCGAGCAGCGGCTCGTCCAGGGAGGAGCGGCGTCCGCCGGTGAGCGCCGACCACGGCCCGACCACGGTGACGGCGACGTCGACGACGGTGCCCGCGAGCGCGGCGTCCACGCTCGCCCGGACGTCCTCGTAGGAGGCGCCGCGGGCGTCGACGACGACGTGCACGTACGGCACCAGCCAGTGCCTGCGCGGGTGGGTGCGCAGCCAGCGCAGATCGGGGATGTAGTCGGGCAGGACCGACCAGTTGTGCCGGTGCACCTCCTTCTCCCGGAGCATGACCGTGGAGGGGCCGAGGTGCCAGCCGCGCGCCTGGGGGTCGGGGATGAAGACCGCGCCCGCCTGGGCGAGACGGAAGCCGAGATCGGTGTCCTCGCCCATGTTCAGCGCGGTGTTGACCCCGCCGACCGAGCGCAGGAGTGCCATGGGGACCGACGTGGTGGCCCCCGAGTGGAGCCGGTAGGCGGTGGCGCCCGCGTCCCGCAGCCACCGCGTCTCGTCGAGCACGCCCGCCCGCCACGCGTGCGGAGCCGACCCGTCGAACAGCCTCTCCGCGTCTCCGGCCGCCACCGCCGCGAAGACCTCCCGCGCGCCGGGCCCGGCCCCTTCGGGGGTGAAGCGGACGTCGCCGAGCACGACGGCGTAGGAGGCGAGGTGGTGCCAGCGCATGTGCGCCTCGATGTGCTCCCGGTCGAGGATCATGTCGGAGTCGACCCAGTGCAGGATGTCGCCGGCGGCCGCCGCCGCACCGGTCTGGCGGGCCCAGCCCCGTCCCCAGCGGCCGTCGGGCACCCGGACGAGCCGGGTGCCGGCCGGGGCGATCCCGGGGATCCGCAGCGGCGGGTCGCTGCCGTCGTCGGCGACGACCACCTCCATCAGGTGCGCGGGGTAGCTCTGCGCGGCCAGCCCGGCGAGCGTGCGGTCCAGGGCCTCCTGGCAGTCGTGCGCCGGGATCACCACGCTCACCCGCAGGCGCGGTTCCCAGTCGCCCAGGCCGGGGGGGAGCAGCGGTCCGTAGTCGTTGTGCCTGATCCTGGCGCGGGGAACGGCGGTCCGCCCGTCCTCGCGGCGGGCCGGGGGTGCGTCCTGCGGGAGGGGGGCGCCGGTCCCGCTCATGCCTTCCCCCCGGGTCTGTCCGGCTGGGCCTGCCCGGCCTTGGCCTCCACGGCGGCCAGGCGCGGCAGCAGCTCGTGGACCATCTCCTCCATCTCCATGCGCTGGGGCATGGCGGCCAGCCGGTCCTCGCCGAGGGAGACCAGGATCGCCTGGAGGTCCTCGTCGCGCTTGCTCCCGTGCTCCCGGAGCAGCCCGACGATCTCCTCCAGCCGCCGGTCCAGCCGCTCGGTGGCCGCCTTGACCTGGGCCATCTCCGCTTCGTAGCGCTTGACCCTGGTGTCGATGCGCTGGGCTTTGCCATCGACCCTGCGGACGGTCGCGACCGCGAGAAGCTGGACGGCGAGCACCGTCGCCATCGCGCCGAGCACGATGGCTGCCGTCACCGAGACGGCGCCGGCGCCGGCGAGCAGGGCCAGCGCGATCAGGACGAGCGAGCCGATGGCCGCCGCCAGAAGCGTCAGTTTTCGGGGCGTGGGCATTCGCGCGCACCTTCCCTACCGCTGGTGTCGTTACTTGTCGTCTGGGGGGGAGATGTTTGAGGCTAGCCGCTGCCCAAGTGCAAATATGTCAGTAAATGGGAAATTTGGAGGTTCTCGTGACCTGAGTGACTGCTGTGAGTCAATGGAAGTGAGCATCTGTGATAAGTCTGAAGTGGAGTGATAAGGGATCTTCCGGCCTCGCTATCCTTCGCTGGTGCCTGCGCAGTCGACACCTCCCTCCCCGGCCTCTCCGGCTCCCCCCGCGACTCCCGCCGGCTTCCTGAGATCGGCGCCCGAGGCGGCGGCCGAGCTGTCATGGGCCGGTCAGGGGTGGCTGGCGGCCGGTGAGCCGCTCGGTGACCGGCCGGACGCCACCGAGGTCACCCGCCTCAGAACGCTGCGTGCCCTGACCGTCCGCTGGCCCGCCGCCGAGGTCCCGACCGGTGCGGTCATCGGTCTGGCCGCCGCCGGGGTGCCGCTGCACGCCGCCGCCTCGCCGGCCTGGGTGGAGCCCGGCCTGGCCCGCCTGCTCGCCGCCTGGACGCCCGAGGAGAGCGGCGGCGGGCCCCGCTCGGTGACCGACCTGCGCAGGGAGGAGCAGAGCGTACGGCTGCGCCGCCACGGCCTGCGGAGCCGGGACGCGGCGGCCACGCCCACGGTCAGCGTCGTGATGTCCAGCATGCGTCCCCACCTGCTGGGCTCGGCGCTCGCCCAGATCGCCCGGCAGCGGCGGGTCGAGACCGAGGTCCTGCTGGCCCTGCACGGCGTCCCCGCCGGCCACGAGGCGGTACGGCGGGCGTTGCGGGAGTGCGGCCTGCCCGTCATGGTGATCGAGGCGGACGCGGCGACCCCCTTCGGGGAGGCGCTCAACCTGGCCGCCTCCCGCGCGAGCGGCGAGTACGTCGCCAAGTGGGACGACGACGACTGGTACGGCCCCGAGCACCTGGCCGACCTCCTGCTCGCGAGGTCCTACGCCGGTGCGGACATCGTGGGCGCCGCGGCCGAGTTCTTCTACCTGGAACCCCTGAACGCCACGGTCCGCCGCACCGACTACACCAGCGAGATCTGGTCCGACCACGTGGCCGGCGGCACGATCCTGCTCGACCGGGCCCGGTACGCCGAGCTCGGCGGGTTCCCCCCGCTGCCCCGCGGCGTCGACGCCGGCTTCCTCAAGGCCGCCCACGCCGCCGGGGCGCGCATCTACCGCACCCACGGCCTCGGCTACGTGCTGCGGCGTTCGGTGAGCGCCGACCACACCTGGCGGCTCTCGCTGGCCCACTTCCTGCGCGTCGCGACGAACCAGTGGCGCGGCTTCCGCCCGAGCCTGATCTTGGAAGGGCCATGACAGCACGGATCACCGGCAACGACTACCGGAGCCTCACCCCGCCCGAGCTCGGCGCCTGGACGCCGTCACTGCGGGTCAGCGTGGTCGTGCCCGCCTACGGCGGCCAGGACAAGCTCGACCTCGTGCTCGCGGGGCTGGCCGGGCAGACCTATCCCGCCGGCCTGACCGAGGTCGTCGTGGTGGACAACGGCAGCGAGCCGCCGCTGCGCCTGCCCGAGCTGAGGCCCGCGAACACCCGGCTCATCGTCTGCCCCACCCCCGGGCGGGCCCACGCCCGCAACGCGGGGCTCGCCGCCGCCACCGGTGACGTGATCCACTGGCTCGACTCCGACGTGGTCCTGGACCGCCGGTCCGTCGAGGCGCACATGCGCTGGCACCACCTGGCGCCCTACCTCGTGGTGACCGGCTACCTGCGTTTCACCCCGGCCGAGCTGCCCGGCCCCCGGGAGGTGGCCGCGGCCGCCGACCTGGCCGAGCTCTTCGAGCCGGCCGAGCCGCACGCCTGGCTGGTGGACCTCATCGAGCGGACCGACGGCCTCACCGACAACCCGCACCGCGCGTTCAGCCTGCACGTGGGCGGCGCCACCTCGGTCAACGCCGCGCTGTTCGCCCAGGCCGGGCCGATGGACACCGAGCTCATCCTCGGCCAGGACACGGAGATGGGTTACCGGCTGGCCCAGGCGGGCGCGGTCTTCGTGCCCGAGCCGCTGGCCCGCGCCTTCCACCTCGGCCCCACCATGCGGATGCGCGACAAGGCGCCGATCGACCGGGTCAGCCACGCCTTCGTCGCCGACCGGATCCCGAGCTACCGCTGGCTCCGCTCCCATCCGGCCCGGCAGTGGAAGGTGCCCTACCTGGAGGTGGTCGTCGGGCCCGCCGGGGGGCCGGGCCGCGCCGGGGAGGACGGGCCCGGCTACGGCTACGACGAGGTCCGCGCCACCGTGGACGCCGTCCTCGCGGGCACCGTGCCCGATGTCGTGGTCACCGTCACCGGTCCCTGGGACCGCGTCCGGACCGAGGGCCGCGCGCCGTTGCGGAACCCGGACCTGGACCTGGTACTGATCCGCGGCCACTACGCCCACGAGGGCCGGGTGCGGTTCGCGCTCGACTCCCCCCGGGCGGTGCGGACGGCTCCGCCGTACCCGGCGGAGGGCGGCGAGGCGGCGGAGACCGGGGCGGCCCCGCCGTACCGGCTGAGGCTGCCCGCCGGCTGGGTGCCGGGCGAGGACAGCCTCGCCCGCCTGCTCGACCTGGCCGGGGACGGGGGGTACGGGCTGGTCTCGGTGCTGCTGGCCGAGGGGTCCGGCGAGGGGATCGTGGCGGCCAGGCTGGAGCGCACCGCCGCGTTCGCCCGTGCCGCGATCGTCCGGCGGGAGGGCGAGGACCTCGACGACGCGGTGGAGGACACCTCCGGGGTGCTCTGGGTGGACGGCGAGACCTACGGGTTCCTGCCCGAGGCGGGGCCGATCACCGGCCGCCGTGGCGCGTACCGGGCCAGGACGGAGGCGCGGGCCGAGATCGCCCGCCTCGCCAAGGAGAACGAGCGGCTGCGTGCCCAGGTGACCAGGTGGCGCGACGAGGCGGGCCGCTGGCGCAAGAGCGCGGTCGAGCTTCGGCGCGAGGTCGGCGGCCTGCGCAGGGAGCTGGCCGCCGCCAGGAAGATCGTCCAGTACGGCCTGCTCTCGTCCGTCAAGCGGGCGATCATCCGCCGTCGGTGAGGGCTCCGGGCGGGACGCGGGACGCCCGGTGCGGCCCGCCCCCGTCCGCCGGGCGGACGGTCACCTGTCCTCGGTGACCGCTCCGACCCCGCCGAGGAAGTAGGACCCGATGCCCTTGTAGGGCACCACGGCGCCGGGGTCCGGGCGCCACTCGGGCAGGTTGACGATGCCGGGCTCGACCACGTCGAAGCCGCCGAACAGGCGGGTGATCTCCTTGCCCGTCCGGGGGACGAAGGGCGAGGACGCCCGGTCGTACACCTTGGTGATCCCTTCGGCCGCCTCCGGCCTGGCGTCGATCGCGACGTGGGAGAGGATCAGGTGGCTGCCGGGTGCCATGGCGCGGCGGAGCGTGGCGATGATGCCCTCCGGGTCGTCCTCGTCGGGGACGAAGTGCATGATCGCCAGAAGGAGGACCGCCACCGGCTGGTCGAAGTCGATCGCCGCGCGGATGTCCGGGTGGTCCAGGATCTCGCCGGGGCGGCGCACGTCCCCCTGGACGATGGTCACGTTCTCGTTCTTGCCGAGGATGGCCCTGCCGTGGACCAGGACGGTCGGATCGTTGTCGACGTAGACGACCCGGGCGTCCGTGGCGACCTGGTGCACGTTGTTCTGGGTGGGCAGGCCTGCTCCGATGTCGAGGAACTGGCGGATGCCCGAGCGGGCGACGAAGTCGACGGCGCGGCCCAGGAAGGCGCGGTTGGACCGCGCGCTGTGGCGGATCTCGGGGACGACGGTGAGGACCTTCTCGGCCGCCTCCCGGTCGGCGGGGAAGTTGTCCTTGCCGCCGAGGTAGTAGTCGTACATACGTGCGACGTTCGGAATATGAGTCTGAATACCCGTGGGTATCTGGTCGGTCACGTGTCGCTCCCCGGTGGCGATTTTTCCGGAATTAGCGTGATCATATATAGAAGAGGCCTTGGAGAACTGATCCGGCAGCTGACAAGATCGCGCCATGGCAGCCTCCTCCTCCCGCCGTGTCCTGGGACTGCAGCTCGCCGACGGCATCGGCCGCGGCAACATGTGGGCCTGCCTGTCCATGGCGTTCGTCGCGACCATGGTCATCTCGTTCCTCCCGGCGGCGCAGCCGTACATCCTGGGCGGCGTCCTCGGCGTCGCCAAAGCCGACCAGGGCAAGGCGGTCGGCCTGCTCGGCGTCGCCGCCGAGATCGCGATGATCGCCAGCCTGGTCTGGTACGGCGCGCTGGCCGACCGGTTCGGCCGCCGGCCCGTCGTGGTGGCCGGGTTCGCGCTGTGCGCGCTGGGCACCGCGCTGTTCCCGTTCGCCGGGAACACGACCGTGCTCGTCGCGCTGCGGGTGGTCTTCGCCCTCGGCGTGGCCGCGCTCAGCGGGATGCTGTCCACGGTGGCGGTCGACTACGTCCGGGACGGCTCCCGGGGCAAGTCCTACGGCCTGGTCGGACTGTTCAGCGGTCTCGGCGCGATGGTCGCGGTGCTCGCCCTGGTCCGCCTGCCCAAGATCTTCGAAGACCGGGGGATGGCCCCGGTCGACGCCGCCCGCGTCTCGTTCCTGATTATCGCCGCGGTCGTCCTCGCCGTCGCCGCGCTGATGTGGTCCACCCTGTCCGCGGTCAAGGTCAGCCCGACCGCCGAGCGCGTGCCCTTGACCCGTCTGGTCAAGGAGGGCGTCGCGCTCGCCCGCGACCCCGGCGTGGCGCTGTCCTACGCCGCGGCGTTCGTCGCCCGCGCCGACCTCGCCGTCGTCGCGGGCTTCATGTCCCTGTGGGTGATCGACTACGCCACCGGCGAGCGCGGCATGCCGGCGGCCGAGGCCCTGGCCCGCGGCGGGGCGGTGGTCGGCATCGCCCAGACCGTGGCCGTGGTCGCCGCGCCGCTGTTCGGCTGGCTGGGGGACCGGATGCGCCGCCAGGACGTGCTCATCCTCGCCCAGGCCGTCGCGGCGGTGTCCTACCTGTCCACGCTGCTGATCAGCGACCCGCTCGGCTCCGGCATGATGATGGTGGCCGTGCTCGTCGGCCTGGGCGAGATCGCCGCGATCACCACCGCCGGCCCGCTCCTGGCCCAGCAGGCCCCCGCCGCCGTGCGCGGCTCCGCCTACGGCGTGCAGACGCTGTGCGGGGCCGTCGGCATCCTGGTGGTGTCCGGTCTCGGCGGCTTCCTCTACGACGCCTGGCGGCCCGCCGCCCCGTTCGTGATATCGGGGGTCTCCGGCCTGCTCGTCGTGGCCTTCGGGCTCGCGGTACGGCGGCGCGTCACGCCCCTGTCCGGGGAGCACGAGCGGGTGGCCGCGGCGGCCTGACCCGGCTCAGCCCCTCCGGATCGCCGAACGGAGCCTGGAGAGCCGGGACCGGGACTCCGGCTTCCGTGCGGGCTCCGGGGACCGTTCCCCGCGGGCCGGAGCGGCCGCGGGCTGTTCCGGCGGGTTCCACGCCGGCTTCTCCGGGGGAGCCTGGGCGGGCCTCCCGGCCGCAGCCTGCGCGGACTTCTCCGGGGGAGCCTGGGCGGGCCTCCCCGCTGCGGCCTGTGCGGACTTCTCCGCGGGGGCCTGCGCGGACTTCCGGGCGGGGGCCGCGGGAGCGGCCGGGACCGGCCAGAACTCCGCCCGGTCACCGTGCCGCACGCCGTGGGTGGCCTTGATCGAAGTGGGGACGTCGTCCGCGCCCAGCAGGCGTGCCCGGCCCAGCGCCTCGGTCCGCTCCAGCGTCGCCGTGCCGTCGTCGCCGAGGTCGACGACGAGCATGCCGGACCGGTCGTCCTGGACCGCGGCGATCATCCGCTCCAGCGAGCCGTGCCCCAGCGGGACCGAGATCGGCCCGGTGTAGCGGAAGGGCGTCGGCGCGGGGGTGGGGGAGACTTCGTCGGCCAGCCGTACCCGCTCGTCGTGGGCGAAGTGCTCGTGCAGCAGCCGCAGCTCGAAGGAGGGGTCGCCGAGCACCGCGCGGCGGCCCGCGGGGAGCCGGGACCAGGGGGCGACCAGGGTGACCCGCACGTCGGTCACCGACCCCTCCAGCGCCGCGCTCACCGCGTCGCGCACCTGCCTTTCGTCGCCGTCGACATGGAGCACCACCTCCACGTACGGCACCAGCCACCGCCGGCCCCGGTCCTTGCGCAGGTCACGGCGGAGCGGAACACGGTGGGCGAGGTAGGGGCCGACCGCGCGGACCGCCCGGTCGCGGTCGCGGCGCTGCGCGGGAAGTCCCAGATGCACGGCCTGGGCGGCCATGTCGGGGACGAAGACCACCCCGTGCGCGGCCAGCCGGTAGGCGAACTCGGTGTCCTCGCCCCTGAGCACGTCGGGATCGAGGCCGCCGACGGCGTGGAAGGTCTCCCGGCGCATCGAAACCGTCGGCCCGGTGCACACGTGGTAGGGATTGCGGCTGGTCCGCAGGCCGTCGGTCCGGGAGATGGTCTGCTCGGTGGAGCTGGGCAGCGCCTCCGACAGGTCGAAGACGGCCTCCAACGGGCCCGTGCGCACGCCGTCGTACAGGCGGGCCGGGGAGAGTTCGGGCTCCTCGACGAACTTCTTCGCGCCGATGGCGACCAGGTAGCCGGCCAGGTGGTGCCAGCGGGCCAGCGCCTCGATGTGCTCGCGGCAGACGACCATGTCGGCGTCCAGGCGCTGGATGATCCGGCCCTCGGCGAGGGCGGCCCCGGTGTTCACCGCGTGCGCGATGCCCCAGTGCCCGGGGTCGGCGGTGACGATCCTGGTGCCCGGCGGAGCGATCTCCGGCAGCCGCAGCGGCGGGTCGCTGCCGTCGTCCACCACGATCACTTCCATGAGGTGATCGGGGTAGGTCTGCGCCGCCAGGGCGGCGAGGGTCAGGTCGAGCCTGCGCTGGCCGCCGTGTGCGGGAATGATCACGCTCACCGAGAGGGCCGGATCCCATTCGCCGAGGGCGGGAGGATCCAGGGGGGAGTAGTCGTTGTGCCGGATCAGGGGCAGGTCGGTCCCCGCTCCATCCGTCATGATGTGGCGCCCCTCGTCTGCGTCCCCGCTTGTCAAGTCCTGTCAACCCTATCCCCGGTTGCTTAGGGTTTCCTGTGGGAGAAAGTGAAATATGCCCGTGTTGTCCATTAGATGGACAACGCAGCCCGCCGCGTAGGCCGTTGCCCGTAGACTCGGTGCCTAACCCCGCAGGTAGGACGCGCACGGTGTACCCGGGCGCGGGAGGAGTAATCATGACCAGGGCGTGGCGTGGCCTCATCGAGGAGTACCGTGACCGACTTCCGGTGACCACGGCGACGCCGGTCGTCACGCTCCTGGAGGGCGGCACGCCGCTCGTCCCGGCGCGCCGGGTCTCGGCTCTGACCGGCTGTGACGTCTTCCTCAAGGTCGAGGGCGCGAACCCGACCGGCAGTTTCAAGGACCGTGGCATGACCATGGCCATCAGCAAGGCCGTCGAGGACGGCGCGAAGGCCGTCATCTGCGCCTCCACCGGCAACACCAGCGCCTCCGCCGCGGCCTACGCGGTCCGCGCGGGCCTGACCTGCGCCGTGCTGGTGCCCCGCGGCAAGATCGCGATGGGCAAGCTGGCGCAGGCGCTGGTCCACGGGGCCACGCTGCTCCAGGTCGAGGGCTCCTTCGACGACTGCCTGGAGATGACCAGGAAGCTGTCGGAGAACTACCCCATCGCGCTGGTCAACTCGGTGAACCCCTTCCGGCTCCAGGGCCAGAAGACCGCGGCCTTCGAGATCGTGGACGCGCTCGGCGACGCGCCCGACATCCACTGCATCCCGGTCGGCAACGCGGGCAACATCTCGGCCTACTGGATGGGTTACACCGAATACGCCGCGGACGGGCTCGCCACCAGGACGCCCCGCATGTTCGGCTTCCAGGCCAGCGGCTCCGCGCCGATCGTCAACGGCGCGCCGGTGACCCACCCGCACACGATCGCCACCGCGATCCGCATCGGCAACCCCGCCTCCTGGAAGCTCGCCGAGGCCGCCCGCGACGAGTCCGGCGGCGTCATCCAGGCCGTCACCGACCGCCAGATCGCCGCCGCGTACAAGCTGCTGGCCCAGGAGGAGGGCGTGTTCGTCGAGCTCGCCTCCGCCGCCAGCGTGGCCGGCCTCCTCCAGGCACACGAGCAGGGCCTCGTCGAGCCCGGCCGGCGCATCGTCTGCACGGTGACCGGCAACGGCCTCAAGGACCCCGACTGGGCCATCTCCGGCGCGCCCACGCCCGTGACGATCCCCATCGACGCCCACGCCGCGGCCACGGCGCTCGGACTCGCCTAGCGTTCCCATGACGACGCCGGTACGGCGGGGCGTCCCACCGGGAGGTCCCGCACCGGCCGTGCACAGCACCGAACGAAGCAGATAGGAGGAGGGGCTCCCTCCCTATGGCTGAGCCAGGGGCCTGCGCCCCAGAATTCCGATGACCGACAGCATCAAGGTCACCGTCCGGGTCCCGGCGACGTCGGCCAACCTCGGCCCCGGATTCGACACCCTGGGACTGGCCCTCGCCCTCTACGACGAGGTCGAGGTCGGTCTGGTCGACCCCGGCGACCCCCGTTCCCGTAGCGTCGGCATCGAGGTCACGGGGGAGGGCGCGGGCGAGCTCGACGACGGCGAGGGCCATCTCATCGTGAAGACGATGCGGCTGACCTTCGACCGGATGGGCCTTCCGCAGCCGCGCGGCATCCGGCTGCGCTGCCTCAACCGCATCCCGCACGCGCGGGGCCTGGGGTCCTCCTCCGCGGCGATCTGCGCGGGGATCCTCGCGGCACGGGCGCTGGCCGGGGCCCCGTACCCGGCGGTGGACGGCCCGGACCCCGCGGGCGGCCAGGCCGGCCCCGGCCGTCCGGGGGCGCGACGGGAGTTCACCGACGACGATGTCTTCGCGCTGGCCACCGAGATCGAGGGGCACCCCGACAACGTGGCGCCGTGTCTCGCGGGCGGGCTCACCATCGCATGGACAGATCAGTCGAACGCACCGCATATGGTGAAGCTGATCCCACACGCCGATATCCGGCCCGTGGCCATCATCCCCAGGCACCGGCTGTCCACAGAGGTCGCCCGGGGGCTGCTCCCCAAGGACGTGCCGCACTCCGACGCGTCCGCGAACGCCGGGCGGGCCGCGCTTCTCGTCGCGGCACTGACCGAACGGCCGGAGCGGGAACTGCTGCTGGCCGCCACCGAAGATCGGTTGCACCAGAATTACCGCGCGCCTGCGATGCCGCAGAGTGCGGATCTGGTACAACGTCTGCGCGGGCTCGGCGTCCCCACTGTCGTCTCGGGAGCGGGCCCCACAATTCTTGCGTTTTCGACAGTGGATACGCAGGATTTGATCGCACCGGAAGTGGGTACTGATTGGCACATCCAGCCACTGGATGTCGAAACCCGCGGTGCCTGCGTTGTCTCTCCCGAGACACGCTGATGCCTCTTCGACCTTCAGGGAATAGCTGTGTGCGCTGGTGATGTTAGGCTGGTAGCCGCACCAGGTGCCCCCTTGTGGGTGCGTGCTTGTCAGCCACACATCGCTGCATCATGTCTCGCTCTGTGAGGCGTGAGCGCCGCAGTGGCCTCCCCGAATCCGTCCCCTCCGAATGCTCCACATTCGGTTGGGGCAACGAGAGGCGGCGTTTGAGGGGACACGCGCGTTCGAATTACCTCGACATCTGGTTGCCGGTAGCAATCCGGGGGGTGTCCTCCAAGCCCCACCGTCGGCGAATCTCGATGGTGACGGCATGGATGTGCCCTTCTCCGACAGTGGCGACGGTCCTCAAGGGCCGTCGAGGATCGCAACGTGCAACCCGACCCGGTCTGTCCCACCGGGTTGATCGCACCACCGGGACGATTGGCTGATCGTGGCCACGCCCGACCCCTGGGAAGGACCCATTAGTGAGCGACACCACCGAACTCCTCTCCGACGCCGCCGGCGCACCGCCGGTGGCCGGCGACACCCCCACCCGCGCCGCGGCCAGGCCGCGCCGTCGCTCCGGCACCGGCCTGTCCGCCATGGTGCTGCCCGAGCTGCAGGCCATGGCCTCCGGACTTGGCATCAGCGGGACCGGGCGGATGCGCAAGAGCCAGCTCATCGCGGCCATCCAGGAGAAGCAGGGCGTATCACCCGAGAGCGCCCCTGCTCCCGCTCCCGCCGCCGTCAAGGAGGCTCCGCCGGCCCCGGCCGTCGCGGCCGAGCCGGTCGCCGAGCGCCCGGCCCGCAGCCGCAGGGAACGTTCCCGGCCCGCCGTCGCGGCCGAGCCCGTGGCCGAGCAGGCGCCCGCCGCGCCCGAGCCCGTGGCCGCAGCCGCTCCCGTCGTGGAGCAGCAGGCCGACGCCGCCCAGGCCGACAGCCGCGCCGAGCGCGGTGAGAGCCGCCGTGAGCGTGGCGACCGCCGTAGCCGCAACAGCGACCGTGGCGAGCGCACCGGTGACCGCCGCGACCGTGGCGACAGCCGTGGCGAGCGCGGCGACAGCCGTGGCGACCAGCGCGCCGCCGACGCGGGCCAGAACCGCGGCGAGCGCACCGACCGTGGCGAGCGCGTCAACGACCGTAACGACCGTGGCGAGCGTGGCGAGCGCGTCAACGACCGCACCGAGCGTGGCGAGCGCGTCAACGACCGCGGCGACCGGACCGACCGTGGCGACCGCGGTGACCGGACCGACCGCGGTGACCGTGGCGACCGGGCCGACCGTGGTGACCGCGGTGACCGTGGTCCGCAGAACCGTGGTCCGCAGGACCGCGGCGACCAGCACGGCGTCGGCGAGGACGACGACCGCCGTGGCCGCCGTGGCCGGTTCCGGGAGCGGAACCGTCGCGGCCGTGACCGCTTCGACAGCAACGAGCCCGTGGTCGGCGACGACGACGTCCTGATCCCGATCGCCGGCATCCTGGACATCCTCGACAACTACGCGTTCGTGCGGACCAGCGGTTACCTGCCGGGCTCCAACGACGTCTACGTCTCGCTGGCGCAGATCCGCCGTAACGGCCTGCGCAAGGGTGACGTCGTCACCGGCGCCGTCCGCCAGCCCCGCGACGGCGAGCGCCGCGAGAAGTTCAACGCGCTCGTCCGTCTCGACACGGTCAACGGCATGGACCCGGAGCAGGCGCGGCAGCGGCCCGACTTCAACAAGCTCGTCCCGCTCTACCCGCAGGAGCGGCTGCGCCTGGAGACCGAGCCGAACGTTCTGACCACCCGGATCATCGACATGGTGGCGCCGATCGGCAAGGGCCAGCGTGGCCTCATCGTCTCCCCGCCCAAGGCGGGAAAGACCATGGTGCTCCAGGCGATCGCCAACGCGATCACCCGGAACAACCCCGAGTGCCACCTGATGGTCGTCCTGGTCGACGAGCGTCCGGAAGAGGTCACCGACATGCAGCGGTCGGTGAAGGGCGAGGTCATCCACTCGACCTTCGACCGTCCCGCCGAGGACCACACCACGGTCGCCGAGCTCGCCATCGAGCGCGCCAAGCGTCTGGTGGAGCTGGGCCACGACGTCGTCGTGCTGCTCGACTCGATCACCCGTCTGGGCCGGGCCTACAACCTGGCGGCCCCGGCCTCCGGCCGGATCCTGTCCGGTGGTGTCGACTCCACCGCGCTCTACCCGCCGAAGCGCTTCTTCGGCGCCGCCCGCAACATCGAGAACGGCGGCTCGCTGACGATCCTCGCCACGGCGCTGGTCGAGACCGGCTCCAAGATGGACGAGGTCATCTTCGAGGAGTTCAAGGGCACCGGAAACCTGGAGCTCAAGCTCAACCGTTCGCTCGCCGACAAGCGGATCTTCCCCGCGGTGGACGTCGACGCGTCCGGTACCCGTAAGGAAGAGATCCTCATGGGCAAGGACGAGCTGCAGATCACCTGGAAGCTGCGGCGCGTGCTGCACGCTCTGGACATGCAGCAGGCCCTGGAGCTTCTCCTGGAGAAGATGAGGGAGACCAAGTCCAACGCGGAGTTCCTCCTCCAGGTCCAGAAGACGACGGTCAGCTCCGACCGCGACTGATCGACCGGCTGTACGACGGACGCCCCGGCCCCACGGCCGGGGCGTCCGCTGTTCCGGCGCCCTTGTGCGACCGCGCTCTTCGGGATATCCATACTTCAGGACGCCCGCCCGCTCCATTTCGCCGTGCCCCGGGCCCGGAGGTTCCGACGCCCCGGGACGAGCTCCGGGCGCGGGCCGTGATCGCAGTGCGGAGCCAGAGGGGGGCGCATGACGGCCGAGACGGCAGTGGGCGGACCGGTGGTGGGCATGCCGCTGCGACGGCGCGTTCCGCTGGGGCCCAACGGGCCGCTGGGGTTGATCGTCGATCCGATGACCTGGCGTGCCGTGCCGTACATGCTGGTGAGCGTCTTCTACGGCGCGGTCTGCTCCGCCTTCACGGCGTCCGCGCTCCCGGTCGCGCTCAGCCTGGTGATCGTGTGGGCCGGGCTGCCGCTGCTCGCGCTGACCATGTGCGCCTGGCGCGCCGCGGCGATGCTGGAGCGCAGGCTGGTCCGGCTGGCCTTCGGCGTCACGATCCGCGACCCCTACCGGCCATCCCAGGGCGACAACCTGTTCCTGCGCTGGAAGGACATGTTCGTCGATCCGGCGACCTGGAAGGACCTCCTCTACCTCCTGCTGTTGCTGCCGATCGGAGTCGTGGAGTTCGTCGTCTCGGTGGGCCTGTGGTTCCTGGGGCTCGGCATGATCGTCGTGCCCACGGTCCTGCTGTTCGGCGGAGCCCCGGTGACGATCACCGACGGGCTGCTGGTCGACAGCGCGCCGGAGGCGCTGCTGTGCGTGCCCGTCGGAGTGGGGGTCCTCCTCGTGGCGCTCTACGCGACGCGGGGGATGGGCTGGCTGCACGCGCTGCTCGCCGTCGCGCTGCTGGGCGCGGGGGAGAAGAACCTGCTGGCCGCCCGGGCGGCCCAGCTGCGGGCCAGCCGGGCCCGCGCGGTCGACGCGGCCGAGGCGGAGCGGCGCAGGATCGAGCGCGACCTGCACGACGGCGCCCAGCAGCGGCTGCTCTCCGTCGCCATGGACCTGGGCCGGGCCCAGGCCAAGATGGACTCCGACCCCCAGGGCGCCAGGGAGCTCCTCGCCCAGGCCCACGCCGGCGCCAAGGCGGCGATCGCCGAGCTGCGCGACCTCGCGAGGGGCATCCACCCGGCGATCCTCACCGACCGGGGACTGGCCGCGGCGCTCTCCTCGCTCGCGGCCCGGGCCCCCGTGCGGGTGGACCTGTCGGTGGAGGTCTCCCACCGCCCGCCGCCCGCGGTGGAGAGCATCGCGTACTTCGTCGTGGCCGAGTCCCTGACCAACATGGTCAAGCACTCCGAGGCGACCGAGGTCTCCGTCCGGGTCAGCCGCGAGAACCAGCGGGTGGTCGTCGAGGTGCACGACAACGGGGTCGGCGCCGCGGTGCCGCGCGCCGGAGGGGGGCTCGCGGGGCTGGCGGACCGGGCCGCGACCATCGACGGCACCCTGAGCGTGGACAGCCCGCTCGGCGGTCCCACGCTGATCCGCGCCGAACTGCCCTGCCAATGGTGAAAACTCGGACCATGCGGGTGGTGATCGCCGAAGACTCGGTGCTGTTGCGTGAGGGGCTGGCCCGGCTGCTGGCCGACGGCGGGATCGAGACCGTCGGGGTGGCGGGGGACGGCCCGGGGCTGGTGACCGCGGTCGCCGAGCACGGCCCCGACCTGGCGATCGTGGACGTGCGGATGCCGCCGAGCCACACCGACGAGGGGCTGCGCGCCGCCCTGGAGGCCAGGTCGCGGCGGCCGGGGCTGCCGATCCTGGTGCTGTCGCAGTACGTCGAGCAGCAGTACGCCGCCGAGTTGATCGGCGGGGGGGCGTCGGCGGTCGGCTACCTGCTCAAGGAGCGGATCGCGGACGTGTCGGAGTTCCTCGACGCGGTGCGCCGGGTGGCGTCCGGGGGGACGGTCATCGACCCCGAGGTGATCGCGCAGTTGCTGAGCCGCCACCGCCGGGACGATCCGCTGGAGTCCCTGACCGTCCGGGAACGGGAGGTCCTGGCCCTGATGGCCGAGGGGCGCTCCAACGCGGCGGTCGCCGCGCGCCTGGCCGTCACCGATGGCGCGGTGGAGAAGCACATCTCCGGCATCTTCGGCAAACTCGGCCTCGAACCCGCCTCCGACGACCACCGCCGGGTCCTGGCCGTCCTGGCCTACCTGGGCAGATGAGAGAACGCCCGGCGGTTGTCACCGCCGGGCGTTCCCGCTGTCCTCAGATCCCGTGTGTCCTGCCCGCCGTCTGTGCGGCTTGCGCCCGGGGTTGGGGACGCGAGCCGTACAGCGCGGCGCGGAGGGTGCCGCCTAGCGGACGTCCACGAACTCGTAGCCGGACTTGGAGCCGTAGGTCTTGCTGGTGCCGGGGACCTGGGCGCGCCAGTAGGCGTCGGTCTTCGGCTTGACGGTCTTGCTGAACTTGCCGCTGCCGTTCGCCTTCACGAAGTAGGCGAACTTCCAGCTGCCGCCCTTCTTCTTGGTGTAGAGCTCGACCATCTTGCCGGAGTAGGCGGAGCTGCCCCGGTAGGCCTTGCCGTACAGGCGGATCTTCTTGCCCTTCTTGACCTTGTTCGCGCTCACGTCGAACGAGACCTTCGACTTGGCCTTCTTCGACTTGGAGGAGCCCGTCTGGACCCAGAAGGTGTCGGCCTTCTCGAACTTCACGCTCTCCTTGCCGCGCGCGGCGACCAGCTCCAGGGTCCAGGACCCCGTGGCGTAGTCGTCGTCGAACCAGGTCTCCCGGTACCACTGGTCGGCGGTGTTGCTCTTCGACAGCTCCAGGTCGACGGAGTCGTTGCTGTCGTTGCTGAAGAGACGGGCGCTGACCGAGGAGGCGCCGATGATGTTCGCCTTGACGACGACCTCGGTGTCCTGGCCGGCGCTCACGACGACCGGGTCCGTCACCGAGGCGCTGACGTACTTGACCTGCGGGCTGACCGTGACTTCCTTGCAGCTGTCGCTGCTCGCGCTGTTACGGCTGACATGCAGGCGGACCTGCCACTTGCCGTCCTTGTTGTCCTTGGTGACCTTGAAGCTGCCCTTGAGCTTGACGTCGGCGGTGGGCAGCGTCGCCTCGCCGCTGGCCGGCGGAGCCGGGACGGCGGGCAGGGCCTCGATCGTGGCGCTGTTCCAGACGGTCTCGCCGGCGCGCTGGAATTCGGCCGTGACGGCGGTGATGTTCTTCTGAACGGACTTCTTGTCCTCGGCCAGCTTCCAGGCGTCCTTGAGCGTCGCCTCGAAGTCGACGGTGGCGTCGTCCTTGAGCGGGACGTAGGCGTCACCGACGGTGACGGCGGTGACGTCGGCGGTGTTCAGGTCGCAGGCCACTGCGGTGGCGCTGGTCTGGGTGGCGAAAGCGGTCGCCGTACCAGTTGCGAAGACGGCAGCCCCCGTTGCGGCCGCGAGAAGCAACCGCATTCCCTTCCTCATCTGGTCCCCTAACTGAAGTAAAAAAATAGGTAAAGCTACGGTTTGGGCACCGGAGCCTAGTGGTACTGGTGTTACTCGTCCACAAACGCAGGTCACCTCAGCGGGGAATGTCTTGTGGCCTGGGATGGTTGGAGCATCTGGCACACTGGTAGCCGAACCGCAGCGGTTCCGGTTCCCGCCCGCGCGCACCTCAGTGTGCACATCGCGCGCAAGCCCTGACAGGCGAGAGACAGTGGCGACCCGGCGACCGCGCCTTGGAGAGGAACTGAAGCCATGAAGCCCGACATCCACCCGGAGTATGTGACCACCTCGGTGACCTGCACCTGTGGTAACACCTTCACCACTCGCAGCACCGCCAAGAACGGTGCGATCCACGCCGACGTCTGCTCCGCCTGCCACCCGTTCTACACGGGCAAGCAGAAGATCCTGGACACCGGCGGCCGGGTGGCGCGCTTCGAGAAGCGCTTCGGCAAGAAGACCACGGGCCAGTAGCCCACACCCGACGCCGGCCCGGAACCACCCCCGTTCTCCGTGGGTGCGCCCGGGTCGGCGTTCGTGGTGATGAGGCAGGCTTCGACGGTTTTTCAGGAAGGACGCACGGTGAATCTCGACGAGCTGCTCAGTGAGTACGCCGAGCTGGAACTCAAGCTCGCCGACCCCGCCGTGCACGCCAACCCGACGCAGGCGCGCACCTTCGGCAGGCGCTACGCCGAGCTGACCCCGATCGTCACCACCTATCGGGAGCTCGAAGGCGTCCAGAACGACCTGGGCACGGCCAGGGAGCTGGCGTCCGAGGACGAGGCCTTCGCCGAGGAGGCCAAGGAGCTCGAAGGACGCGTCCCCGAGCTGGAGGACAAGCTCAGGCACCTGCTCATCCCGCGTGATCCCAACGATGACAAGGACATCATCATGGAGATCAAGGCGGGCGAGGGCGGTGAGGAGTCGGCGCTGTTCGCCGGTGACCTCCTGCGGATGTATCTGCGGTACGCCGAGCGGGTCGGCTGGAAGACCGAGCTCATCGACGCCACCCACTCCGACCTGGGCGGCTACAAGGACGTCACGGTGGCCCTGAAGGCCAGGGGCGACGAAGGCGTCTGGTCGCGGCTGAAGTTCGAGGGCGGCGTGCACCGCGTCCAGCGGGTGCCGGTCACCGAGTCGCAGGGCCGTATCCACACCAGCGCCGCGGGCGTCCTGGTCTATCCGGAGGCCGAGGAGGTCGACGTCCAGGTCGACCCGAACGACCTGCGCATCGACGTCTACCGCTCCAGCGGCCCCGGCGGCCAGAGCGTCAACACCACCGACTCCGCCGTGCGGATCACGCACATCCCCACCGGCGTGGTCGCCTCCTGCCAGAACGAGAAGAGCCAGCTCCAGAACAAGGAGTCGGCCATGCGCATCCTGCGGGCCCGCCTGCAGGCCATCGCCGAGGAGGAGGCCAACGCCGCCGCGATGGCCGAGCGCAAGTCCCAGATCCGGACGGTCGACCGCTCCGAGCGGATCCGCACCTACAACTTCCCCGAGAACCGCATCTCCGACCACCGTGTCGGCTTCAAGGCCTACAACCTTGATCAGGTTCTGGACGGTGACCTCACGGCCGTCATCCAGTCCCTGCTTGACGCCGAGATGGCGGAGAAGCTCGCCGCCCACTCATAGAACGCGCCCATGACCTTTCTGCTGGACGAGATCGCCCTCGCCACCGCCCGGCTCGCCGAGGCAGGTGTGCCGTCGCCACGCACCGACGCCGAGGAGATCGCCGCATATGTCCACGGTGTCCGGCGCAGCGAGCTGCACAACGTGACGGACTCGGACTTCGACGCGCTGTTCTGGGAGGGGGTCGCTCGGCGTGAAGCCCGTGAACCGCTCCAGCACATCACCGGGCGTGCCTACTTCCGCTACCTGTCCCTGGAGGTCGGGCCCGGCGTGTTCGTGCCGCGCCCGGAGACCGAGGTCGTGGCCGGCTGGGCCATCGAGCGGCTGCGGGAGATGGACGTCGCCTCCCCGGTGGTCGTGGATCTCGGCACCGGCTCCGGCGCCATCGCGCTGTCCATCGCCCAGGAGATCGCGCTGGCCACGGTGCACGCGGTCGAGGTCGACCCGGACGCCTACCGCTGGGCCAAGCGCAACATCCTGGAGCACGGCCAGGGCCGGGTCCACCTGCACCCGGAGGACCTGGCCGACGCCCTGTCCGAGCTGAACGGCCAGGTGGACCTGGTCATCTCGAATCCGCCCTACATCCCGCCGGGGGCGATCCCCCGCGATCCCGAGGTGCGTGACTACGACCCGCACCGGGCGCTGTACGGCTCCGGCAGCGACGGTCTCGACGAGGTCAGGGCGGTGGAACGGACCGCCAGGCGACTGCTGCGTCCGGGCGGGTTCGTCGCCGTGGAGCACGCCGACGAGCAGGGCACCCCGGTCTATCTGATCTTCCCCGAGGACAACGGCTGGCGCGATGTCCGCAGCCGCCAGGACCTCACCCGCAGGGACCGCTTCGTCACCGCCCGTTTCGGCCAGGAATAGGCAGGAACGAGCTGGCGCGGCACGAGCGAGCCGGTGAACACATTGACGCGCTCTCCGGCCTGAAGGCCGGAGATTCAGCCCGTGCCGCGTCACGCGGCACCTCTGAGGCTTCCTGCTTCATCGGCCTGTGCCACCGCGAGCGGTGGTCTTACCTGGCCTCCACAGGCGTTTGACGTCTCCGCCTCCTGCCGCGTCTCAGCGGCAGGTTTCCGTCCGGCGGCGACGATTCGTCGTCCTTCGGCCAGCACGTTGATGGCCGCGTTGATGTCTCGGTCGTGGGTCGCGCCGCAGGCGCATACCCAGTCACGGACGTTCAACGGCATCGACTCTTGCAGGGTGGCGCACTCCGAGCACAGTTTCGAGGAAGGGAACCAGCGGTCGATCCTGACGAACGTCCGGCCGTACCGCCTGGCCTTGTACTCCAGCATCCCGACGAACTGTGACCAGCCCGCATCGTGAATGCTCTTGGCCAGCTTGGTGCGCGCCAGACCGGACACGGCGAGGTCTTCCACGTAGATTGCTTGGTTGTCGCGGATCAGCATGGTGGACAGTTTGTGTGCCCAGTCGCGGTGCGTGTCGGTTACCTTGGCGTACGCCTTGGCGACCTTCAGCTTGGCCTTCGCCCGGTTCGCTGAGCCCTTCTCCTTGCGGGAAAGGTTGCGCTGTGCTTTCCTCAGTCGCCGTTCGGCCTTGCGGAGGAAGCGCGGGTTGTTCACCTTCCGGCCGTCGGACAATACGGCGAAGTGTGACAGGCCCAGGTCGATCCCGACCTCGTGCGTCCCGCCCGGCAACGCCTCGTCTGTCGTCTCGATGACGAACGAGGCGAAGTACCGTCCCGCGCCGTCCTTGACGACCGTCACGCTCGATGGCTCAACGGGCAGGTCGCGAGACCAGCGGACCGGGATGTCACCGATCTTCGGCAGGCGTAGTTTTCCGCCCGCCGTGATGGCGAAGCGGGCGTTCTTGGTGAACCGGATCGCCTGCCGGGTGTCCTTCTTGGACCGGAACCGGGGCGGGCCCACCTTTGGCCCCTTCCGCTTCCCCGACAGCGAGGCGAAGAAGTTGCGGTACGCGGTATTCAGGTCGGCGAGCGCCTGCTGCAATACCACGGCTGACACCTCGCCCAGCCAGGCTCGCTCCGGGGTCCGCTTCGCCTCGGTGATGACCTGCTTGGACAGGTCCCCGTCCGAGACGTAGGGCAAGCCGTTGTCGCGTGCGTCCTGTCGTGCGCGCAGCCCGTCGTCGAACACCACCCGCGCACACCCGAACGCCCGAGCCAGTGATTCGCGCTGACCTGTGGTCGGGTAGAGGCGGTAGTTGCATCTGAGCTGCACACTACCAATAGTACTACACGTACGAACAGTTCGAATAAGCCTTTTGGTACCATGAAGAGCATGGAGCACACCTCGACCAACGACCTGCGCAACCAACTCGGACGCCGGATCGACGAAGCCCACTACCGGGGCGAACACCTCGTGATCGAGAAGAACGGTGAACCCCGCGCCGTCCTTGTTCCCTATGCATGGTGGGTCGAGCAGCAAAACGAGGCAGGCCAGAGCACGCTCGCGCCCTGAAGGGCACTCCCGCGCGGCCTTCACCCCCGGCCTGAAGGCCGGAGCACTGGCCCGCAATCCGGTAGCTTTGGCTCACTGATGACGAGCCGCTGGGCGAGGAGGCAAAGTGAGCCGACGTTATGACTGCACGGATGCCGAGCAGCGGGCCGCCGGCCTGACCGACGCGGCGTCAGCCGTACGGCGGGGCGAGCTCGTGGTGCTCCCGACCGACACCGTCTACGGCATCGGCGCCGACGCTTTCACGCCGTCCGCCGTCACCTCCCTGCTGGAGGCCAAGGGGCGCGGCCGGGACATGCCGGTGCCCGTGCTGGTCGGCACCGTGCGCGCCGCCAACGCCCTCGTGGAGAACCTCGGCCCGTACGGCCAGGATCTCGTCGACTCTTTCTGGCCCGGCCCGCTCACGCTGATCTGCCGCGCCAACCGGTCGCTGTCATGGGACCTGGGCGACAGCAAGGGCACCGTCGCCATCCGGATGCCCCTGCACTCGGTCGCTCTGGAGCTGCTCAAGGAGACCGGCCCGATGGCCGTCTCCAGCGCCAACCGCTCCGGGGCCCCGGCGGCCATCACGGCGGCCGACGCGGACAAGCAGCTCGGTGACTCGGTCGCCGTCTATCTCGACGGCGGGCCGTGCGCCGACGACACCCCGTCCACGATCCTCGACCTGACCACGGCGGTTCCCCGGCTGCTGCGCCGTGGGGCCGTCTCGGTGGAGAAGCTGCGCGGGGTGATCGGCTACGTGGCGACGGACGCGGGTCCGGAGTCCGACGACTGACCAGCGGATCCACGGCTTATGCCGTGATCCATGCTGTCTGATTATCCTCGTGACGCGGGGCTGTCTCCCCGGTACCGTGAAGTCCGCCGACACTTCCGGGAGACGTCCATGGGTAAGTTCGACGGAATGGACCCCAAGCTGGTCCGTGATCTGCTGTCCGAGGTCAATCAGGCGTCCAAGCAGATGCGGGCCGTCGAGGGCCAGGTCACCCGGCTGATGAGCGGGGCGGGTCTCTCCTCGCAGTCCACCCACCGTCCGTCGCAGATCGCCGACGCGTGCGAGGTGATGGTCCGCGACGTCTCCGCCCGGGTGGCACTGCTGGAGAAGAAGATCAAGCAGGGGTCGGCGCCCCCGGCCGAGCCGAGGGCCGGAGAGCCGAAGACCGCCGACTCCGGACAGGACGCCCGGACGGACGGGAAGTCCGAGCCGAAGCCCGATTCCGGTGCGGACGGGAAGGCCGACCCGAAGCCGGACAGGCCGAAGGTCGAGGATCTGAAGCCGGCCGTGCCCAAGGGCGACGAGGCTCCCCCGTCACGGGAACAGTCCTCGGACAGCGGGTCCAAGGACGACCCGAAGCCCGGCTCCAAGCACGACACCGATTCCGGCTCCAAGGGGGAGACGGGTTCCAAGGGCGACGAGACGTCTCCGCGTAAGGGGGGTTCCACCTCCGAGGCGCCCCGGGACGATCCCGATTCCCGCAAGGTGAATGTCTACGACCCGCGGACGGCGAACGTCGACGCCACCGCTCCGGACGCCAAGCCGGACACCGGTTCCAAGGCTGACGAGACGTCTCCGCGTGATGGAGGTTCCGTCTCCGAGGCGCCTCGGGACGATCCCGATTCCCGGGTGAACGTCGACGACACCGGTTCGAAGGGGGATGAGACGTCTCCGCGTGATGGAGGTTCCGTCTCCGAGGCGCCCCGGGACGATCCCGATTCCCGGGTGGTGAACGTCGACGCCACCGCTCCGGACGCCAAGCCGGACACCGGTTCCAAGGGGGATGAGACGTCTCCGCGTGATGGGGGTTCCGTCTCCGAGGCGCCCCGGGACGATCCTGATTCCCGGGTGGTGAACGTCGATGCCACCGCTCCGGACGCCAAGCCGGACACCGGTTCCAAGGGCGACGAGCGCTCGCCCAGGGACGGGGGCGGTGTCTCCGGCGTCGACGTCCCGGACACCGCGGGCAAGGACCACCCCGACGACATCGACCAGCGGGGCGACATGCGGCCGAGGGTCGTGGCGGTGGACGGGGTGCAGGTGCTCCAGGTCCCGCTCGACTCGCCCACGGCGGCGGAGGTCGCCGAGCTGCTGAAGAACATCGAGGACATCCCACCACTGGAGATGCCCGGCGTCGACGGCGCCTCCGACACCACCGGCACGCAGCCCGACCGGGTCGACCCGGCTGCGGCGCCGCCGTGGACCGGCTCCGACACCTCCGTCCCCGACACGGTGGAGCCCGATCCCGAGCAGCGGATCCAGCCGCCGGGCACGGGTGAGGAGAGCGGCACCCGGTCGGCGGGGAGCGCGCCGGGGAGCGCGGAGACGCCGCCCGCCGAGACCGCGGTGGGCGAGTCGGCCGCGCGGTGGGCGGCCGACGGCGCCGACGTGGTCTCGGTGCAGGCGGACCCGCCGAGCACCGACGCGATCAGGACGCTCGCCGGCAACGTGCGCGACATCGAGCCGCTGGACATGCCGGGCGTGCAGGTGCCCGACGGCGAGACGTGGGGTGAGGGCGCGTGGACGCCCATGGACGTCGGGCCCGACGGCTCGGCGGGCGATGTGGATCCGGGAGACCCGCTGCAGCCGATCCCGCCGCCCGGCGGCGGACGGGCGGGCGGGCAGTGAGCGTGAGGAGCCTGTGATGTTCGTGGATCCACCCGCACCGCAGCCGCTGCAGCCGGGGGAGACCCCGCCCGCCTCGGCGGCTCCCGGCCTGCCGTCCCCGGACGGGGCGATCGCGTGGGAGTTCAACCCCGACTACCAGCGGCTGGTCACGATGTGGCGGCAGGTGCTCCCCACCCTCGACACCCTGACCTCCACCCTGGACAAGGCCTACCAGCTGGCCAGGAGCAGGGACGTCTGGGACGCCCCGGTCTCGGGGCGTTACGTGGAGGAGATGGCCGAGTGGCGCACCCGTCTCGGCCTCTACCGCCAGGCGATCCTCACCTCGATCAGCGACCAGGCGGCCGACACCCCGAGATGGGTGCCCGCCAACGCCGGGGCTCCGCACGCATTCTCGTGACGGCGCGCCCCTGACTTCGGAAAACAGGGGCGTCCGGGCTTACAGTGGGGTGAGTCGTCATCCCTGGGGTGTGAGCCATGGGCGCAGAGCCGTACTACGGGCCCGACTTCGGGCTCCTGCACAGGCGGGACCCAGAGGTCGCGCAGGTCCTCCTTGACGAGCTCGATCGGCTCCGCGGTGGCCTCCAGCTCATCGCCAGCGAGAACTTCGCCTCGCCGGCGGTGCTCGCCGCGCTCGGATCGACGCTCAACAACAAGTACGCCGAGGGGTATCCCGGCAGGCGCTACTACGCCGGCTGCGAGGTCGTCGACCGGGCCGAGCGGCTCGCGATCGACCGGGCCAGGCGGCTGTTCGGCGCAGATCACGTCAACGTCCAGCCGTACTCGGGCGCCTCGGCGAACCTCGCCGCCTACGCCGCGCTGCTCCAGCCGGGCGACACGGTGCTGGCCATGGAGCTGTCACACGGCGGCCACCTCACCCACGGCTCCAGGGTCAACTTCTCCGGCCGGTGGTTCGACGTCGTCTCGTACGGCGTGCGCAGGGACACCGAGCTGATCGACTATGACGAGGTCAGGGAGCTGGCGCTGCGGCACCAGCCCAAGATGATCATCTGTGGTGCCACGGCCTACCCGCGTGAGATCGACTTCGCCGCCTTCCGGGGCATCGCGGACGAGGTCGGCGCCTGGCTGCTGGCCGACGTCGCCCACACCGTCGGCCTGATGGCCGGAGGCGCCCTGCCGTCCGCCGTGCCGTACGCCGACGTGGTCACCTTCACCACGCACAAGGCGCTGCGCGGCCCGAGAGGCGGCGGCATCATGTGCACGCGGGAGCTGGCGGCCCGGATCGACCGGGCGGTCTTCCCGTTCGTCCAGGGAGGCCCGCTCATGCACGCGGTGGCGGCCAAGGCGGTGGCGTTCGGCGAGGCGCTCCAACCGGAGTTCGCCGAGTACGCGCGTCAGGTGGTGGCCAACGCCCAGGTGCTGGCCGACGCGCTGGCCGCCGAGGGGATGCGGCCCGTCTCCGGGGGCACCGACAGCCATCTGGCCCTGATCGACCTGCGCGATGTCGGGGTCACCGGCGCGGTGGCCGAGCAGCGGTGCGCCGCCGCCGGGATCACCCTGAACCGCAACACCATCCCCTACGACCCCGAGCCGCCCACGGTGACGTCCGGTATCCGGGTCGGCACCCCCTGCGTCACGACACAGGGGATGGGGACCGAGCAGATGAAGGAGGTGGCCTCGATGGTTGCACAGGTCATCCGCAACCCTGACGCAGTGGGAGAGATCAGGGCGCGGGTGGCGGCGCTCACCGAGATCCATCAGATTTATCCCAGCGAACTATGAGCTGTTCTGTGTCGTTTTCCGGTCACAGCTGGCCGGACTATCCGCGAAACTAGGTCTGTGCGCGAATATCTACTCATGGCGCTGGTGGCGGCAGCGGTGACCTACCTCCTGGTCCCGCTGGTCCGCGTGTTCGCCATCCGCATCGGTGCGATGCCAGAGGTCCGTGACCGTGACGTGCACACCACTCCGACCCCCAGACTCGGCGGTCTGGCGATGTACGGCGGGCTCGTCGCCGGCCTGCTGATCGCCAGCCAGTTGCCCTACGCCGGGGGCAGGCTGGCCGAGGGCAAGACCGTGATCGCGCTGATTGCGGCGGGCGGCCTGATCACCCTGACCGGCTTCCTGGACGACTGGTGGGGGATGGACGCCCTCATCAAACTCGCCGGGCAGGTCGGCGCCGCGGGTGTCCTCGTCGCCTTCGACGTCAGCCTTCCGTGGCTCCCGTTCCCCACCGCGCTGGGCGGTCAGATCATCCTCGACTCCACGCTGAGTCCACTGCTCACGATCCTGGTCGTGGTCGTCATGATCAATGCGGTGAACTTCGTCGACGGGCTGGACGGCCTGGCGGGCGGGATCGTGGGCATCGCCGCCATGGCCACCTGGACCTACTCCATCGTGCTGTCCAAGGACTACGGCGACACCAGCATCAACGTCACGGCGGCGATCGCCTCGGTGCTCATCGGCATGTGCCTCGGCTTCCTGCCGCACAACTTCCACCCGGCGAAGATCTTCATGGGCGACACCGGGGCGATGCTGATCGGCCTGGTCCTCGCGTCCACGATGATCACCATCACGCCCCTCGACTCGACCAGCATCAACCGCTTCCCGGTGATCCTGCCGATGCTGGTGCCGGTCGCCATCCTGGTGCTGCCGCTGCTCGACCTGATCATGGCGGTGATCCGGCGCACCTCCAACGGCCTGTCGCCGTTCTCCCCCGACCGGGGGCATCTGCACCACCGGCTGCTGGACATCGGTCACTCGCACCGGCGCAGCGTGCTGATCATGTACACCTGGACGTTCCTGTTCGCCTTCACGGTCGTGGCGATGTCCGTCGAGGGCGTCCCGCTCGTGCTGTTCCCGCTCACCGTGCTGCTGGCCGTGGGCGTGCTGGTGATGATGGCGCTGCCGAGCTGGCGCGCGCGCAGGAGCGGGGGCGGCGGCGCCGGCACCGGCGGGCGTCACGTCCGCCCCGGCGGAGGGCCGGTCCAGGGGCAGAGCCGCCCGCTCCCCCCGGAGACGCCCGGCCCCCGGTCGGTGGCGGCCGACGACGACACGGCGGTGCTCTCCGTGCTCCCTGACCTGTCACTTACCGCTCCCAGCCCGGGTTTCTCAGCCCCTGAGACGCCGCGTTGAACACCTGCCGGAAACCTCTTGATCGTTTACTTGAAACGGCAGGTAAAGGCGCTCTTCTGTGAGCTTGTGATAGCTTTCACTAGCAGCCGCTCAACAGGATGAGCCCTGCAGGGTAGCAATCGCTCGCTTGATAACAGTTACTTGGAGTGCCGATGCAGGCCAACGACGTGCGCCTCCTGAAGGGGGCTGCGATACCCACGCTGCTGGTGGGGCTTGTCGTGGTCGTCGCCGCAGCCCTCGTAGCCGGAGGCAAGGGGGCGCTGGGCGCGGCGATCGGGGCACTGGTCGTCTGTGTCTTCTTCACCCTCGGCATCGTCGCGATCTCCTACGCCGGCCGGGTCTCGCCGATGGCGATGATGACCGCCGCGGTCGTGACCTACGCGGTGAAAATCCTCATAGTCATGGCCCTGTTGAAGGCGTTCGAGAACGCCACCGCGTTCGAGCCCAAGGCGTTCGGCTGGGGTGCCGTCGTATGCACCGTCGCCTGGACCATCGGCGAGATGCGAGGGTTCATGAAGCTCAAAATGCTCTATGTCGACCCCGATGGCAAGACCCCCGGATCCGGGTGATACCCGATGAGGCGTAGTATCTCGCTGGCGGGTGTGACCGGGCCCGATATGACTAGTCCCCACCGCGGCTGCTATCGTCATGCCCGCGATGAGCGAGAAGAAAATCCGGCCCGAGGACGACGGCCGCGACTTTGCCAGCGCCGCTTGGTCGATCCCCAGCTATCTCCTCTCCGGGATGATCTTGTATGGCGGCGCCGGATGGTTGCTGTCCAAATGGACGGGCGTGATCGCTTTCACCCCGATCGGATTGATCCTCGGAGTCGCTCTCGCCGTCTACCTGGTCTACCGGAAGTACGGTCGCTAGCCTTCGGCGGCGGTCGCTTCGCTGACGAAGCCATTTCGATCCACTACCACGCTGAAGGGAACGCCGCGTGAGCACGCTGACGCTCCTCGCTTCCGGGGACGAGTTCACGCCTCCGGGCCTCGAACTCTTCGACCTCCCCCCGATCATTCCAGGCGTCGACTGGTTCACGAAGCCCGTGCTGCTGGCGCTTCTGAGCACGCTCATCGTCGTGGTCTTCTGCTGGTCCGCGTTCGCCAATCCGAAGATCGTGCCCCGGGGCGTCCAGAACGTCGCCGAGATGGGCTACATGTTCGTCCGCGACCAGGTCGCCCGGCCGTTCCTCGGCAAGGACGCCGACCGGTGGATGGGCCTGCTGCTCAGCATCTTCTTCCTGGTCTGGATCTGGAACCTGATGGGGGTCGTCCCCGTCCTGCAGTTCCCGGTGGCCTCGCACATCGCCTTCCCGATCGTGCTGGCGGTCAGCATCTACGTCCTCAAGGTCTACCTGGGCGTCAAGCACCAGGGACCGGTCGGTTATTTCAAGAACATGATGTTCCCGCCGGGGCTGCCCAAGGCGATCTACGTGCTGCTGGCCCCGATCGAGTTCCTCTCGAACATGATCATCGCGCCCTTCACCCACGCGGTCCGACTGTTCGCCAACATGTTCGCCGGCCACATCATCCTCGCGTTCTTCAGCATGGTCGGCTTCTGGTTCCTCTTCGAGAAGCTCACGCCGCTGGGCGCCCCGCTCGGCGTGGTCGGCGTCCTCATGACGATCGCCATGACCGGCTTCGAGATGTTCATCCAGTTCCTGCAGGCGTTCCTCTTCTCCATGCTCGCCGCGATGTACATCGGCAACTCGCTCCACGCCGAGCACTAAGACCAACCTCGAATAGTCCAGACCGGTGGGACGTCCCACCGGCCGACCGTAAAGGAATACAGGAATGTCCGTCCTCGCTGAGGTCACCGGCTCCCTCAACGCTCTCGGCTCGATCGGCTACGGTCTCGCCGCCATCGGCCCCGGCATCGGCGTCGGCATCATCTTCGGTCAGGGTGTGCAGGCGATCGCCCGCCAGCCCGAGGCCTACGGCCTGATCCGCCAGAACATGCTGCTCGGCTTCGTTCTGACCGAGGCCCTGGCCCTGATCGGCCTCGTCGCGCCGTTCATGTTCCGCTAAGACGCAACAAACCTGACGGAAGGCTGCACACATGATTCAGGCAGCTTCACTCCTGGCAGCGGAGGAGGGGGGCAACCCCCTCATCCCACACACCTACGAGCTGGTCGTCGGCGTCTTCGCGTTCCTCGTCGTCCTCATCGTCGTCGGTAAGATCCTCACCCCGCGCATCCAGAAGACCCTGGTCGAGCGGACCGAGGCCATCGAGGGCGGGATCCAGAAGGCGCAGGACGCGCAGGCCGAGGCCCAGACGCTGCTCAAGCAGTACAAGGACCAGCTCGCCGAGGCTCGTCACGAGGCTTCGCGCCTGCGTGAAGAGGCTCGCGAGCAGGGTGCTCAGATCAAGGCCGAGCTCCGCGAGGAGGCGCAGGCCGAGGCCCGTCGTCTCGTCGAGGCCGCGCACATCCAGATCGAGGCCGACCGCCAGCAGGCGTTCGCCCAGCTCCGCTCCGAGATCGGCCGCCTGTCGACCGATCTGGCCAGCCGCATCGTCGGTGAGTCCCTGGAGGACGAGGCGCGTCAGCGCCGCACCGTCGACCGGTTCCTTGAGGAGCTCGAGTCGAGCAGCGCGGCGGTCCGCTGATGCTGAGAGGTCTGAGCAGGGCTTCGCTGGCCGAGGTCGAAGAGCGCTTCAACGCCGTGGCGGGAAGCGCGGACCTCGGCTCGCTGGCCGACGAGCTCTTCGCGGTCGCCGACCTGTTCGACCGTGAGCACGGGCTCCGCCGTAACCTGTCCGACCCCGCCCGCCCGGCGGCCCAGAAGGCGCAAGCCGTACGGGTCCTGCTGGAGGGCAAGGTCAGCGGTGCCGCACTGGAGACGGTCATCGCGGCCGTCTCCGTCAAGTGGGCGCGCTCGGGCGACCTGGCCGACGCGCTCGAGCGTCTCGGCGTGATCGCCGCCGCGGCCGAGGCCGAGGCGGCGAGCAGGCTCGACGACGTCGAGGACGAGCTGTTCCGGTTCGGGCGCATCGTCGCCTCGAACCTGGAGCTGCACCGGACCCTGACCGCCCCCGGCGTTCCCGCGCAGGCCAAGCAGGAGCTGCTCGGCTCCCTGCTCGCCGGCAAGGTCGCCCCCACCACCCTCCGTCTGATCTCGCAGCTCGTGGTGCATCCGCGAGGACGTAGCCTGGACAGAGGACTGGAAGAGTTCGGCTACCTGGTCGCCGCCCAGCGGCAGCGTCTCGTCGCAGTGGTGCGCAGCGCTGTCGAGCTCTCCGAGGAGCAGAAGCGGCGTCTCGCCACGTGGCTGCGCACCTCGTATGGCCGCGACGTTCATCTGAACGTCGAGGTGGATCCGCGAGTGCTCGGAGGGTTCTCGGTTCACATCGGGGACGACCTCATCGACACCACCATCGCGGGACGAATCGAAGAAGTCCGCCGCCGGTTGGCCGGCTAGGCGAATAGGGAGACTGAAGAGAGATGGCGGAGCTTACGATCCGGCCGGACGAGATCCGGGACGCGCTTGAGCGCTTCGTCCAGGCGTACGAGCCGGAAGGCGCCGCGCGCGAGGAGATCGGGACCGTCGTCGACTGCGGCGACGGTATCGCCCATGTCTCCGGCCTTCCCTCGGCGATGGCGAACGAACTGCTTGAGTTCGAGGACGGCACGCGTGGCCTGGCACTGAACCTGGACGTCCGGGAGATCGGTGTCGTTGTTCTGGGCGACTTCAGCAAGATCGAAGAGGGCCAGTCGGTCCGCCGGACGGGCGAGGTTCTGTCCGTGCCGGTCGGCGACGCCTTCCTCGGCCGTGTGGTCGACCCTCTGGGCGTTCCGATGGACGGCAAGGGCGCCATCGAGTCCGAGGGCCTGCGCGCCCTTGAGCTCCAGGCCCCGTCCGTGGTCCAGCGCCAGCCGGTGAAGGAGCCGCTGCAGACCGGCCTCAAGGCGGTCGACGCCATGACGCCGATCGGCCGCGGCCAGCGCCAGCTGATCATCGGTGACCGTGGCACCGGCAAGACCGCCATCGCCGTGGACACCATCCTCAACCAGCGGGAGAACTGGCTCTCCGGCGACCCCGACAAGCAGGTTCGCTGCGTCTACGTCGCGGTCGGTCAGAAGGGTTCCACGATCGCCCAGGTCAAGGGCCGCCTTGAGGAGGCGGGCGCGATGGAGTACACCACCATCGTCGCCGCCCCGGCGTCCGACCCGGCCGGTTACAAGTACCTCGCCCCCTATACCGGTTCGGCCATCGGCCAGCACTGGATGTACCAGGGCAAGCACGTCCTCATCGTCTTCGACGACCTGACCAAGCAGGCCGACGCCTACCGCGCCGTCTCGCTGCTGCTGCGCCGCCCGCCGGGCCGTGAGGCCTTCCCCGGTGACGTCTTCTACTTGCACTCCCGTCTCCTGGAGCGCTGCGCGAAGCTCTCCAAGGACATGGGCTCGGGCTCGATGACCGGTCTGCCGATCATCGAGACGAAGGGCAACGACGTCTCGGCGTTCATCCCGACCAACGTCATCTCCATCACCGACGGCCAGTGCTTCCTCGAGACCGACCTGTTCAACTCGGGTGTGCGTCCGGCCATCAACGTCGGTGTCTCCGTCTCCCGAGTCGGCGGCTCCGCGCAGGTCAAGGCGATGCGCAAGGTCGCCGGCACGCTGCGCCTGTCGCTGTCGCAGTTCCGTGACCTGGAGGCCTTCGCCTCCTTCGCCTCCGACCTGGACGCGGCCTCCCGTGCCCAGCTGGAGCGCGGCCAGCGCCTGGTCGAGCTGCTCAAGCAGGCCCAGTACAGCCCGCTCCCGGTCGAGAAGCAGGTCGTGTCGGTCTGGGCGGGCACCACCGGTGAGCTCGACGACGTCCCGGTCGAGGACATCCGCCGCTTCGAGGCGGACTTCCACGACTACCTCTCGCGCGAGAGCAAGGGCATCTTCGACAGCATCCGCGAGACGAAGGAGCTGTCGGACGACACGGTCACCGCTCTCAAGGACGCCATCACCGAGTTCAAGAAGTCCTTCGAGACCTCTTCGGGCGAGCTGCTGGTCAACGAAGAGCCGGTCGCGGCGCTCGCCGCCGGCGAGGTCGGCCAGGAGAAGATCACCAAGCACGTCCGTACGGCTGAGAAGAAGTAGCCGATGGGTGCCCAGCTAAGACTGCTGCGGCGGCGGATCAAGTCGGTCAGGTCCACGGCGAAGATCACGCGTGCCCAGGAGCTCATCGCTTCGTCGCGCATCGTGAAGGCGCAGCAGCGGATGCAGGCGGCCGTGCCGTACGAGCGCGAGATCACTCGCGCCGTCACGGGCGTCGTCAGCAACACCAGCAGCGTCGACCATCCGCTGACCGTGGCCAAGGAGCGGCCCAGCAAGGCGGCCGTGCTCATCGTCACCAGCGACCGCGGGTTCTGCGGCGGCTTCAACGCGAACATCCTGCGTGAGGCCGAGGCCCTCGGCTCCCTGCTGCGGGGGAAGGGCATCGAGCCCGTCCCCTTCGTGGTGGGCCGTAAGGGCATCACCTGGCACACCTTCCGTGGCCGCGAGATGGGCGGGCAGTGGGACGGGTTCTCCGACAGCCCCTCCTACTCCAACGCCAAGGAGATCGCGGACACGCTGATCCAGACGTTCTCGGCAGAGGACGGCGTGGACGAGATCCACATCGTCTCCACCGAGTTCGTGTCCATGCTCACCCAAGAGGTAACGGTGAAGCGTATCCTGCCGCTGGAGGTCGAGGAGACCTCCGAGAAGCCGGACACGCCGCTGCCGTACTTCGAGTTCGAGCCCAGCGCCGGCGCCGTGCTCGACTCACTGCTGCCGCGCTATGTGGAGTCGCGCATCTTCAGCGCGCTGCTCCAGTCGGCGGCCTCGGAGCACGCTTCGCGCCGCCGGGCCATGAAGTCGGCGACCGACAACGCCAACGAGCTGATCCGCGTGTTCACCATGCAGATGAACCAGGCTCGCCAGGCCGAGATCACCCAGGAAATCAGCGAGATCGTCGGTGGCGCGAACGCGCTGGCTGACGCCGCAGCGGGGAAAGAGTGAAATGACTGCACAGACTGTTGAGACCGGCGTGGGCCGCGTCGCGCGGGTCACCGGTCCCGTCGTCGACGTGGAGTTCCCCGTCGAGGCGATGCCCGATATCTACAACGCGCTGACGGTCGACGTCACCCTCGGCGAGGAGACCAAGACCCTGACCCTGGAGGTCGCCCAGCACCTGGGTGACAACCTGGTCCGCGCCATCTCCATGCAGCCCACCGACGGCCTGACCCGCGGTGCGGCGGTGTCCGACAGCGGCGCCGCCATCTCCGTCCCGGTCGGCGACGTCGTCAAGGGCCACGTGTGGAGCACCCTCGGCGAGTCGCTGGACGTGCCGACCGCGTCGCTCAAGATCGAGGAGCGCTGGGGCATCCACCGCCCGTCGCCCGCCTTCGACACCCTTGAGTCGCGCACCGAGATGCTGCCCACCGGCATCAAGGTCATCGACCTGCTCACCCCGTACGTCAAGGGTGGGAAGATCGGTCTGTTCGGTGGCGCCGGTGTCGGCAAGACCGTTCTGATCCAGGAGATGATCCGCCGGGTCGCGCTGAAGTTCTCGGGCACCTCGGTGTTCGCGGGCGTCGGCGAGCGTACCCGTGAGGGCAACGACCTCTGGCTGGAGATGGACGAGGCCGGCGTCCTCAAGGACACCGCGCTCGTCTTCGGCCAGATGGACGAGCCGCCGGGCACGCGTCTGCGCGTCGCGCTCTCCGCCCTCACGATGGCGGAGTACTTCCGTGACGTGCAGAAGCAGGACGTGCTTCTGTTCATCGACAACATCTTCCGGTTCACCCAGGCCGGTTCCGAGGTCTCCACCCTGCTCGGCCGCATGCCGTCCGCGGTGGGTTACCAGCCGACCCTGGCCGACGAGATGGGTGTCCTCCAGGAGCGCATCACCTCGACCCGCGGTCACTCGATCACCTCGATGCAGGCGATCTACGTCCCCGCGGACGACATCACCGACCCGGCCCCGCACAACGCGTTCGCGCACCTCGACGCGCAGACCGTTCTGTCCCGGCCGATCTCGGAGAAGGGCATCTACCCCGCGGTGGACCCGCTCGACTCCACCTCGCGGATCCTCGACCCGCTCATCCTGGGCGAGGAGCACTACCGCGTCGCCCAGGAGACCAAGCGGATCCTGCAGAAGTACAAGGAACTGCAGGACATCATCGCGATCCTCGGTATCGACGAGCTGTCCGAAGAGGACAAGGTCACCGTCCAGCGGGCCCGTCGTATCGAGCGCTTCCTCTCCCACCCGATGTACGCCGCCGAGGCGTTCACCGGCCAGCCGGGTGAGTTCGTGCCGCTGGACGAGACGATCGCCTCGTTCAAGGGTCTGTGCGCCGGCGAGTACGACCACCTGCCCGAGCAGGCCTTCTTCATGGTCGGTGGCATCGAGCAGGCCATCGCCAAGGCCAAGGACCTCGCCCGCTAGTCGCCTTCGGCACCGGTACGGCGTGAGCCGTACCGGTGCCTGGTTCGAAAGGAACTGGAGAGAACGTGGCGAAGCTGCGAGTAGGCGTCGTCTCGCCGGAGCGTGAGATCTGGTCCGGCGAGGCCGACATGGTGATTGCCAAGACCATCGACGGCGAGATCGGTATCATGCCTAAGCATGCGCCCGTGCTCGGTGTTCTCGTCGAGGGCGGCGTGCTGACGGTCAAGCGTGGAGGTGGCGAGAGCGACCTCATCGCCGCGGTCCACGGAGGGTTCCTCTCGGTGGCCGACGACGAGGTGTCGATCCTGGCCGAAATGGCCGAGCTCGGCTCCGAGGTCGACGTCGCCGCGGCGAAGGACGCGCTTCAGCGCGCGCAGGCCTCGATCGAGGCCAACCAGGAGGACGCGGACGCCGCCGTCGCGGCCAAGCGTGCCAGGGCCCGGTTGCGCGCGGCCGGCGAGGAAGTCGGATAAATTCTGCTTCTGAGCGGTACGGCTTTTTGGGGGCGGCAGGCATGGTGCTGGACGTACTCATCGTGGTGGCGCTTCTCGTCGCCCTCCTTGCCTCCCGCGTGCTGATCCTGACCCGCTCCCGGGGCTCGGTGCTGTGTTGCCTGCGCCCGACGTCGAAGGAACGGGGCTGGCGTGTAGGGGTAGCCCGCTACGCCGACGGCCAGCTCAACTGGATTCCACTCATAGGTCTGCTTCCAAGGCCGCGCCACGTGATCGTGAGGCGCGGCCTTGTGGTTTCCGGACGTCGCAGGATCGGGTCCGGCGAGTTCTACGGGTTCATCGAGGGCATGACGGCGCTGGAGTGCCGGAACGGGCAGAGCGCTTTCGAGCTCGCCATGGGGTATCGCGCCCTCACGGGGTTCGTCGCCTGGCTGGAGTCCGCCCCGCCCGGCGCCTACCTCGACGTCTCCTGACCTTCCCGGCAGACCACGCGTTCCGCCCGGCCGGACGCCGCCGCCGGGTGGGTCCCGCTCCGGCCGGGAGCGGCCGCGCGGGTCCGTCGGCGAAGACGGGGTGCTGCGGGGCTGGCGGGCCGCCGGGCCCCGCGCACCCGGGCGTCAGTCCAGGGAGCGGCGGATGTCGCCCAGCGCCTCGCGGAGCTCGTCCCAGGGGAACACGCCGGACTCCGGAGCGACGGAGTCCGGCGCGGGAAGCCGGTCGAGATCGAGGACGACCTTCACCCCCCACTCCCGCAGGGTGGCGACGCTGCCGGCGAAAGCGGGGTGGCGCGCCAGAGCCGCGTTCGGCCAGGGGGCGGAGACGATCGGCAGCCCGAGGCCGAGGGCCTCGTTGAGCAGGCCGAGAGCCAGGGTGTCGCTGATGCCCGCCGCCCACTTGTTGGTCGTGTTGAACGTCGCGGGGACGACCGCCATGGCGTCGGCGGGCGGCAGGACGTCGGGTTCCTCGGGCCGCTTGTAGTCGCTCCTGACCGGGTGACCGGTGAGTTCGGCGAGCCGGGCGGCGTCGATGAACTTCGTCCCCGACGGTGTCGTGACCACGCACACCGTCCAGCCTCCGGCCTGCGCGTGCGTGACGAAGCCGGCGAGCTCGCCCGCGGGACGCCCGCCACACGCGATCACGTACAGCACCGGGTTTCCGTCGACCATGTGGGGCCTCGCGTTTCTGGGGGAGTTTCCCGGGCTAGCGGGTGCCGCCGGGCTTCCAGAGGATCTCGTCGCCGTGGGCGGCGACCCGGCAGAGAATGAACATCAGGTCGCTCAGCCGGTTGAGGTACTTCGCGGTCAGCGGGTTGACGTCGTCGTGCGCCTCCAGGGCCGACCAGGTGGTCCGTTCGGCCCGCCGGGTCACCGTCCTGGCCACGTGGAGCTGGGCGACGGCCGGGGTGCCGCCCGGCAGGATGAAGCTGCGCAGCGGCTTGAGCCGTCCGTTGAACTCGTCGCACCGCGCCTCCAGCCACTCGACGTAGGAGGGCTCGACGCGCAGCGGCGGGAACTCGGGGGCCTCCACCACCGGGGTGCACAGGTCGGCGCCCACGTCGAACAGCTCGTTCTGGATCCGGGCGAGGACCGCGGCGATGTCCTCGTCGAGGGAACCCATGGCCAGGGCCACGCCGATCGCCGCGTTGGCCTCCTCCACGTCCGCGTACGCGGCCAGGCGGGGGTCGGTCTTGCGGGTGCGGCTCATGTCGCCGAGCGCGGTCGTGCCGTCGTCACCGGTCCGCGTGTAGATCTTGGAGAGCACTACCGGCTCGTCCCTGTCAGCTCTCGTCATGTAGCCCAGCGTATCGGTCAGTAAAATCATCAAGATTGCCCCGATAGTGGACAATATGATTTACCGATGGCTTCTGGTTTTTACCTGCGATTCCCTCACATCTCCCGCGAGACGCTGACGTTCGTCGCCGACGACGACGTCTGGGCGGCTCCCGCGGCCGGAGGACGGGCCTGGCGCCTCTCCTCGGACCGGGCGCCCGCCGGCCACCCCCATCTGTCCCCGGACGCCACGAAGGTCGCCTGGACCAGCGTCCGCGACGGCGCCCCGGAGGTGTTCCTGGCCGATCTGGAATCCGGCTCCGCCGAGCGGCTGACCTACTGGGGTGACCGCCGGACCCGCACGCGCGGCTGGACGCCGGACGGCAGGGTTCTCGCGATCAGCGCGACCGGCCAGCCGTTCGCCTCGCGGAGCTGGGCCTACGCCCTGGGCGACGGCCGGGTCGAGCGGCTGCCGTACGGCCCCGTCACCGATCTGTCGGTCACCGGCGACGCGGTGGCGCTGCTCACGGCCTCCCTCGCCCGTGATCCGGGCACCTGGAAGCGCTACCGGGGCGGTACGGCGGGGCGCCTCTGGGTCCAGCGGGCGGGAGGCGACTTCACCCGGCTCCTGGCGGAGGTGAACGGCCACTTCGCCAGCCCGATGCTCGTCGGCGGCCGCCTGGTCTTCCTCTCCGACCACGAGGGGGTCGGCAACCTCTACTCCTGCGCGCTGGACGGCACCGGCCTGCGCCGGCACACCGACCACGACGTCTTCTACGCCCGGCACGCCACCACCGACGGGACCCGGATCGTCTACCAGAACGCCGGTGACCTCTACCTGCTGGACGACCTTGACGCCGAGACCCGCAAGCTCGACGTCACGCTCGGCTCCCCGCTGCGGGGGCGGCAGCCGTACCAGGTCAGCGCGGGCCGCAGGCTGCACGATCTGGCCGTGGACGCGACCGGGCGGGCCAGCGCGGTGGAGATCCAGGGCTCGGTGCACTGGATCACCCACCGGGACGGCCCGGCGCGGCAGCTCAGCACCGGCCTGTCGGCGGGGAAACCCCGCATCCTCGGTACGGACCGGGTGGTGTGGGTCTTCGACGACGGGGAGCGGCAGGGCCTGGAGATCGGGCCGGCCAGTGGCGGGGAGAGCCGCAGGATCGCCGCGGGCAAGCTCGGCGAGGTCGGTGACCTGGCCGTCTCGCCCGACGGGAACGCGATCGCGGTGGCCGCCAGGGACGGGCGGCTGCTCCTGGTGGACGTGGCCTCCGGCGAGGTCACCGAGCTCGCCGCCGCCAACGGTGAGATCGAGGGGCTGGCCTGGTCACCCGACTCCGCCTGGCTTGCCTGGTCGCACCCGGAGGCCACGCCGCTGCGCCGGATCCGGCTGGCCAGGGTGGTGGACCGGGTCGTCACCGACGTCACCGACGGCCGGTTCGTGGACGTCTCGCCCGCCTTCACCGGGGACTATCTGGCGTTCCTGTCGCGGCGCGGCTTCGACCCGGTCTACGACGCGCACTCCTTCGACATGTCCTTCCCGTTCGGCTACCGCCCCTACCTGGTGCCGCTGGCCGCGGCGACCCCGTCGCCGTTCGCGCCCAGCTCCGACGGCCGGGCCGTCGGCGAACCCGACGACGACGACAAGAAGAAGCGCAAGGACGACGCCGCGATAACCGTCGACCTGGACGGCATCGCCGCCAGGGTCGTGCAGGTGCCGGTGCCCGAGGGGCGCTACTCGGCGCTCCGCGCGGTCAAGGGCGGGTTCGTCTGGCTGCGCGAGCCGCTGGCCGGGGAGCTCGGCGAGGACCGCGACCAGGTGGGGGGCGAGCCTCCCCAGCCCGCGCTGGACCGTTACGACCTGGCCAAGCGCAAGTGCGAGGAAGTGGTCGACAAGCTCGACCGGTACTGGGTGAGCGGTGACGGCACCCAGCTCGTCGTCCGTGACAAGGGCGCGCTCACCGTCCGCCCGGTGACCGGCAAGAACGGCGGGGACGACGCGGCCGTCGACCTGTCGCGGATCCGCGTCACCGCCGACCCGCAGGCCCAGTGGAGGCACGCCTACACCCAGATGGGCCGCCGGATGCGGGCCGACTTCTGGGTCGAGGACATGGCGGACGTCGACTGGGACGCCGTGCTGGAGGAGTACCGGCCGCTGGTGGAGCGGGTCGCGACCGCCGACGACTTCGCCGACCTGCTCTGGGAGGTGCTCGGGGAGCTGGGCAGCTCGCACGCCTACGTCGACGCCGCCCCCTGGGGACACCCCGCGTCCGACTCGGTCGGCCTGCTCGGCGCCGACCTGTCCTGGAACGGCGACGGCCGCTGGCAGGTGGACCGGGTGCTGCCCGGCGAGTCCTCCGACGTGCACGCCCGCTCGCCGCTGGCCGTGCCCGGAGCGGGGATCCAGCCGGGGGAGACGCTGCTGGCGGTCGACGGCCGCCCGGTGCCGCCGCAGGGCCCGGCCTCGCTGCTGGTCGGCGCGGCGGACAAGGCGGTCGAGCTGACCCTGGGCGGTGGGCGGAGGGTGGTCGTCACGCCGCTCCGCGACGACCGCCGCCTGCGTTACCAGGACTGGGTGGCCGGGCGCCGGGCGCATGTCCGCGATCTCGGCGGCGGCCGGGTCGGCTATCTGCACATCCCGGACATGGTCGCCGAGGGCTGGGCGCAGTTCCACCGCGACCTGCGCAGGGAGATGACCTTCGAGGCGCTCGTCGTGGACGTCCGGGGCAACCGGGGCGGCCACACCTCCGAGCTCGTCATCGAGAAGCTGATCCGCCGGGTCATCGCCTGGGACCTGCCCCGGGGCATGACGCCGATCACCTACCCCGAGGACGCTCCGCGCGGCCCGCTGGTCGCGGTCACCGACCAGGACGCCGGATCCGACGGTGACATCGTCACCGCCGCATTCAAGATCCACAAGCTCGGGCCGGTGGTCGGCACCCGCACCTGGGGCGGCGTCATCGGCATCGAGGGCGGTCACCGCCTGGTCGACGGGTCGCACATCACGGTGCCCCGGTACTCGTTCTGGTTCGAGGGGCTCGGCTGGGGCGTGGAGAACTACGGCGTCGACCCGGACGTCGAGGTGGACATCACCCCCGATGACTGGGCCGCCGKCCGGGGCGGGCAGGTCGCCGAAGGACCAGGCGGTGCCGGGGAGCCGGAAGGCGATGGTGTCGCCGGAGCCGGCCACCACCTCCTCGACCGTCCCGTAGGTGTGGATGAGACCCTCATGCATGATGGCCAGCC
>NZ_NGFP01000290.1 GCF_002149035.1 Streptosporangium minutum
GTCCGGCAGGGGAGAGGGGGCCGGGAGAGCTCGCCGGCAACCTGGGCGCCGACCCGCTCCGCGACCCGGAGACCGCGATCGACCTGGCCCGGCGCTGCGTCGCCGACCTCCCGGGTCTGCGGGCGGTCGTCGTGGACGGCACGCCCTACCACGACGCGGGCGGCAGCGACGCCGAGGAGCTCGGCTGCTCCGTCGCGGCGGGGGTCGCGGCCCTGCGGATCCTGACCGGCGCGGGTCTCACCGTCGACGAGGCGTTCGGGCAGCTGGAGTTCCGCTACGCCGCCACAGCCGACCAGTTCCTCACCATCGCCAAGCTCCGCGCCGCGCGCCGGCTCTGGGCGCGCGTCGCCGAGGTGTGCGGGGCCGCGGCGTCCGGGCGCGGGGCGGGGCAGCGGCAGCACGCGGTGACCGGCTCGGCCATGATGACCGCCCGCGATCCGTGGGTGAACATGCTCCGCACCACACTCGCCTGCTTCGCCGCCGGGACCGGCGGGGCCGACGCGGTGACCGTGCAGCCGTTCGACGCCCGGCTCGGCCTGCCGGACGCCTTCGCCCGCCGCATCGCGCGCAACACCCACGCGCTGCTCGTCGAGGAGGCCGGGGTGGCCCGGGTGATCGACCCGGCCGGCGGCTCCTGGTACGTCGAGCGCCTCACCGAGGAGCTGGCCGGGAAGGCCTGGGAGTGGTTCCAGGAGATCGAGCGCGCCGGCGGCATGGCCGCGGCCCTGGAGTCGGGGCTCGTCGCCCGGCGGACCGCTGCGACCTGGGAGCGGCGCTCGGCGAACATCGCCCACCGCCGCGACCCGATCACCGGGGTGAGCGAGTTCCCCGACCTCGCCGAGCGGATCCCCGTCCGCCGGGCCAGGCCCGGCAGGGCCGGGGGTGTCCGCTACGCCCAGGAGTTCGAGGCGCTCCGCGACCTGGCCGACGCCCAGGAGAGCAGGCCGAAGGTGTTCCTGGCGACCATCGGGCCGGTGGCCGCGCACACCGCCAGGGCGTCGTTCGCGGCGAACCTGTTCCAGTCCGGCGGCATCGCCACCGTGACCGCCGCGGCCGCCGCCCCCGGCGCGGACCCCGCCGCGGCCGCCGCGCCGGGGGTGGACCCCGGCCGGATCGCCGCCGCGTTCACCGCCAGCGGCGCGGAGGTCGCGTGCCTGTGCTCCAGCGACAGGCTGTACGGCGAGCACGCCGAGGCCGTGGCCGCCGCATTGAGACAGGCGGGGGCGCGGAAGGTCTGGCTGGCCGGGAAGGGAGAGTTCGCAGGCGTGGACGCCAACCTCCATGCCGGGTGCGACGCGCTCGGCGTGCTCCGCACGACCTTCGACGATCTGGGGGTGGCTCGATGATTCCCGACTTCTCCGGAATCGGGCTGAAGGGTGAGCCCGTGACGCCGGACCCGGCCGGATGGGCGCGGGCCGTACGGGAGGCCACCGGCAAGGGGCCGGAGGACCTGGTGTGGGAGACGCCCGAGGGGATCGGGGTCAAGCCGCTCTACACGGCCGGCGACCTGGCCGGGCTGGACTTCCTGGAGACCTACCCGGGCGCCGCGCCGTACCTGCGCGGGCCGTACCCGACCATGTACGTCAACCAGCCGTGGACCATCCGGCAGTACGCCGGGTTCTCCACCGCCGAGGAGTCCAACGCCTTCTACCGGCGCAACCTGGCCGCCGGGCAGAAGGGCCTGTCGGTCGCCTTCGACCTGGCCACCCACCGCGGCTACGACTCCGACCACCCGCGCGTGGCCGGCGACGTCGGCATGGCCGGGGTGGCCATCGACTCCATCTACGACATGCGGCAGCTCTTCGACGGGATCCCCCTCGACCGGATGAGCGTGTCGATGACCATGAACGGCGCGGTGCTCCCGGTGCTCGCGCTCTACATCGTGGCGGCCGAGGAGCAGGGGGTGGCGCCCGAGCAGCTCGCGGGGACCATCCAGAACGACATCCTCAAGGAGTTCATGGTCCGCAACACCTACATCTACCCGCCCGATCCGTCGATGCGCATCATCTCGGACATCTTCTCCTACACCAGCGAGAGGATGCCGAAGTTCAACTCGATCTCGATCTCCGGCTACCACATCCAGGAGGCCGGGGCCACGTGTGACCTGGAGCTGGCCTACACCCTCGCCGACGGGGTGGAGTACCTGCGGGCGGGCGTCGAGGCGGGGCTCGACGTCGACAGGTTCGCGCCGCGCCTGTCGTTCTTCTGGTGCATCGGCATGAACTTCTTCATGGAGGTCGCCAAGCTGCGGGCCGCCCGGCTGCTCTGGGCGCGCCTGGTGTCCGGATTCGGGGCGAAGAACCCCAAGTCGCTGTCGCTGCGGACCCACTCGCAGACCTCCGGCTGGTCGCTCACCGCCCAGGACGTGTTCAACAACGTCGTGCGCACCTGCGTCGAGGCGATGGCCGCCACGCAGGGCCACACCCAGTCGCTGCACACCAACGCCCTCGACGAGGCCCTGGCCCTGCCCACGGACTTCTCCGCGCGGATCGCCCGCAACACCCAGCTCCTGCTCCAGCAGGAGTCCGGCACCTGCCGGGTGATCGACCCCTGGGGCGGGTCCTACTACGTCGAGCGGCTCACCCACGAGCTGGCCCGCAGGGCCTGGGGGCACATCGAGGAGGTCGAGGCCGCCGGAGGCATGGCCAAGGCGATCGGTCAGGGCCTGCCGAAGCTCCGCATCGAGGAGGCCGCCGCCCGCACCCAGGCGCGCATCGACTCCGGGCGCCAGCCGGTCATCGGCGTCAACAAGTACCGGCCCGACGCCGACGAGGCCATCGACGTGCTCAAGGTCGACAACACCTCCGTCCGGGACCGGCAGCTCGACAAGCTCCGCCGCCTGCGTGAGGAGCGCGACGCCGGTCAGGTGGCCCAGGCGCTGGAGGCGCTGACCAAGGGCGCGGCGGGCGACGGCAACCTGCTGGCGCTGTCCATCGAGGCCGCCCGCGCCAAGGCCACGGTCGGGGAGATCTCCGACGCGCTGGAGCGGGTGTTCGGGCGGCACGCCGGTCAGGTCCGTACGATCTCCGGGGTGTACCGCGAGGAGGTGGGCTCGGGCGTGGACGAGGTCCGTACGGCGTGCGCCGAGTTCGAACGGCTGGAGGGCCGCCGCCCGCGGATCCTGGTGGCCAAGATGGGCCAGGACGGCCACGACCGGGGGCAGAAGGTGATCGCCACCGCCTTCGCCGACCTCGGCTTCGACGTCGACGTCGGCCCGCTGTTCCAGACGCCCGAGGAGGTCGCCCGCCAGGCGGTCGAGGCCGACGTGCACGTGGTGGGGGTCTCCTCGCTGGCGGCGGGGCACCTGACGCTGGTCCCCGCCCTCCGCGAGGCGCTCGCGGAGCTGGGCGCCGGCGACGTCATGATCGTGGTCGGCGGCGTCATCCCGCCGGGCGACTTCGAGGAGCTGCGCGCCGCCGGAGCCTCCGCGATCTTCCCACCCGGCACCGTGATCGCCGACGCCGCCCGCGGCCTGCTCGCCGACCTGCTCACCCGGCTGGGCCATGACGCGGACGCTTGACGACTACCTCCGAGGGGTGAAGGAGGGCTCCCGGGCGTGGATCGCACGGGCGATCACGCTGGTGGAGTCCTCCAGGGCCGACCACCGGGACCTGGCCCAGCGGCTGCTGGTCGAGCTCACCCCGCTCGCCGGGAAGGCGCGCCGGATCGGCGTCACCGGCGTGCCGGGCGTCGGCAAGTCCACCTTCATCGACGCCCTCGGCGTGTACCTGACCGGGCAGGGCCACCGGGTGGCGGTGCTCGCCGTCGACCCGTCGTCCACCAGGACGGGGGGCAGCATCCTCGGCGACAAGACCAGGATGTCCCGCCTGGCGGCCGACCCGGCGGCCTTCATCCGGCCCTCGCCCACCTCGGGCACCCTGGGCGGGGTCACCAAGGCGACCCGGGAGGCCATGGTCGTGGTGGAGGCGGCGGGATACGACATCGTGCTCGTGGAGACCGTCGGCGTCGGCCAGTCGGAGACCGCCGTCGCCGACATGGTGGACACCTTCCTGCTGCTCGCCCTGGCCAGGACCGGCGACCAGCTGCAGGGCATCAAGAAGGGCGTGCTGGAGCTCGCCGACGTGATCGCGGTCAACAAGGCCGACGGCCCGCACGAGCTGGACGCCAGGAGGGCGGCCAGGGAGCTGGCGGGGGCGTTGCGGCTGCTCCGCTCCGAGCGGGCGGTGCCGGTGCTGACCTGCAGCGGGCGCGAGGGCACCGGCCTGGAGGAGCTCTGGGGGCAGCTCGTCCGGCGCCAGGACGCCATGGCCGCCTCCGGCGAGCTCGCCGCCCGTCGCCGGCGCCAGCAGGTCGCCTGGACCTGGTCCCTGGTGACCGAGCGCCTGCTGTCCAGGCTCCGCGCGCACCCCGAGGTCGCCGCCATCACGGCCGAGGTCGAGCGGGACGTGCAGGCCGGGCTCCTGACGCCCTCCCTCGCCGCCGACCGTCTGCTGGCGGTCTTCAAGCACTGACGCGGAGAGCCCGGCAGAATTGGCCGGATCCGGCCAGGGGGCGCGTGAATGTGCACTCATGACTACGTTGCGTGACTTTTAGTCAAAAATCGAGATGCCGAATTCGGTCTATACCACATGGAATCTCGGTTAATTACGCAATTGTTTCGCGCATCAGTGGATCATTGCTCTACTTCAACCTTGATCACAGAGAGTGGAACATGGAATACTTCGCCCGAAGAGTCATGAAACACGTAATAAGCACTCTTTAGCTACGCGAGTGTGAGAAGGCGCATGGCGAGGCGCGGGAAGGTCGTGGAAGGGCTGCCGGTCGACCGGCCCTGACCTGCCCCCGTGCGGGGATCGGCCACACCGGAGTGGCCCGGCCCCGGATTGCGCCCGCACCGCCCACGGGTCGCCGTGGGCGGTGATCACGCTGCGCGGATTCCGTCCATCAGTGGGGAGAGTCTGGCAATGTCGACCGATACGGCCGCCCGATCCGTCCAACGGCGAGTGAGGTCCGTTCCGATACACCGGGCCCTGCCGAAACTGGTCCGCGAGCCCGCGGGCGCGCTCGCGGAGTTCGCGCGGGAGGCGGGCGGAGAGATCGTCCGGCTGGAACTGGGGCCGTTCCGTCCCTACCTGGTCTCCCATCCCGACCACGTCCAGCAGGTCATGCGCCTGGAGTGGACGAACTACCAGCGGGTGGGGATGTTCTGGCGCCCGCTGGAGCGCCTTTTCGGGCACAGCATCATGGGTGACGGCGAGCAGTGGCGCATCAGCCGGAAGGTTCTGCAGCCCATGTTCACCACGCGGTACATCGCCACGATCTCCGAGGAGGTCTCCAGACGCGTCGCCGGGCGCATCGAGGAGTGGGACCGGTACGCCCGGGACGGGCGGAGTTTCGACGCCACCACCGAGATGTCCAACATCCTCAGCTACATCGTCAACCGGGTGCTGTTCGGCGACAAGCTGGACCGCGAGGACGGGGAGAGCATCATCCCCGCCTTCGACACGGTCGCCCACTCCCTCGTCTACCGGTTCCTCATGCCGTTCATGCCCTACTCGATCCGGGTGCCCCGCGACCGGGCACTCCTGAAGGCCGTCAAGCGGATCGACGACGTCGTGTATCCGATCGTGCGCAGGGCCATGGCCGCTCCCGACGACAGCACCGACGTCATCTCCGTGCTCTGCCGGTCCACCGACGAGAACGGCGACCCGCTCACCGTCACGCAGATCCGCGACGCACTGGTCAGCGTCTACGCCGCGTCGTCGGAGACCACCGCGATGGTCATCACCTGGGTGTGGCTGCTGTTGAAGGAGCACCCGCGGGTCGCGGCCCGGCTCCAGGCGGAGATCGACGAGGTGGTCGGCGACGGGCCGGCCCGTCCCGAACACCTCCCCGGGCTCGCCTACACCCGGATGGTGCTGCTGGAGACTCTGCGCCTGTACCCGTCGGGCTGGCTGCTGCCCCGGCAGGTCATGGAGGACGCGGAGATCGGCGGCGTGCGGATCAGGCGCGGCTCGACGGTCTTCATCTGCCCCTACGCCACGCAGCGGCTGGATGATTTCTGGGAGCGCCCGGACGAGTTCGACCCCGAGCGGTTCGCGACCGGCGACGGGGAACGCAGGCACAGGTACTCCTACTTCCCCTTCGGCGGCGGGCCGCACAAGTGCCTGGGCGAGCACCTCTTCTACGTCGAGGCGCCGCTCCTGGTCGCCTCCGTCCTCAGCCGGTTCCGCGTGGCGGTGCCCACCCCGGGGCCGTATCCCACGGGGTGGGCCGCCTCGTTGCGTCCCAGGCAGAAGGTCGATCTGGGCGTGTCCTTCGCAGGGCGCGACCGGGCTGGGGTGGCATGATGGCGGCCGACCCCGAGCACGGCGTCCGGCCGACGGCGGCGGAGTGCGGGGCGATCTGCGCGGGGGCCGGGCGGTCCCAGCGGGACATGCGGGAGTGGGCGGAGGCCTACCCGGGTCTTTTCTCCGCCAAGCCGTTCGACGCCGCCCTGTACAGCACGCTCTCGCTCGCCATGGCGTTCAGCGGGCCGTGGTTCACCGCCGAGCAGCTCCGGATGGCGAACAAGGTCTCCCTCTGGGCGTTCGGGCTGGACTGGCTCGTCGACTACGTCGCCGCCTCGCGGCAGGAGGTCGAGGAGATCGCCCGGCGGTGCGCGGACGTGGCCGCGGGCGCCGCCCCCGTCCCCGGCGACGACCTCACCCGCATGCTTGCCGGCATCCGCGACGAGCTCGCGTCCTCGCCCGCGTTCCCGGAACTCGGGCCGGTCTGGCTCGACGAGCTGCGGCGCATGCTGGAGGGAATGCTCGTGGAGTGGCGCTGGAAGAGCGACAAGGCAAGACCGTCGTTCGAGGAGTATCTCGGCAACGCCGACAACCTCGGCTTCTCCTTCGTCTTCGCCGCCCACTGGATCCACGTCACCGGCCACGGCCCGGTCGCGGACGTCGACCGGGTGCGCGAGGCGGGCCGGGCCGTGCAGCGGGTCATCCGCCTCCTCAACGACCTGGGCACCTACGAGCGGGACCTCGCCTGGGGAGATCTCAACGCGCTCCTGCTCGGCGGCGGCCGCGCAGAGGTCGAGCGGCGGATCGCCGAGCTCGCGGCCCGGAGCAGGGAACTGATCGCCCCGCTGCGTGCCGCCCATCCGGAGCTGGCCGGTTACATGGAGCGGCAGATGGACTTCTGCGCCGGGTTCTACCAGGTCGGCGACTACTGGGGGACGCTGTGAGCATCGACGGACTGTCCGCGCCCCCGGCCTCCGCCCTCCCGCCGTCGCTCTCCCCGGCGCCCGGCGTCCCGGCCTCCGCTCTCCCGGAGGAGAGCGGCGTGGCCAGGGAGGCCCGCGAACTGGTCGCGGGACTGCTGGCCGTGCCGTGGGGCCAGGTGTCTGCCTCGCCGTACGAGACCGGCCGGGTGGTGAGCCTGGCGCCGTGGCTGGCCGGGCACGCCGAGCGGGTCGGTTTCCTGCTCGCCGGCCAGCGCCCGGACGGGGGCTGGGGCGCGCCCGGCGGCTACGGCCTCGTCCCCACGCTGAGCGCGGTCGAGGCGCTCCTGGCCGAGTGCCGGAGGGAGAGTCCCTGCGCCGATCCCGGCCTCCTGGCCGCGGCGGCCGGGCGCGGGCTGGCGGCCGTACGGGGCTGGGAGGCCGCGGGCCCGGGAGCCGCGCTGCCCGACATGCCGGCGATCGAGCTCATCGTGCCCTCCCTGCTCTCCCTGATCGACGGCCACCTCGACGGGCGGGGACCGCTCCAGGGGGTGAGCGGCGCCAAGCTGGCGGCGGTCAGGACATGGCTGGCGTCGGGCGCGGCGATCCCCCAGAAACTGGTCCACGCGCTGGAGGTCGCGGGCGGGGAGGCGATCGCCGTCTCCGGGGTCGTCCCCACGCCGATGCCCGGGGGGATGGCGGCCGTCGGGGCCTCTCCCGGGGCGAGTGCCGCCTGGCTGGCCGTGCCGCCCGAGCCCGCGGGAGGAGCGGCGGGCGGTGCCGCGCCGCGCGGCACGGGGCGGTCCAGCCGGGAGGGGACGCCCGTACAGCGGTACCTGGAGGCGGTCGTGGCCGCCTCCGGCGGACCGGTGCCGTGCACCGTCCCCATCACCGTGTTCGAACGCGGCTGGACGGTGAGCTGGCTGCTGCGCGCCGGCATCGCCGTGGACGTGCCGCCGGAGCTGGCCGCGAGCCTGCGCGACGGGCTCGGCCCGGAGGGCGTCGCCGCGGGGCCCGGATTGCCGGCCGACGCCGACACCACCTCCGTGGCCCTGTACGCGCTGGCGCTGCTCGGCGAGCCGCGCGAACCGGAGGGGCTGTGGCCGTTCGAGACGGAGGATCACTTCTGCACCTGGCGCGGGGAGGAGGGGATGTCCCTGACGACCAACGCGCACGTGCTCGACGCCTTCGGCGAGTATGTGCGCCGGTGCGGCGGGGAGCCCCGCCACGCGGCCGTGACGGCCAAGCTGGCGTCGTGGCTGCGCGGCCGCCAGCAGGCGCGGGGGAGCTGGATGGACCGCTGGCACGTCTCGCCCTACTACGCCACGGCCTGCTGTGCGATCGCGCTGAGCGAGTTCGGCGGCGAGGAGTCGGAGGAGGCGGTGGGCAGGGCCGTGGACTGGGTGCTCGGCACCCAGCGCCGGGACGGGTCGTGGGGCCGCTGGGAGGGCACCGCCGAGGAGACCGCCTACGCGCTGCAGACGCTGCTGCTGGCCGGTGCCGTACGCGGAGGGCGGTGGCGGGAGGCCGTGGAGCGGGGCCGCCGCCACCTGCTGGCCGGCCACGACCACGGAGCGCCGCTCTGGGTCGACAAGGACCTGTATCTGCCGGTGGCGATCGTCCGGGCGGCTGTTCTGGGCGCGCTTCATCTGGCGGAACGGACAATGAATCTTACGGGAGGGTAACTTACATTGAAAAATCGGCCGTAAATTCCTAAATAGGACAGAAGGCCACTTTGGTTGATCCCGTCTTGAGGGTATTTGATTACATTGCTAGGGTGCAGCGGGTGTGATGTGGGATGTCCTGCTGATCCGTGCGACGCGGCGACCGGTGGCGCATATCCATTGACTGTCGCAAAGCATGCCGTCTATTTTCTTTCTGCTTCCCGGGGTGGATGCCATGCGCTTGCGCAACGCGCGCTTGCGGACCAAAGTCACGGCACTGCTGGTGTCACTCACCGCGCTCTGGGCGTTCACCGCATGGGTGACGGTCCGTGACGGTCTGAACATGCTGGGTGTGGCCACCCTCAACTCCGACGTGGCCGACCCCAGCGAGCGGCTCATCGTCGAGCTGCAGGCCGAGCGGCGGCTCACCGCGATCACCCTGGGCGCGTTCGGCGCCGAGCGCCAGCGGCAGGAGGCGCTGGCCGCCCAGCGCAGGCGCACCGACGAGGCCGGCGCCAACTTCCGGGAACTCACCGGCGCCGACGGTGTGCGGCTGCTGGGTGGCGCGACCCTCGGGCACCGTATCGCCGAGACCCGCCGGCTGCTGGACGGCCTGACCCCCGTGCGCAAGGAGGTCGACGCCCGGCGGATGGACCGGACCCGCGCGGTCGCGGCGTTCACCGGCGTCGTCGACGCCATCTTCCGCGTCTACGACTCGATGGCCACGCTGGACGACGACGAGCTCGCCAACGACACCCGGACGCTCATCGGGATGAACCGGGCCCGGGACATGCTGGCCCAGGAGGACGCCATGATGGTGGGCGCCCTGACGGCGGGACGGCTCACCGACACCGAGCGCGTCCAGCTCACGCAGATCGTCGGCACCCGGCGCTTCCTGACCACCCAGGCGGTGGCCGATCTGCCCGCCGCGGACCAGGAGGCCTACCGGCGGCTGGCCGGCAGCGAGCAGTTCACCCGGCTGAGCGCCATGGAGAACCTGCTGATCACGGACGAGAGCGCGGTGCCCGCCGGACTGGTCGACGTCCGGCGGTGGAGCGCCGTCGCGCAACCGGCGCATTCCCGGCTGGCGGAGGTCGTGCTCGCGGCCGGCGCCGGGATCGTCGAGCGGGCCACCCCGGTCGCGGTCGGCGTCATCGTCCGGCTCTCGCTGGCCGGCGGACTGGGACTGCTGGCGGTCATCGCCTCCGTCGTCCTGTCCATCACCACGGCGCGGGCCCTGATCCAGCAGCTGGACAAGCTGCGGGTCGCGGCCTGGGAGCTCGCCAACCAGCGCCTGCCCTCCGTGGTGGAGCGGATCGGCCACGGCCAGGAGGTGGACATCGCCGCCGAGGCGCCGCCGCTGGAGTTCGGCGACGACCAGATCGGCCACGTCGGACAGGCGTTCAACGCCGTGCAGCAGACCGCGATCAAGGTCGCCGTCGAGCAGGCCCAGCTCCGGCGCGACATCGCCGACATCCTGCGCAACCTCGCCCGCCGCACTCAGTCGCTCGTCCACCGCCAGCTGAGCGTGCTGGACGTCATGGAGCGCAGGGAGAACGACCCCCAGGAACTGCGGGACCTCTTCCGTCTCGACCACCTGGCGACCCGCATGCGCCGCTACGCCGAGAACCTCCTGGTGCTGTCCGGTGCGGCTCCCGGCCGCGCCTGGCGCGACTCCGTCCCGATGATCGACGTGGTCCGCGGCTCGCTGGCGGAGATCGAGGACTACACCCGGGTGGACGTGCTGCCCCTGGGAGACGTCGCGCTGGACGGCCGGGCCGTGAGCGACGTCATCCACCTGGTCGCCGAGCTGGTCGAGAACGCCGCCTCCTTCTCCCCGCCCTACACGACCGTGCAGGTCAGCGGGCACATCGTGGCCCACGGGTATGCCATCGAGATCGAGGACCGGGGCCTGGGCATGAGCCCGGAGGACATCGCCGGGGCCAACGAGCGGATCGCCAACCCGCCCGAGCTCAAGCTGTCGGGCAACGCCCGCCTGGGACTGTACGTGGTCAGCCGGCTGGCCGAGCGGCACGAGATCCGGGTCACGTTCAAGGCCTCGCCGTACGGTGGCACGACGGTCGTCGTCCTGGTCCCGCAGGAGCTGATCACCGAACAGGCGGAGCCCGAGACCGTCGTCAGCGTCCCGCAGGCCCGCACCGCGGTCTCCGGCGGGTCTTCCGCCACCACCGCGCTCCGCGGACCGGGCGCCGGCCCGCAGGCGGTCACCGGTGGCGCCGGCCCGGCCGGCGTCCCGACCGGCGGGCCGTTCGACAGGCCGCTCGACGGGCACCTAGACGGCCCGTTCGACAGGAGGGAGAGGACCATCGAGGAGAGTCTCCAGGCGGCGACGCCACCCCGGCGGCGGGAGGC
>NZ_NGFP01000291.1 GCF_002149035.1 Streptosporangium minutum
TGCCGGGGACGCCGGGCGGGGAGCGGGTTCACGACCCGAACCGCCGGGTCGCGTCCACCGCTTCGAGCCAGCGCCGGTAGCCGTCCTCCGGGATCTCACGGGGCGAGAAGACCCTGCCGCCGCCCCGCACCTCGGCGATCTCCGCCAGGTCGCCCCAGACGCCGCCCGCCAGGCCGGCCAGGAAGGCGGCGCCGAGGGCGGTGGCCTCGGTCGTCTCCGGCCGCACCACCGGCCGGCCCAGGAGGTCGGCCTGGATCTGGCAGAGCAGGTCGTTGGCCGCGGCCCCGCCGTCCACCGCCAGGCGGGACACGGGGATGCCCGCCGTGCCGCTGACGGCCTCGACGACGTCGCGGATCTGGTAGGCGATGCCGTCGAGGACGGCCCGGGCGAGATGGGCCCCGGTGGTGCCCCGGGTGATGCCCAGCAGAGCGCCTCTCGCCCGCGGGTCCCAGTGCGGGGTACCGATGCCGGTCAGGGCCGGAACGAAGATCAACCCTTCGCTGTCGGGCACGGACGCGGCCAGCCGCTCGCTGTCGGCGGAGTCGTCGATCACGCCCAGCCCGTCACGCAGCCACTGCACCGCGGCTCCGGTGACGAACACCGATCCCTCGACGGCGTACTGGACCGGGTCGCCGCCGAGCTGCCAGGCGACGGTGGACAGCAGTCCCGAGCCGGCCGGAGCGATCTGGTCGCCGGTGTTGACCAGCAGGAAGCTGCCCGTGCCGTAGGTGCACTTCATCGCACCGGGCGTGAAGGCGGCGTGGCCGAACAGCGCGGCCTGCTGGTCTCCCGCCACCCCGCAGATCGGCAGGTCCAGCCCGAGGAAATGGTCGGGCGCGGTACGGCCGATGAGCGCGCTCGACGGGACGATCTCCGGCAGCGCGGCCTCCGGCACGTCGAAGAGCTCGGCCAGCTCCGCGGACCAGCCGGCCGTGGCCAGGTCGAACAGGAGGGTCCGCGAGGCGTTGGACGGGTCGGTGGCGTGCAGCCGCCCGCCGGTGAGCCGGGCCAGCAGGTAGGAGTCGACCGTGCCGATCGCGACGCGGCCCTCCCGCACCCCGGCCCAGACCTCCGGGAGGTTCCCGCGCAGCCAGGCCAGCTTGGTGGCGGAGAAGTAGGGGTCCAGCGGGAGCCCGGTGAGCTCGCGGATCCGCGGCTCGTGCTCCCGGAGCCGGTCGCACTCCCCGGCGGAGCGGCGGTCCTGCCAGACGATCGCCCGGGTCGCCGGCCGCAGGGTCGCGCGGTCCCACAGGACGACGGTCTCGCGCTGGTTGGTCAGCCCGATGCAGGAGACGGGTACGGCCGCCGCGGCGAGCGCGTCCGAGCAGGCCTGCAGCGTGGCGGTCCAGATCTCGTCCGGGTCGTGCTCGACGAGGCCGGGCGCGGGGAAGTGCTGCGGGAACTCGCGGTGGCCTCGGGCGAGGACGCGCCCGTCCTGCGCGATCACGAGTGAGGTGACGCCGGTGGTCCCGGCGTCGATGGCCAGAACGGTCATACGGTGCCTCCCCGGAGGCCGGTCGGTTCGGTGGTGCGGTGGCAGGACATGCGGCCCCTCCTCTGGGGGCGGACCGGGCCGGTGCCGGCGTGAGCGGTGCGGTGGCGGGTCATGCGGCCCCTCCTCTGGGACCGGGTCGGGCCGGTGCCGGCGTGAGCGGTGCGGTGGCGGGTCATGCGGCGCCTCCCCGGGACCGGGTCGGGCCGGTGCCGGCGTGAGCGGTGCGGCGGTGGGTCATGCGGCGCCGCTCCAGCGGTCGGCGAGGTCGGCGAGCAGCGGGACGAGCTCGGCGTCGTCCGAGGTGGCCAGCGCCGAGCGCGTCACGCCGGCCGCGCGCGCGTAGCTTTCGGCCTGCTCGGCCGCCCAGTTCCCGGTACGGCCCAGCGCGCCCGCCAGCAGCTCGGCCACGTGCGGCGCGGCGCCCGCACCCCCGTCGGCTGTCTCCAGGCCGGCCCGGCTGCGGCGGCGCAGCACGTCGTCGACGGTCATCGCGGCCTCGTGCCGCGCGGCGTACAGGACCTCGGCCGCCAGCAGCGACGGCGCGCCGGGCACGGGCTCCAGCAGCGCGGGGTCCCGGCGCCCCATGGCGAGCAGCGCGGGGTAGTCCGAGCCGTAGCGCCGCGCCAGCCGTTCCACGGCCCGCACCGGCAGCCCGGCGGCCAGGGCGGCGGAGTCGCGGCGGGCCCAGGCCTGGGCGAAGCCGCTGGAGCCCACGAGCCCGAGGTGCTCGGTGGCGGAGGCGCGGGGCGCGGGCAGCCCGGCGACGGCGGCGTCGACCGCGTCGCGGGCCATCACCCGGTAGGTGGTGAGCTTGCCGCCGGCCACGACGACGCAGCCTGGCGCGACCTCCCTGACCACGTGCTCGCGGCTGATCGCCTGGGTCTTCTGCCGGTCGGGCTGGTCCACCAGCGGACGCAGGCCGGCGTAGACGCCGAGCACGTCCTCGGGGACCAGCGGCTCGCGCAGCCAGTGGTTGGCCTGCTCCAGCAGGTAGCGGACGTCGGCGCCGGTGGGCAGCACCGGGCCGGGGCCGATCTCCCACGGGGTGTCGGTGGTGCCGAGCAGGACGACGTCGCCGGTGGGGATGACGAACAGCACCGAGCTGGGCGTCCGGGCGATCAGGGCGCTGTCCATCGGCAGCCGCTCGCGGGGGAGCACCAGGTGCACGCCCTTGGAGGCCCGCACGCGCACCTGACCGGTGCCGAGCATCTTCTGGGTCAGCCCCGACCAGGGACCGGTCGCCAGCACCACCCGGCGGGCGCGGACGGTGAACTGCTCCCCGGAGAGGGTGTCGGTGCAGGTGGCCACGGTGTGCCCGGGGCGGGTGGCCAGGCCGGTGACCTGGACCCGGCTGAGCACGGTGGCGCCCTCACGCGCCGCCGTACGGGCCAGGGCGAGCACCAGCCGGGCGTCGTCGACGTGGCCGTCGTCGTAGGACAGCGCGCCGACCGCGGCGTCCGGTCGGAGCTGGGGCGCCTGCCTGAGAAGGGCCCGCCGGGTGAGGTGGCGGTGGCGGCGGAAGCCGTGCCGGTCGCCGATCCCGGCGAGGGCGTCGTAGAGGGTCAGCCCGGCCCCCACGTAGCCGCGCTCCCACACCCGGTGGGTCAGCGGGTACAGGAAGGACATCCGGCGCACCAGGTGCGGCGCCAGGTCCTGGAGCAGGCCGCGCTCGTGCAACGCCTCGCGGACCAGCCCGAACTCCAGCTGTTCCAGGTAGCGCACGCCTCCGTGCAGCAGGCGGCTGGAGTTGCTGGAGGTGCCCGAGGCGAGGTCGCCGCCCTCCAGCAGGGCGGTGGTCAGACCCCGGGAGGCCGCGTCGAGCGCCGCTCCCGCGCCGGTGGCGCCGCCGCCGACCACCAGGACGTCCAGGAGGTCGCGGGTCAGCTCGGTCAGGTCGCAGTCGCGGCGCAGCGGGTCGAGCGCGGCGCCGGCTCCGAAGGGCAGCCCGGCAGCGAACGGCTCGGGCCCGTCGTGGGCAGATGTCATCTCTCGCTCCCTCACCAGCGCCGCTGCACTTCTTCGGCCCAGCCGTACAGGTTGTCGATCTCGACGGCGGTCCCGTCGTCGGCGATGACGGTGCCGCGGTAGTGGCCGAAGGCCTGGTCCTCGCGGCTGTGCAGGTAGAGCCGGGTGATGTCGGCCGACCGGACGTGCTCGGGGACGAACTCCAGGTCCACCCGCTCACCCGTGATCTTCCAGGGCGCCATCCAGTCGGAGGTGTCGTAGCGCCAGACCAGCTCTTCGCTGATCTTGTGCAGCCGGCCGTCGAGGAACAGGCCGTTCTCGACGCTGCCGGTGCCGTCGGTCCACTTGCCGCCGATCTGGACGCCGACCTCGCGCCCGCGGGACCGTCCGGCCGCCGCGCCCCAGTTCCACAGGATGTTGCCCGGCCAGCGTCCGCGCCCGTGGTCCAGGGTGGCCAGGGTGTCGTCGGTGGAGAGCTTGATGCGGCGGCCGTTGACGACCAGCGTGCCCTCGGCGGGCCGCCCGAGGTCCTTGACGGTGTACTGGAAGCGCCGGGAGGACCAGGGCACCACCACCGCCAGGCTGTCCCTGCCCTCGATCCGGTGGACCATCAGGTCGGCGTCGAACTCGGGCGACTTCAGCCGGAGCCGGGTGCCCTCGGCGGTCTCGTCGACGGCGATCCTGAGCGACCCCTTGCCGATCCGGACGCTGCCCTCGCCGCTGCGCTCGGAGAAGGAGGTGCCCCGGCTCGGCACGATGAGGCTCCGGCTGGAGACGTCCTTCCTCGTGGTCCGGTCCAGGTACCACGCCCCCTCGCTGGCCAGGTAGTCGAGGCTGGAGGCGCTGAAGGCGAAGACGTGCTCGGGGCTGGTCAGGCACCAGTACTCCCAGCGCATCGTGCGGCCCCAGCCGCGGATGTTGGTCCGGTGCAGGGGGGTACGGCTCCAGCCGACGGCGGCCGGGTTGAGGCGCCCGTCGGGACGGCAGAGGTCCACGCGGGTGGTGATCTCCCGCTCGGTGACCCGGCGGGAGACGTCCTTCGCCGGGGCGGCGTCTCCGGTCATCGGCCCAGCCCCACGCTGACGTACTTGTACTCCACGAAATCCTCCACTCCGTGATGGCCGCCCTCGCGGCCGTATCCACTGCCCTTGACCCCGCCGAACGGCCCCTGCGGCGGGGCGAGCGGGGCTCCGTTGACCGAGACGATGCCGAACTGCAGGTCCTCGCAGACGCGCACGACCCGGGCCAGGTCGCGCGTCCACAGATAGGCGGCCAGGCCGTACGGCGTGGCGTTGGCCCTGGCCACGACCTCCTCGGCGGAGTCGCCGTCGCCGAAGGTCAGGACCGGGGCGACCGGGCCGAAGGTCTCCTCCCGGCACAGGAGCATCTCGTCGGTGACGCCGGTCAGGACCGTGGGCGGGTGGAGCCTGCCGGGCCCCTCCCGGCGGGTCGTCGCCAGCCGGGCGCCGTGCGCGAGCGCGTCCTCGACGTGCCGCCGGACCTTGGCGAGCGCCCGGTCGTCGATCAGCGGGCCCATCGTGACGCCGGGGTCCGCGCCGTTGCCCACGGTGATCGCCTCGGCCAGCTTGACCAGCTCGTCGGTGAACTCCGCGGCGACGGACTCGTGCACGTAGATCCGGTTGGGGGACGTGCAGGCCTGGCCGGCGTTCATGAACTTGCTCCGGGCCACGCCCGCGGCGGCGGCGGCCACGTCGGCGTCGGGGAAGACGAGCACCGGGGCGTGGCCGCCCAGCTCGACGCTGAGCCGTTTGACATCGTCGGCACTCTGCCGGATCAGGTGCTTGCCGACCGCCGTCGAACCGGTGAACGAGATCTTCCTGACCCGCGGATCGGCCATGATCACCTCGGCGAACTCCTGCGGCCGGGCCGTGGTGACCAGGTTGAACACGCCCGGCGGGAAGCCCGCCTCGGTCAGGCACTCGGCGACCGCGATGGCCGACAGCGGGGTGAGCTCGGAGGGTTTGAGCACCACCGTGCACCCCGCGGCGAGGGCCGGGCCCAGTTTGCGGGTGATCATCGAGACCGGGAAGTTCCAGGGGGTGATCGCCGCGACGACGCCCACCGGTTCCGGCAGCAGCCAGATGCGGGTGTCGGTGCTGGTGGAGGGGATGGTCTCGCCGTACACGCGGCGCGTCTCCTCGGCGGCCCACAGGAGGTGGTCGGCTCCCGCGACCACCTCACCGGTGGCCTCCGCCAGCGGCTTGCCCTGCTCGGCGGTCATGACCGCGCCGATCGCCCCGGCCCGTCCGGCCAGCAGCTCGGCGGCCCGGCGCATGATCGCGGCGCGCTCGTGGGCGGGCATGGCGCGCCAGGCGGGGAGCGCGGAGGCCGCCGCGTCGACGGCCTCGGCCGTCAGCCTCCCGCCGCAGTCGGCCACTTCGGCGATCGTCTCGCCGGTCGCCGGGTCGGTCACCGGGAAACGCGCCGCCGCGTCCCGCCAGCGCCCTCCGACGAGGGCCTGTCCTGTCTTCACGTCTCACCGTCCATCGCTTCGATCAATGCGTTCATCGCGGCCGTCTCGTGGGCGTGCTGCAACTCGCTCGCGCGGGCGATGTCCCCTTCGACGAGCGCGTCCCTTATCGCCACGTGCTCGGCGTGGGATTTGGGAAGCCGCCAGGGGACCAGCCGGAAGCCGCGCTGGGCCGTCTCGGTCTTCGACCACAGGCCCACCAGCATCCGGTGCACCAGCCGGGACTGCTCGGTGTCGCAGATCAGCGAGTGGAACCGGCGGTTCAGCCGGGCGAACGAGGCGACGTCGCCGGCGTCGATGGCCACGGCCGAGGCCGCGAGGACCTCGTCTATCGCCAGCAGCCTCTGACCGCTGAGCGGGGCCGGGTGGAGCTGGAGTGCCAGGGAGGCCAGCGCGGCGCGGATGCCGTACAGCTCCCGCACGTTCTCCACGGTGAAGTCGGCGACCACCGCGCCGATGTGCGGGCGCTCGACGAGCCACTCCTCGGAGACGAGCTGCTTGATGGCCTCACGTACCGGGGTGTCGCTGATGCCGACGGCCTGGGCCACCACCCTGGTGAGGATCTTCGTGCCGGGCGGGGCCTGGCCCGACATGATCATTTGCTTGATGTGGTCGGCCGCGAGCTCTGCCTTGGTGCGGAACGGCTGCGGCCGATCCGGCGGGGGGAACATCTCTGTCATCGGTCTCAGACACCCCTCAGACCCGTTGGACGGTCAGCGGCTCGATCGCCGCGTGGTCCAGCTCTACACCCAGACCGGGACGGTCCGGAACGGCTACCAGCCCGGTGGAATCGGGCAGGAGCGGCTCGGTGAGCATGACGTGGAAAACCTCCGGAATGATCACTGGAGGATCGTAGGGGTATTCCAGCCAGTCGCAGTTGGGCAGCGCGGCGCACAGCTGCAGGTTGCCCGCCACGCCGAGTCCGGTGGCCCAGGCGTGCGGGATGACCCGGCGGTGCTTGGCCGCGGCCATCGCGCCGAAGTCGCGCAGGGCGGCGATGTCCTCGCTCTCGTTGGCGTCCGGCTGGTAGATGGTGAAGCAGTCGTCCTCCAGCATCCGGACGAGCTGGCCGATGCCCCGGTTGTGCTCGCCTCCGGCGATGGGGATCGGCGAGGCCGCGGTGAGCTCGCGCAGCGCGCGGTAGTCGTGGCGGGGGAGGGGCTCCTCCAGCCAGGCGACGCCCAGGTCGGCCAGCTCCCGCGCGGTGGTCAGCGCCCTGTCGAAGTCCCACAGCATGCGGCTGCCGTCGGGCCGGTAGCGCCAGCGCGCCGCCGCCTGGTTGGCGTCCACCATGATGGCGACCTCCGGGCCGACGGCCTCGCGGACCGCCGCGACCTGGGCGACGTCCTCGGCGACCGTGTCGGCGTGGACGCGCAGCTTCACCCCGGTGAAGCCCTCCGACACCACGCGCAGCGCGTCCTCGGCCCGCTGCTCGGGAGCGCGGACCTCGCCGAAGCTGGCGTAGGCGCGGACCTTACCGGCGTGCCCGCCCCAGAGCTTGTACAGCGGGCGGCCGCAGGCCTTGCCCACCGCGTCCCAGACGGCCACGCCCACCACCCACGGGCGCGGGAAGACGTACTCGGCCACGTAGCGCAGGTGGTTGGCGATGTGGCCGGTGGCGAACAGGTCCATCCCGACCAGCCGGGGCCGGATCCATCCCCTGATGGTCTCCAGCAGCAGCGGCCCGGTGTCGTGCCCCATGTCGCCGCCCGCGACGCCGATCACGCCCTCGTCGGTCTCGACCTCGACGATCACGGCGGACATGCTGCGGTGGGCGCCCTCGGGAGCCCACGACGGGACGAACGGGCGCGGGTAGGGCAGCTCGATGAGGCGTGCCCGGACATCTCGGATTCTCATCCCTTGGTCGCTCCGTCCGCGAGACCCTTGATCAGGTACTTCTGCACGGCCAGGGCGAAGATCACCACAGGAAGCACGGTGAGCGTGCCCACGGCGGCCAGGGGGCCCCAGAGCCCGCCGTGTTCGGTGTCGGCCGCGATCCCCGCGATGGCCACCGGGATGGTGACGGCCTTGTCGTTGGTGAGGATCAGGGCGAACAGCAGCTCCTCCCAGGCCAGGATGATGCAGAAGATCAGAGTGGAGACCATTCCGGTGAGGCTGCACGGCACGATGATCCGGAAGAACGCCCCGAACCGGGAGCAGCCGTCGATCATCGCGGCCTCCTCCAGCTCCTTGGGCAGGCTCTTGAAGAACGCGCGCATCAGCCAGACGACGTACGGGACCAGGAAGGTCACGTAGGCGAGGATCACGGTGATGTACTGGTCGGTCAGCCCCAGCTTGCGGGCCACCAGGAACATCGGCACGACCAGCGCGATCGGCGGCACCGCGCGCGAGGCCAGGATGAGGCCGCCCACGACGCCCGCGCCGCGCATCCGCATCCGGGACAGCGCGTACCCGGCCATCGACCCGGCGACCATCGAGATGATCGACGCGCCCGCCGCCACGATGATCGTGTTGATCATGCGAGGCAGGATGCGGGCCTGGTTGAAGTAGCTGACGTAGTTGTCGAAGGTGACCGTGCTGATCCACTTCGGCGGGACGGTGAAGATGTCCTTGGGCAGCTTGAACGAGATGCTGACCATGTAGATCACGGGGTACAGGAAGGCCAGCGTGACCAGGATCGCGGCGGCGATCGTCGCGATCCGTCCCAGGCTGCTCCGGCCGGTCCCGCGGCCCTTCGGCGCCGGGGCGGTGGTGCTCACCATCGGTTCTCCAGACGACGGCTGATGCGGAACAGGAAGTAGGTGAGGATCATCGTGATGATCAGCACCAGCGTGGCCATCGAGGAGGCCGAGCCGAACTCCAGGCCGCGGAACCCCTTCTCGTAGATGTAGAGGTTCACCACGTTGGTGGAGTTGCCGGGGCCGCCCTTGGTGGCGGCGAGCGCGATGTCGAACATCTTCACCGCGCCGAGCCAGCGGACCACGAAGGCCGCGGCCATCACCGGCACCAGCAGCGGCAGCGTGACGTGCCACATCGTCTGCCGGCGGGTGGCGCCGTCGGACTTCGCCGCCTCGTACACGTCGCCGGGCAGGGCCATGATCCCGGCCGCGGCGATGAGGACCACGAACGGCGTCCACCGCCAGGTGTCGATCAGGATGACGCTGGCCATGGCGAGAGTCGGGTCACCGATCCACTCCACCGGCCCGACGCCGACCAGGCCGAGCGTGTAGTTGACCACGCCCCAGAGCGGGTCGAGCAGCATCCGCCAGATACCGCCGGCCACGACCGGCGCGACCACCATCGGGATGAGGAACAGCGCGCGCAGCACGCCGCGGCCCCGCCACTCCACGTTGAGCAGGAAGGCGATGGCGAACCCGAGGATCATCTGCAGCGGCAGCGCGATCACCAGGTAGATCCCGGTGACCTTGAGCGACTCCAGGAAGCCCGGGTCCTTCAGGACCGCCTCGTAGTTCTTCCAGCCCACCCAGCCGGTGGGCTGGAAGAGCGCCAGGTCGAAGTCGGAGAAGCTCACCCAGAGCGTGTAGAAGATCGGATAGAGCAGCATGCCCGCCAGCAGGACGAGCGCCGGGGTCATGAACAACCACGCGGTGCCGGGCTCGCCGAGACGGAACCGCCGTCCGGGGGTGTTCCCGGAACCCCGGACGGGGGCCTTGGCGGCCCCCGTCCGGCGCGCGGGAGTGGAGACACTCACTGCTGGTAGCCCTTGGACTTCAGCAGCTCGGTGACGTCCTTCGCCGCCTGGTCGATCGCCTGTTCCGCGGTCGCCTGACCGGACATCGCCCGGCTCGTCTGCAGGGCGAGGATCTGCTGGACCGCGTCGGACTCGGGGAGCCGCGGGCGCCACATCTTGTTCTTGTCCACCACGGTGTAGCCGTCCTTGAGCGCCTTGTAGACGGGGACGGCCCACTCGGCCGGCGGGGTGCCGTCCAGCGAGGAGTTACGCGCGGGGAACGTTCCGAACGCGCTCCCGGTGAACTTCTCGCCCTCCTTGGAGGTGACCCACTGCAGCCACGTCCACGCGGCGGCCGGGTGCTGCGACTTCTTGGCGACGCCCGCCGACCAGATACCGCGGTGCGCGCCCGGACCGGCCGAACCGGCCGGGAGGGTGGTGACGCCGACCTCCTCGGGCGTCAGCGTGGTGGACGCCTTGTCCACCGCCGAGCCCTTGTAGACGCTGCCCCACATGAACATGGTGGCGGTCCTGCCCTGGCGGAAGGCCTCGAGCGGCTCGTTGAACTGGTAGGTGCTCGCCCCCGGCGGGGCGTACTTCAGCAGGTCGACGTGGGTCTGCAGGGCCTTCACGCCGGTCTCGTTGTCGAAGGCGACCTTGAGGTTGTCGTCCAGCAGCGCCACGCCGTTGGAGTTCAGGACCGTCTGCCAGATCGTCGGGGTGAGCGGGTCCTTGGTGAAGTAGGTGCCGATCGCCCAGGCGTCGGTCTTCCCGTCGCCGTCGGTGTCCTGGACCAGCTTCTCGGCGTCCTTGAAGTACTGCTCCCACGTCGTCTCCGCCGTGGGCTCCTTGACGCCGGCCTTCTTGTACAGCGTCTTGTTGTAGAGCATCAGCAGCAGGTTGGAGCGGACCGGGACGGCGTACTGCTTGCCCTCCCACTCGCCCGCGGCGAGCGGGGAGGGGTTGAAGTCGGCCCAGTCGTAGCCCGGGTCGGTCCACTTGGTCACGTCGGCCTTGAGGTCCATCAGGCCGCCGGTCTTGGCGAGCTGCGGAATCCAGGAGTCGTCGCCGAGCACCACGTCGTACGTCGCGGTGGGTCCGGTCAGCTCCAGCATGGTCTTGGGAAGCTGGTCGTTGTACGGCACGCCGTCCACCGAGACCTTGATGTTCGGGTACTTCTTGTTGAACTCGGGGACCAGCTGGTCCTGCCACTGCTTGGCGAAGGCGTCGTTGGCGATGACCCTGATCGACACGGGGTTCTCCGCAGTGCCGAGCCCGCCGCCGTCGGCGGAGACCTCGGGTGCAGGCGAGCCGCAAGCTGTGATCGTCAGGCCGAGCGCGGTGGCTGCCGCGGCCAGCCGGAGGGAACGGCGCATGGCCGGTCCTCCTCTCAAGGAAGCTGTACAGGAAGGGAAGGGGGATTGGGGAAAGGGGGCAGGCTCAGGCGGCGGGGTCGATCGCGAGTTTGACGATCTCCCGGCCGTCGAGCGGGGAGCCGCCGCCGAGAGCGGCGAGGGCCTCGCC
>NZ_NGFP01000292.1 GCF_002149035.1 Streptosporangium minutum
GGCCGGGAAACTGGCGGATCTGGTGAGGGCGGGGGCCACGCCGGGCAACCACGCGGTCGTGGTCGGGACGGTCCACGCCGGCCTGGGGGTGCCCGAGAGGCAGGCGGTCGCCGGGGACCTGTTCGCCTTCGCCTCCAGCTGGACCGCCTCCGCCGTCCGCATGGGCAGGGTGGACTTCCGCCAGGCCCAGGCCATCCTGTACGGCGCGCATCCCGGCATCGCGCACGCCGCGGCGACCGCCCTGGCGGCCCGGAGCCCGTACGACATCCATGCCTCCGTGCCCCTCGCCGACATCGTCTCCGCCGCCCACGAGCGGGCCGAGGCCCGCCTCTTCACCACCTGACCGCACCACCGAGAGGATCCCCGTGGAGAACGTACTGAAGGTAGGCGTCGGCGGCCCCGTGGGCTCCGGCAAGACGGCCCTCATCGAGGCCGTGGTGCCCCTGTTGATCGAGCGCGGGCACAGTCCGGGCGTCATCACCAACGACATCTACACCCAGGAGGACGCCCAGCACGTCCGCCGCTCGCTGGCCGGCGTCCTCGACCCGGACCGGGTGGTCGGCGTCGAGACCGGGGCCTGCCCGCACACCGCGGTCCGGGACGACCCCACCATGAACCTCGCCGCGGGCGCCGAGATGCTCGACAGGTTCCCCGACATCGACATCCTGCTGTTCGAGAGCGGCGGGGACAACCTGACGCTCACCTTCAGCCCCGCCCTGGCAGACATCTACATCTTCGTGCTCGACACCGCCGAGGGCGAGAAGATGCCGCGCAAGCGCGGCCCGGGGATCACCGACTCGGACCTGCTCGTGATCAACAAGATCGACATCGCCAAATACGTCCGCACGGACCTGTCGGTGATGGAGGGCGACGCCCACCGCGTGCGCGCCGGCCGTCCCGTCATCCTCACCGACTGCCTCACCGGGACCGGTGTGGCCGAGGTCGCCGACTTCATCGAGGTGCGCGGGGCGGTGGCGTGCTCCTCGGCGCGGTAGAGGCTCCCGTGGACAGGCTGTCCGCCGGGCACTACACGGTGGACCGGATCCCGGAGGCCGTGACCCGCCACGCCGGGGTCCCCGACACGCTCGCGGTGGGCAGCCCCGGCAAGGTGGGGGTGCTGGAGCTGGGGTTCGACAGGATCGGCGGGCGGACCGAGCTGACCGGTCACTACCAGAAGACGCCGCTGCAGATCATGCGCCCGATCTACTACGACGAGCAGCGGCCGGGGATGCCCTACGTCATGCTGATGTCGTCCGGCGGCGGTGTCCTCCAGGGGGACCGCTACCGGATGGACTTCACCTGCGGCGCCGGGGCCGAGGTGAACCTGACCACGCAGGCCGCCACGAAGATCTACAAGATGGAGCAGGACTACGCCACCCAGCTCGTCACCGTCGCGGTGGGGGCGGACGGCTACCTGGAGTATCTCCCCGATCCGGCGATCCCGTTCGCGCGCTCCCGGTTCTACCAGCGCACCGAGCTGGTGGTCGACCCGTCGGCCACGGTGGTGCTGAGCGAGAGCATGCTCGCGGGCCGCCTCGCACGCGGGGAGCGCAACGACTACGACGCGTTCTGCACCGACCTGGAGGTGAGCCGCCCGGACGGTGAGATCCTCTTCGCCGACACCCTGCGGCTGGTGCCCTCCGACGGCGGCGTCACGGGCCCCGCTGTCCTCGATGGCTTCGGGGTGATGGCCTCGCTGTTCGTGGTGACCGCCCGCGCCCCCGCCACGATGGTGGCCGACACCCTGCACGAGGCGCTGGCCCCGTACGGCGTGCGGGCCGGAGCCAGCGTGCTGCCCCAGGACTGCGGCGCCTGGGCCCGCGTCTTCGGAGCGGAGTCCCCCGAGGTCAACGAGGCCCTCCGGGCGGCCTGGGACGCCGTCCGCCGTCTCCTCATCGGAGTCCCGTCACCCCGCCGCCGCAGACCCTAGCGGCGCTCCCGCCGGGCGGCCGGGGCGGTCGCGGCTGCCGGGGCGCCGTACCCTCCTGTCCCGCCGAGGGCGCCGGCGGCACACCGGCGCGCCGCAGGGGCGGCGGGCCGGCCCCCGTCCAGCCGCGGGCGCTGGAGCCGGGGACGCCGCGGGGTCAGCGGGTCGACTCCCGGGCGACCAGCTCGGGCTGGAACATGATCTGCCGGTGGGCGTGGGACTCCGGATTGTCGCACTCGTCGAGCAGGAGCTCGGTGGCGACCCGGCCCAGCCGGTGGGTCGGCTGCCGGACCGAGCTGAGCGAGACCGCCGAGGCCGAGGCGAAGTCGATGTCGTCGTAGCCGATGAGCGCGACGTCCTCGGGCACCCGGACGCCCGCCTGGAGCAGCGCGCGCATCACGCCGAGGGCCAGCAGGTCGTTGGCGCAGAACACGGCGTCCGGCAGCCGCCCCTGGGAGATCATCTTCTCGGCCGCCTCCTGCCCCGCCCTGGCGTTCATCGCGTCCGTCGCGATCTCCTCCAGCGCCCGCCCGGGGTCGCGGCCCGCCGCCGCCAGCGCCCGTTCGGCCCCGATCCGCCGGTCGAGGCACTGGCGGACGGTGAGGGGGCCGGTGACGTAGGCGATCCGCTCGGCCCCGCCGTCCAGCAGGTGGGAGACCGCCAGGGAGCCGCCGGTGACGTCGTTGACCGCGACGGAGCACTGGTCGGGCCGCTCGGCCGGATGGTCCACCAGGACCACGCTGATGCCGCGCTCCCTGAGCTGGTCGAGCTTGGCGAGAGACGCCCCCGCCGGGGTGATGAGCACTCCCCGGACCCGCTGCTCGGCGAAGACCAGCAGGTTGCGCTCCTCCTTGAACCGGTCGCCCGAGGAGTTGCCCAGGATCACCGCGTATCCGCGCTCGCTGGCCCCCTCCTCCACGCCCGCCGCCACGTCGGTGAAGAACGGGTTGCCGATGTCGATGACCGACAGGCCGATCGTGCGGCTGTGCCCGGCCCGCAGGCTGGAGGCCGAACCGTGACGGACGAACCCGAGCTCGCGGATGGCCTTCTCGACCCGGACGCGCGTGGACTCGGCGACCTTCTCCGGGCGGTTGAGCACGTTGGACACCGTGCCGGGGGAGACTCCGGCACGCGCCGCGACATCCTTGATGCTCACCGAACTCATGAGCATTGATTAAAACGTAACAAACTCCGGTGCGCCAGTTACGGCACCAGCTCTCCGGCGGCGAGCGGCAGCCGTCCGGCCAGCAGGTCGCCTGCGGCCTTGAGATGCTCGGCCACCTGGGCGGACTCGCCGCCCTCATGGCCGTTGAAGCGCCACACGCGGATGTCCTTGGGGCCCGCGTAGTGGTTGTAGGCGGCGAAGACGGTGGAGGCCGGGGTCACGCCGTCGCGCAGGCCGACCGAGAAGAGAGCCGGGGTGGTGTTGCGGGCGGCGAAGTTCACGCCGTCGAAGTGGTCGAGGGTGTCGAAGACCTGGTCGTCGCGGTGGCGGTTGGCCCTGAGGAACCGGCCGAGCTCGGCGTAGGGGTCCTCGTCGGTGATCTCGGCGGCGTGGCGGATGTGCGACATGAACGGCACGTCGATGAAGGCGAACAGCAGGTCCGGGACCAGGGCGCTGACGGCCATCGCGAGCGCGCCGCCCTGGCTGGCGCCCGAGACGACGACGCGCGAGGGGTCCACCAGCGGGTGGGAGCGGGCGGCTTCGACGGCGCGGACGCCGTCGGCGTACAGGCGGCGGTAGTAGTAGCCGTCGGGGGCCAGCACGCCCTGGGTGAGCTTGCCGCTCACCTGCGGGCCGGTGCCGCCCACCGGGTCGGCGGTGTCACCCGCGCGCCCGCCGCCCTGTCCCCGGGAGTCCATCACGAAGACCGCCCACCCGGCCACCGGCCAGGTCAGCCAGTCGTGCGGCAGGCCCCGGCCGCCGTTGTAGCCGATGTACTGCACCACGCACGGCAGCGGGCCGCCGGCCGCGGCCGGCACCAGCAGCCAGCCCCGGATCTCGTGCCCGCCGAAGCCCGCGTAGCGGACGTCGAAACAGCGCACCAGCGCCAGGCCGGTCTCCACCTCGGTGAAGACGGCGCCCAGGTCGTGCCGCCGCGTCTCGGCCAGCGTCCGGTCCCAGAAGGCGTCGAACCCGGCGGGTTCCCGGCGCTCGGGCCGGTACTCCCTGAGCTGTTCGAGGGGCATGTCGACGAACACGGAATCTCCCGATGGTGAAGCGTTCCTCAGCGAGGACAGGATGGATCGATGACGTCCGGGCGGTCCGGCGGGCTCGGTGCCCGGCCGGCCCGGCGCCATCGGTCATTGTGTCCACTTCTGGGGCTATCCGCCAGAGGTGACCGGCGGGGAGTGTTTCCGTGGCGGAAGGTCCGGTTCTCCGTGTCTCCGCGTGGCCGTACGCGGCTGTTGACAGTGGCGCGCGTCCCGGCATAGCTTCGCCAATATTTCGTTAAAACGTTTTTAAATGGAGTCTTCATGCAACGCGTCTGCTTCCTGCTCAAGGTGCGGCCGGACCGGCTGGACGAATACCGCGAACGTCACGCGGCGGTGTGGCCGGAGATGCTCGACGCCCTGCGGGCCACCGGCTGGCGCAACTACTCGCTGTTCGTACGGGACGACGGGCTCCTCGTCGGCTACCTGGAGACCGACGACTTCGAGGCCGCCCTGGCGGGGATGGCCGCGACCGGGGTCAACGCGCGGTGGCAGGCGGAGATGGCGCCGTTCTTCGAGGGCCTGGACGGCCGCCCGGACGAGGGCATGATGACGCTCACCGAGGTGTTCCACCTCGGCTGATCCGCGCTCCCGGGCGACCGGTCCCCGCTCAGCCGGCCTTCAGGTGCTCGCCGATCTGGCGGATGTGCTCGGGGGTGGTACGGCAGCAGCCGCCGACGAAGGCGGAGCCCGCGGCGTGCCAGCCGGCCGCCGCCGCGCCGAACTCGGCCGGATCGGCCAGCCCGAGCCAGCGGCGGTCCGCGGCGTCCCAGGTCTCGCCGGAGTTCGGATAGACCATCACCGGCTTGCCCTCGATCCGGCCGATGAGGCTGGGGATGTGGCGCGGAGCCGTGCAGTTGACGCCGACGGCGATCACCTGCGGGTCGCCGGCGAACAGGGCGGCGGCGTCCTTGAGCGGGGTGCCGTCGCTGATGTGCTCGCCGTCGCGGCAGGAGAAGCTCACCCACGCCCGGGTCCCGGGGGTCTCGGCGAGCAGCCGGCCCAGCGCCCTGGCCTCGGCGTAGGACGGGATGGTCTCACAGGCCAGCAGGTCGGCCCCGCTGCCGGCCAGGATGTGCCAGCGGTCGCGGTGCCAGTCGGCCAGGCCGTCCTCGTCGAGGTCGTAGTCGCCGGTGTACTCGGCGCCGTTGGCCAGGTAGGCCCCGTAGGGTCCGACGCTCGCGGCCACCGTGCCCGCGCCGTGGGCGTCCCTGGCCTCCGCGGCCAGGCGCACCGACAGGACGATCAGCTCCTCGGCCTCGCGCGCGCTCAGCCCCCGCCGCACGAACGCCGGAATGCTCGCCTGGTAACTCGCCGTGGTCGCCACCTCGGCCCCGGCGGCGAAGTAGTCGAGATGTGCCTGCCTGATCACCGAAGGGTTCTCCAGCAGGAGTTTCGCCGACCAGAGCTCGTCCCGCAGGTCGGCGCCGAGCGCCTCCAGATGGGTGGCCAGTCCGCCGTCCAGAATTACCATTTCGCTACTTTATGTCATTGTTCGCCGCTACCCGGCCAGGGGCGGCGGGCCCGCCGCCCCTGGCCGGGTAGCACTGTGACCGGAAACGATCACCGGGCTGTAGACATGAGTGCCTTTGGAGAGGCCGACAGCCTGACACGTCTTCGGGGGTCGTCGCCGGTCCGTCAACACCGGTGACGGGAGCGGACGACGACCATGGTGCGGCCGGGGACGCATTCAGCGGTAGCCGGTCAGACCGTCCGCCAGTTGTTCTTCGTCGCCGTCCCGGTGCGCGGACAGGGCCTGCTGCAGGGCGAAGGTCGCGCGAATGACGGCGATGCGGGTAGCCGTCGTGCTGTCCGCCCAGCCGCCCAGCGTGAGCACCCGATTCAAGAAACGCGTGCCGTAGCTGGCGCCGACGGCCGCGAGGTCCTCGGCGGGATCGCCGATCGTGACCTCATCCCAGTCGATCACCCCGCTGAGCTCCGGCAGTCCGTCGTCGCACTCCCACAGGACGTTCTCGGCACCGAGGTCACCGTGTACCACCGCGTCGGTGATGTGGGGAAGGTCGTCCAGCGCCGCGAGCTCTCGCTCGGCCCGTTGACGCCCCCCGTCGGACATGAGCCCGAACAACTCGGCGCGGACGTCCGCTGCGAACCGCCGCCAACGATCTTGTGGTGCCGGCACGGCCGCTCGCACCTCCTCCTCGGCGCCGACCCTGGCCAGTTCGGTGAGCAGCGTGACGTACTGCGCCGCCGCGGCCTCGGCCACCTGGGGATCTTCGAGTGCGTCAGTCTCCAGCGGGGCTCCGGGGACGCGGCTGAGGACCAGGAACGGCAGCTCGTCCGTGCCCTGAGCGCTGCCCTCCAACAGTGGCTGAGGCGTGCGGAAGCCAAGATCGAACCCGGCGAGCAGGCCCAGGACAGCGGCCCTGTGCGGCAGCCGGGCGGCCGCGGCCTCGGTGCGAGGCAGGCACACGACACGGTCCGAGCCGATCACCACCTGATGGAACTGCCCCTGACGGACGGTGAGATCTTCCGGTTTGACGCCCGGCAGCAGCCGGTTCAGCAGAGCGCGATTCGTCTGCAGGATCTGCATGAGGTGCGAACTGTCCTTCTCTTCAACGTGGCGGGATGTACCAGGTCGGGTGGTCACGCGGCGGGCGCCGGCGGTCGGCCGTCCAGCGGATGCCGTTCTCGCCGGACGGCCCATCGAGGGATCCGCCGCGGGACCCGTTGCGACGTCGATCGCGGGGCCGGCCGTGACGGGTCCCGCGATCCGTCCGGACCGCGCCGGTCAGCCGATCCGGCGCAGGGCCTCGGCCAGGCCGGACAGGCCCACCGGGCCGAGCTCCAGGGCCGCGGTGTGCCAGCGGCGCAGGTCGAAGGCCGCACCCAGGCGCTGCCTGGCCTCCTCGCGGGCGGCCAGCCAGGCGCGCTCGCCCAGCTTGTAGGAGGGGGCCTGGCCCGGCCAGCCGAAGTAGCGGACCACCTCGGCGTGGACCCGGTGCGGCTCGCAGCGGCCCTGGTCGCGCAGCACCTCGCATGCCTTGTCGAAGGTCCACTTCGAGCCGTCGGGCAGCGGCAGGTCCAGGTGGACGCCGATGTCGATGACCACCCGGGCGGCCCGCAGCGCCGACCCGCCGAGCATGCCCAGCCGGGTGCCCGGCTCGGTGAACCAGCCCAGCTCGTCGGCCAGCCGCTCGGCGTACAGCGCCCAGCCCTCGCCGTGCCCGCTCACCCAGGAGTTCCTGCCGAAGCGCGACAGGCTGTCCCCGGCCACGCGGGTGGCACCGAGCTGGAGGTGGTGGCCGGGCACGCCCTCGTGGAAGACGGTGGTCAGCTCGTTCCAGGTCTCGAACCGCCCCCGGTCGTCGCCCACCGGCCACCACGTGCGGCCCGGCCGCGACAGGTCCTCACTCGGCGAGGTGTAGTAGGCCGCGCCCGAGGTCGAGCCCAGGGCCAGCGTGACGTCCACCCGGCGCAGCGGCTCGGCGATGTCGAAGTGGGTGCCGTGCAACTGCTCGACCGCCTGGTCGTGACGCTCCTGCAGCCAGCCCCGGTAGGCGTCCGCGCCGTCGACGTACTGCGTCTCGTTGAGGATCGCGGTCGCCTCCTCCACCGAGGCGCCCGGCCGTACCCGCTGCGCCTCGGCGGCCAGCTCGGCCCCGATACGGCCCAGCTCGTCCCAGCCCCACTGGTAGGCGTCCACCAGGTCGATGTCGGCGCCCAGGTTGAGCCGGGCGCCCACCGCGTAGCGCTCGGCGCCGACCGCGTCCTCCTGGGCCGCCCGGGGGGCGTAATCCTCCCGCAGGTAGCGGGTGGCCTCGGCGTATCCGGCGTGCGCCGCCTCGGCGCCCCGCTCCAACTCGGCCCGGACCGGGCCGTCGCCGTAGCTCGTCACGAGCGCCCGGTGGGTGCCGTCGCTCGCGAAGAGAGCGGTCTGCACGGCCAGTTCCAGCGCCTGGCGGCGGGCCGCCGGCATGCCCTGGGCGAGACCGGCCTCCAGGCTCGCCCGCCAGCCGTCCAGCATCTCCGGAACGGCGGCGAGCCGGGCCGCCACGTCCCGCCACTCGTCGTCGTCGCCGTGCGGCAGCAGATCCACGCTGTCGCGCAGGTCGGTGATCAGCCCGAACGGCGCCTGCACCGCGCGGAACGGCTCGCCGATCCGGTGCCAGGCGAGCTCGGCCTCAAGGCGCTCCCGCAGGTGCGCGGCGGCCCGCACGTCCGCCTCCCCCTGCGGTGGCAGGGAGGCGAGCCTGCCCAGCGTGTCGCTGATCAGGGCGGCCCGGGCGGCGATGCCGTCCGGGCCGTAGTCGGTGGCCGGGGCGAATTCGACGTCGATGCCGATCATCCCGGCGCCGACCGGGTCGAGCGCCGCCGAACGGGTGACATATTCATCGCAAAGGGCGAAGATCGGGCTGGTCATTCCGGCACTTTAGCCGACCTGACCTGGGGAGTCACTCCATGATCGACATAGTTTGACCCCCCCGGTCATGGTTCATCTCTTCCAGAACGGGCGACGCCCCCCGGACCGGCTCAGCGCCTCCAGCCCCTCGACGGCCCGGCGCCACAGCGCGTCGACGTCGCCGCCCGACTGCAGGTCCCTGGCCAGGGCCTCAAGCTCCGCGTGACCGCCCAGGTAGACGGCCAGGGCCGCGAGCCGGCTGCCCAGGTCCTGGAGGTGGCGCAGCCGGTCGGCGGTACCGAGGGACTCGGCCGCGCGCAGCCGCTTCAGCTCCTCGGCGAGCTCGGCCCGGGGCAGTTCCCTCGGCGGTACGGCCGCCGCCGGCGCGGGACGGGGCGACATCATCGCGCCACGCGGGGCGAAACTGTCGGCCGCCATGTCCCTCGGCGCGCCGCCCATCCCGCTGGCCGCGAACTTCGGCGCCGCGCCGGGGGCCGCGAGCCCAGGGGGACCCATGGGCGCGCCCGGCCGCGGCTGGGCCATCGCGGACAGCATCATCGGCGCCGCCGGGACCGGGTTCTCCCAGCCGCCGGGCAGCTCCACCGGCTGGATCACATGGTGTCCCGGCCCGCCCTCGGCGACCACCTTGCTGTCGATCGCGACGAACGCGGTGAACCGGCAGAGCACGCCGTACCTGAGCGAGACTCCGACGATCTCCTCCTCCAGCGAGTGGTCACCGGCGGCGTAGCGGTCCTCCAGGGCGCGCAGCCGGGCCCGCGCCCAGATCGGGCGCATGGCGCGGCCGTCCACGCGCGCCCCGGCGACCCGCCGCTCCCAGGGCTGCCCGGTGGACTCCAGCCCGTGTACGGCCAGCGCCCCGCCGGAGGCCCCCCGGTACCGTCCCAGGACGGTGAGCGGCACGCCCGCGTAGATCGAGCCGAGATGGCTGACCGTGCCGGGGAGCAGGTCGAGCCCGTCGGCCTTGAGGGACAGGTCGGTGACCAGGGGGGAGCCGATCCTGCGGTGGATGTGCTCCATCGCCTCGTCCAGGCGGTCCTCCGACTCCACCAGCTCGCACCGGCCCGAGCCCAGGCCGGCCAGCCTGCCGAGGAACCCGGCGTTGACCGCCCGGTCGATGCCGACCGTGTGCACCCGCACCCCGGCCAGCCGGGCGCCGGTCCGCTCCAGGATCTGGTCCTCGTTGCCGACCTGCCCGTCGGTGACGAGCACCAGGACCCGGTCCCTGCCGGAGTCGGCGAGCAGCGCGACGGCCTGCTCCAGCGGGGCCAGCATCTCGGTGCCGCCACGCGCCTCCAGCCGGGCCAGGTGCTCCACCGCCCGGTAGCGGTTGCGGTCGGACGCCTCGGAGAGCCCCTCGCCGAGCCCCTCGGGCTGTTCCACCACGGTGTCGAAGGAGAGCACCGCGAACCGGTCGCCGCCGGTGAGCGTGTCGACGATCCGCGCGGCGGCACGCCGGGCGGCGACCATCTTCCAGCCGGTCATGCTGCCCGAACGGTCCAGCACCAGCACGACGTCCTTGGCGTTGGCGGTGGCCGGCGCCGGATCGGGGACGACGGTCAGCGCGAACGTGCCCTCGTCGCCGCCGTCCTCGTCGGGGACCAGCGCGAGCGAGGTGGAGGCGTCGAAGGACAGGCGCAGGATGAAGTCGCGGTCCAGCCGCTCACCCGGCTGGAGGCGGACCGTGCCCTCCTCCTCCCGGACCGCGTGCAGGCTGGAACGGACCTCGCGCAGCTCCAGCCCGGCCGGGTCGACGGCGACCGCGAGCGAGAGCCGTACCGGGGCGGGGAAGCCGGGCAGCAGCACCGGAGGGGTGATCCGGGAGGCGTCCGGGACCGCTTCGGTGTCCGGAGCCCAGCCGTCGCCGGCCTGCTCGCCGTCGAGCGGGGCGCCGGGGATGTAGCGGGGGGCGACGACCAGCGGGAAGCGGAAGGTCGCCGCGCCGTCCTCGTAGGGGAGCGGCTGGTTGAGCGTGAGGTGAACGGTGACCCGCTCGCCCGGCACGATGTTGCCGACCCTGATGGTGAAGACGTCGGGCCGGTCCTCCTCGGCGATCGCGGCCCGCCTGCCCTCGGCGAGCGCCTGGTCGTAGTCGGCCCTGGCCTGGCCGCGCTCCTTGAGGATCCCTTCGATGACCCGCCCGTCGGCCTCCATCCTGAAGGCGGTCACGGCGGCCCGGTCGGGCAGCGGGAAGACGTAGGTCGCCTCAAGTGCCACGTCGTGCGGGTTGCGGAAGCCCTGGACCACCTCCACCCCGGCGATCAGGCCGGACACGGCGGCGGTGACGTCCACGCTCTCCAGCGGCAGGTTGCCGCGCTCGGTGACGAGGGCTCCCAGCCCCGCGTCCGGGACCGGCTCGCACTCCTCCGGTCGTAGCGTTGCGATCGAGGTGATCATGGCAGTTTCTTCCCTTCCGGAGGGGCGAGGTCGTGGTGGCGCAGGACCGAGAGGAGCGCCTCGGACGCGGCGGTGATCTCGGCGAGGTCGTCGGGTGAGGGGGCGCGGCCGCCGCCGTCGAGCAGCAGCGTCACGCCCGTCGCCAGCCGTACGCCGTGAACGATCGCGGCGGGCGGTGGGTGG
>NZ_NGFP01000293.1 GCF_002149035.1 Streptosporangium minutum
GCGGTGGGGTATCCCGGCCCGGGATACCCCGGCTCCGACGGATAGTCCGGCTCGGGCTCCGGGTCCTCCGGTTCGGGCTCGTCGGCCTCCGGCGCGGTCCTGAGGGCCGTCCTGGGGGTGGCGGCGGGCGCCGGTGCGGGATGGGGGGCCAGGCCCGCGCACAGCCGCACGGCGATCACGGGCGGCGGCCCGCCGATCTCGGCCGCCAGGCAGTGTCCAAGGGGATCGCTCCCGTCGTCGGCGGCCGCCGGGGCGCCGGCTGTCCCGGCCGCCACGGACGCGGCCGTGCATGCCGCCAGGACCGCCGCGCCGAGTATTCCCTGTCGTCGTCTCATGCGCCGCTTCATCGTCACTCAAACGTTCTAACACCTGACGCATGGTGATGATGGGGTAAGTGGGGATGCGATAAAGATCGTTCCCTGTTTACATACCGTCCGGTTGGTACGGTCAACCTATTGACGGCCCCCCGATCGGGTACGGCAAGCTACATCAGAATGTCGTTCTAGACGGCGACCACGGACACGGAGGCGCGGATGGCTACCGGCGCACGCTGGGGGATGACGGTCCCCTTCTACGACCGCACACTGGCCGGGTCCCGGGAGCTGGTGGCCGAGCTGCCCGCGCTCGGCTACACCGACGTCTGGTCCGCCGAGGTCAACGGCGTCGACGGCTTCGTGCCGCTGGCGCTGGCCGCCGAATGGGCCCCCGGCGTACGGCTCGGCAGCGCGATCGTCCCGGTCTCCACCCGGGGGCCCGGCCTGCTGGCCATGTCGGCCGCCACCCTCGCCGACCTCGCCCCGGACCGGTTCGTCCTGGGCATCGGAGCCTCCTCCCCGGCCATCGTCGAGCGGTGGAACGCCGGTGAGTTCGTCAAGCCGTTCGCCAGGACCAGAGACACCCTGCGCTTCCTGAAGAAGGCCCTCGCGGGGGAGAAGGTCACCGAGAGGTACGAGACGTTCGAGGTCAAGGGCTTCAGGTTGGAGCGCGCCCCCAAGGTCCCGCCGAAGATCGTGCTCGCCGCGCTGCGGCCCCGCATGCTCCGGCTGGCCGCCGAGGAGGCCGACGGCGCGATCACCAACTGGCTCTCGCCGCAGGACGTCCGCAAGGTCAGGTCCGAGATCGGGCCGGACACCGAGCTGATCGCCCGGCTGTTCGTGTGCGTCAGCGAGGACGCGGAGAAGGTGCGGGAGCTCGGCCGGCGGATGCTCGCCGGCTACCTGACCGTCCCGGTCTACGCGGCCTTCCACGACTGGCTGGGGCGCGGTGAGGTGCTGCGGCCGATGCACGAGGCCTGGGCCGCCGGCGACCGGCAGGCGGCTCTCAGGGCCATCCCGGACGAGGTCGTGGACGCGCTCATCGTGCACGGCGACGCGGCGACGTGCCGGGCCAGGATCCGCCAGTACGTGGACAACGGGCTGAGCACCCCGGTGCTCGCCCCGATCCCCGGCGGTGGGATCCCGATCGCGCAGGCCGTACGGGATCTGGCCCCCACGGGGGAATGAGGCGGCGCGCCGCGGGAACCCCGTCCGGAGGTCACGCGTTATATCGTGAGACGGCAGGGTAGGGAGCCGTCAGACCACGGTGCTACCGAGGAGGTTCCCCCATGGCGAAGGCGGCGCGTGCGGCACAGGCCTGGCGGACGTACAAGAACGTGACGGAGCCGGGCTCCCCCGGCCTCGGCGCCCGCCTGCGGGCCATCCCGAAGCTGATCGGCGCGGTGACGCGCGGGCAGTATCCCGGCATGGGCAAGAGCAAGCTGGCCATGATGGGCCTCGGCGTGCTCTACATCCTCTCGCCGGTCGACATCGTCCCGGACTTCCTGGTGCTCATCGGCGTGGCGGACGACTTCGGCGTCTTCCTCTGGCTGATGGGCTCGCTGCTCGGGGAGAGCGGCCGCTACGTCGACTGGGAGCGCAAGCAGGTCAGAGCTTTTCCATCCTGAGCCAGGCCCGGGAGGGCAGCGGGTGGCCGAACAGGCGGGCGGCGTTGCCGTAGGCCACCCTGGCGATGTCGGCGGGCGGCAGGCTGCCCAGGTTGGTCGCGACGGCCTTCTGGGTGTCGGGCCAGGTGGAGTCGGAGTGCGGGTAGCCGCTCTCCAGCAGGACGTGCTCCAGGCCCACGGCGAGGCGCACCCCCGACAGGGCGTGGTCGTTGAGCGTGCCGAAGAAGAAGTTACGGCGCAGGACCTCGCTGGGCTTCAGCCCGCCCTCCCAGGACGCCTCGCCCGCCACCGGGTGGTCCAGGGCGTAGTCGGCCCGTTCGGCCAGCATCGGCAGCCAGCCCACGCCGCCCTCCACGATCAGGATCCGGAGCGCGGGGAAGCGCAGCGGCACGCCCGACCAGAGCCAGTCGGCACAGGCGAACATGGCGCTCGCCGGCATCAGCGTGGTGATCGCCTCGATCGGGGTGTCCGGGGAGGGCACCGGGGCCCAGGAGCCCGCGCCGGCGTGCAGGCAGACCACGGTCCCCGTCTCCTCGCAGGCCTGGAAGAACGGGTCCCAGTGGTCGCTGTGGATGGACGGCAGGCGCAACCGCGTGGGGAACTCGGGGAAGAGGACCGCCTTGAAACCGCGGGCCGCGTTGTCCCGGATCTCCTTGGCCGCGATCTCCGGGTCGGTCAGCCAGGGGAGCTGCAGCGCGATGATCCGCTCCGGGTAGGTGCCCGCCCAGACGTCGACGTGCCAGTCGTTCCACGCCCGCAGGACCGACAGGCCCAGCTCCTGGTCACGGGTCTTGGCGAAGACCATCCCGGACTGCCCGGCCAGCATGCCGGGGAAACAGAGCGCGGCCCAGAGGCCGGCCCGGTCCATGTCCTCGATCCGGGCCTCGATGTCGTGGCAGCCCGGCCGCATGTGCTCGAACCGCACCGGGTCGAGCGTCCACTGCTCGCGCGGCAGGCCGGCGCCCACGTCGAGGCCGGCGCACGGGTAGGTGGCCCCGCCGTAGCGCCAGACCTGGTGGCCGGAGTCGGTCTCCACCACCTTGGGGGCGAGATCGGCGTATTTCTCGGGGAGCCGGTCCTCGAACATGTCGGGCGGTTCGATCAAGTGATCATCAGCTGAAATGATCACATAGTCCCGCCGCCTGGGCTCGGGGTCGGGCAGCAGCGGCGTAGTCACGCGGTAAACCGTACGTGGCTGGCATAACACTCATCAAGCTGCGAGGTCTCCGCTTGGTATCTCTGTCCGTCTCGGATGGGCCCCGGGGCCACCGTCGGGGGAAAGGCAGCGGCCCCGGGGGGCGGACCCGCCTGGAGGGTGCTGCTCGCGGCGGGCCCTGACACGTGCCCCTACCCGGAGATCGTCCGAATATCGGGATTTTCCAAAAGATGATTCCGGAGAACGGCCATGACCTCTCCGCCCGGCGGCGGAGGCCCACGGGAAACGCTTTGGAATGGTCATGGTCAACACTTGTCCATGAGGTAGTAAAGAGAGTGTGACCTCTGACCTCGGCGAGGTGAAGGACGGCTGGCGGATCGTCGGGCTCGTCGTCCGGATCGCGCTGCTGCTGATCCTGCTCGCGGGTGCCCTGATCGCCGGGCTCAGTTTCTTCCCCTCCTCGCGGACGCTGGGCGAGTTCCGCGCCGCCGTGGCCGCCGACCGGGTCTCCGCCGTCACCTACCGGGCGGGAGGCGAGCAGCAGGAGCTCTACCAGGTGCGATGGGCGGAGGGGCCGCTGGTCTGGCACGAGATCGACACGGTGCCGGTCCGCGACGGTTCACGGAGCTACACCGTCGTGGAACTCACGCGCGACATCGCCGGCGGCTCGGCCGACGTGACCCGGCTGGACCGCCGCTCCGGCAACCAGGGGATCCTCCCCGGCTGGCCGTTCCAGGTGCCCCTGAGCGGGTGGGTGATCTGGACCGGCACGGCCTGGTGGGCCACCTCCCTGATCATGCTCGCCTCGGTGCCCCGGCTGGGCAACCGGTGGGCGTGGTTCTGGCTGTTCACCGTCGGGCAGATCGGCGCGATCGTCTTCCTGGTGCTCGAACCCCGGCCGCTGTGGTCCAGGGCCGGGGAACGGCCCGCGCCGCGGGGCAGGCTGACCGGCGCGCAGGGCTGCCTGGCCTCGATCGTCCTGGGCCTCCTCAGCGCGGCCGGCGCGGCGGGGGTGGGCCGGCTCGCCGGCCTCGTCCTGGGCTAGGCGCGGTGACCGCCGGTGTGTCTCCCGGTCCCCGGATCAGGCCTCGACGGGCTGCTCCTGCCCCTGCCCGGCCTTCTCGGCCCTGAGGTCCGCGGCCTCCCTGCGGATCAGCAGCGCCCAGCCGCCGATCGCGATCCCGATGAACAGCCACCACTGCACGCCGTACGCCAGGTTGAGGCCGCCGCCCGCGCCGACGTCGGGCTCGGGCACCGGCGCGGGCGCCGCGGCGGCCTCGGGCGACTGCCCGGTCAGCTCCACGTATCCGCCCAGGAGCCGGTACGGCAGACCCCGGCCGATCGTCTCGGTGTTGATCAGCAGGACCTGTCCCGCGGGAAGGCCCTCCCTGTCGCGGATGCCCGAGGACTCCTCGGTCTCGCTGGGACGTAGCCGGCCGGTGACAGTCACCTGACCCGTGCTCGGCGCGGGGACCTCGGGAGGGGCGTCGGCCGTGGCTCCCGCCTTGACCCAGCCCCGGTTCACCAGCACGCCCTGGCCGTTTCCGGTGTCCAGCGGGGTGAGCACGTAGAAGCCGACCACGCTGTCCTGGGTGCGGCGGCGGACCAGGAACTGGTGGGCCGGGTCGAAGGTCCCCGTGGCGGTCACGGAACGGTACTTGTCCTGCGTGCGCACGCTCCCGCCCGGCGTGGTCAGCCTCTCCACGGGCACCGGCGGGGCGGCGAGGTTGCCGGTGATCTGGTGGCTGCTGGTGGACCGCACCTCATAACGCCCGAACTGCCACTGGCCCAGGAACACGAAAGCGGGGATGACCAGCAGGACCACCACGTGAAGGGCGATCCACCGAGGAGTCAGAAGGAACCGGTACACGCTCCCAAGGGTAGGCACCACGGGCACCGCCCTGTCCTCCGAGTAGGTCTTTCGCCGTAGTAGGGTGCCCCGAAGCGCTCGATCGTCGACGTCATGGAAAGTCTGCCGGACGCTCCGGACATCCCACACGGTCGGGGAACGTTCCATGATCTCCGGAGCCCGCGCCTGATGACTCTGCTCCTGTCGCCCCCCGTGGTTCCGATCGCCCTGCCCCGTCTCGGGGCGATGCTGCGACACGCCGCCCCCCGGGTGCTGGAGGGGATGATCCTCCCGGTCGCCGTCTTCTACGCCGGGATGGTCGTGTTCGGCCTGTACGGCGCGCTGGCCGTGGCGGTGGCCTGGGTCTACGGCGGGATCGCCTGGCGGCTGGTCAAGCGCAGGCCGGTGCCCGGCACGGTGATGCTGGCCGCGGGGACCATCACGGTAAGGGCGGTGCTGGCCGGCGCGACGGGGAGCCCGGTCCTGTTCTTCCTGCAGCCCTGCCTCGGCGTCTTCTGCGCGAGCATGGGCTTCCTGTGCACCGCGAGGCTGCGGCGGCCGCTGGCGCAGCGGGTGGCGACCGACCTGGTCCCCCTCCCCGAGCATCTGCTGGAGCATCCCCGGATGCGCCGCTTCTTCGTGTGGCAGTCGGTGCTGTGGGGCTGCGCGCAGCTCCTCAACGCGCTGCTGAGCCTGTGGTTGCTGCTCAGCCAGCCCCTGGAGACCTACCTGCTGGTGCGGACCGCGGCGGTCGCGGTGCTGCTCGGCGGCGCGGCGCTGATCTCGGTGCTCAGCCTCCGGCACTGCCTGCGCGCGCTGCAGCGCTGAGGCGGGCGCCGGGCCCGGGGCGCGGGGTGACCTCGCGGGGGCCGGCGACCTGGTGGCCCTCGGCGCAGCGGAAGTGCTGCTCGACGACGGCTCCACAGCCGCGGTGGGTGAGGATCACCGGCGGGCCCTCCTGGTCGGCGAGATGCCGGTCTCCCCAGTGCATCAGCGCGATCAGGGCCGGGTAGAGGTCGAGCCCCATCTGTGTCAGCCGGTATTCGTCCCGCCGGCGCTGGCCGGGCTCGCGGTAGGGGACCTTGCGGAGCAGTCCTTCCTCCACCAGACGGGTCAGCCGGGCGCTGAGCACCTGTCTGGGAGCCCCCGTGGCGGCCTGCATGTCGGCGAACCGGCGCACCCCGCTGAACGCCTCCCTGAGCACGAGGAGCGTCCATTTCTCGCCGACGATGGCCAGGGAGCGCTCGATGGAACAGTTGTCCACCCGGAAGGGCACGTTGCCGAGGACCGCCTCACTCATGTCCGCATCGTAAGTCGCCATGGCGCCACCTCCAACGCCATCTAAGTCTAGTTGACATACCCAGGTGTCCGGGGGACTCTAAGTCCATGATGCGAACTCAGCTCGCGCGGTCGCACCGCGACCCGGTGCGGGCCCTGTCCGGCGACGGCGTCGAGATCCGGCCGGTGCGGGCGGACGACGAGGAGCGGGTCCGCCGCTTCCTCGCGGGACTGTCGCCGCGCACGCAGACGCTGCGGTTCTTCACCGGGGTGAACCGTCCGAGCGCGAGCCTGGTCAGGGCGCTGCTCGTGATGGACGAGCGGCGGGACGTGCTGCTCGCCGTATGCGGGGAGGCCGTCGTCGGCCACGCGATGAGCTTCAAAGGGGGGCAGACCGACATCGAGATCGCCCTGGTGGTGGCCGACGAGTGGCAGGGGCGCGGGGTCGGCTCCCGGCTCGCCCGGAGACTGCTCCGCCGGGCCGCCGCCGCCGGGGCCCGGACGCTGGGGATGGACGTGCTCGGCGACAACCGCAAGGTGCTGTCGATGGTCCGCAGGGCCTGGCCGGCGGCAACCATGAAGGCCTCCTGCGGGGCCGTCGAGGTGACCACGACGGTGGAACCGCGAGACCCCGGCACGGCGGATCCGGGGCCCGGGAGCGGGGCGGGAGGTGTCCTCGCGGCGGGAGCGCTATGATCGACCCGGCCTGAGGCGTCTCCACGGTATTTGCGGAACAAGGTTCTGTTGCCGCACCATTGGCCTTGTGAAGAGTGCCAAGAACGGACGCGACGGCCGTACCCGGATCGTCGAGGGTGCCCTGCGTCGATTCAGCCAGGACGGTGTCTCGGCCACCACGCTGGCCAGCCTCCGCGAGGAGAGCGGCGTCAGCGTGGGGAGTTTTTACCACCACTTCGCCAGCAAGGAACACGTCTTCGGCGTGCTCTACGCCGACACCCTCCGGATGTACCAGGAGGCCTTCCTCGCCGAGCTGCGGCGCCACGAGGGCGCCCGCGAGGGCATCGAGGCCATCGTCGCGCTGCACATGGCCTGGTGCGGCGAGAACCGCGAGCGGGCCCACCTGCTGATCAGCGAACGGCCGCCCAAGCGTGACGAGCCGGGCGGCACGGAGGTGTCGGATTCGCGGCGGGCGTTCTTCAAGCAGGTCTCCGAATGGTGGCGCCCCCACATGAAGGACGGTCTGCTCCAGCCCGTCCACCCGACCATGTGCTACGTGCTCTGGCTGGGCCCCGCCAACGAGATGTGCCGCCTGTGGTTCGCCGGGGCCCACCACCCCACCCAGGAGGAGATAACGGGCCTCTGTGAGGCCGCCTGGCAGGGCCTGCGCCAGCAGCCCGCCTGATCCCGCCTCCGCGCGGAGACCGCCGGGGCGTGGCGGCCCGGGAGGCGCCGGGACCGTCGCCCGGGTGCTCCGGCCCGGGTCGCGGGGGCTCCTCCGGACCGGAGCGGTCTCAGTGCGCTCCCACCAGCCCGCGCAGCCGGGTGGGGACCCGCCAGACCTCCTTGTCCAGCGAGATGTCCAGCCGCAGGTCCTGGCGCCGTCGTCGCAGGCCGGGAACGCGCACCCGGTCGCAGACGTCGAACCTGCCGTGCCGGGGATAGCCGAATCCCAGCTCTCCGGGAAGGATCCGCAGCTCGTCCCGGTTGCCGCACCGCGGGCAGGTCCAGGCGACCAGGTCCATCCCGCGGTTGTAGTCGTGGCAGGCGCGGAAATACTCATCGGGGCGGAAACGGGACTCACAGGCGAAGCATGGGATCAACATGGCGGATCCTTTGGAGCAGGTGACGCAGCTGTATATCGCGGCCATAAAGAATTACCGCTCCGTGCTTGAGGTCCGCTTGCAGAACGCTTACGTCGGTCTGTAACAGTCTAATCACTCTGAGCATCGAGAGCCGCTTCCGGCCTTGAGGGGGCGCTGGGGCCGCTGATGCGAAAATGGCCCGGTGAACGATCTGCCTGACCGGCTCAGAGAGCTGCTGCTCGACGCCGGCTACACCATCGACGGCGTCCGTGAGCGCCTCGGCGAGGTCGCCGCCACCGCGCTCTCCCGCGAGGAGACGGCGCCCGCCCTGCGCGCCACCCGCGAGGGAGACCTCCTCGGCACGCTGGTCCGGCTGTGGTGGCTCGGCGTGCCGGTGGACGCCCCCGCGGCCCTCCCGGTGGCCGATCTGGCCGCCGCGGGCCTGGTGACCGCGGAGGCCGGCCGGATCGCCTCCACGGTCCACCTGCAGCCCTGGGAGACGGGCGGCTACGTCGTCTCCGACCGCAAGGTCAGGCCGGGCGACCCCGCCCTCCGCAGGGACCACGTCGTCGGCGCGGGCGGGGCCTCGGCGAACCTGGCCCAGCTGGTCTCCCGCCGCCCGGTGGAGCGCGCCCTCGACCTCGGCACCGGGTGCGGGGTCCAGGTGCTGCATCTGGCGGACCGGGCCCGGGAGATCGTGGCCACCGACGTCAACCCCCGCGCGCTGGAACTGGCCCGGCTGAGCTGGGCGCTGTCCGGGATCGAGGGGGTGGACGCCCGGCAGGGCTCCCTGTTCGACCCCGTCGCGGACGACCGCTTCGACCTGATCGTCTCCAACCCGCCGTTCGTGATCTCTCCCGGCGGCCGGTTCACCTACCGGGAGTCCGGCTTCGAGGCCGACGGCTTCTGCCGTGACCTCGTACGGCTGGCCCCCCGCTTCCTGGCCCCCGGGGGCACCTGCCAGCTCCTGGCCAACTGGCTGCACGTCGGCGGTGAGGACTGGCGGGACCGGGTGGGCGGATGGCTGACCGGGACCGGCTGCGACGGCTGGGTGGTGCAGCGGGACGTGCAGGACCCGGCCGAATACGTGGAGCTGTGGCTGCGGGACGCCGCGGAGCAGGGCACCCCCCGCTACGGCGAACTCTACGACGACTGGCTCGGCTGGTTCGCGTCCATGAACGTCACCGGGGTCGGCTTCGGCTGGATCACCATGCACGACTCCGGCAGCCTCGACCCGGTCGTGCGGGTGGAGGAGTTCGGCCAGCGGGTGGAGCTCCCGGTCGGCGGATACGTGGACGGGGTGCTCGGCTCGATAGCCCGGGCGCACCGGCTGGCCGACGCGGAGCTGCCGGGCGCCCGGCTCGCGCTGGCCGACGGCGTGCTGGAGGAGCGGATCGGCCCGCCCGGGGCCGAGGATCCGGCGAGGATCATCCTCAGGCAGACCCGGGGACTGCGCCGCAGCGCACAGGTGGGGACCGTGGAGGCGGCTCTCGCCGGGGTCTGCGACGGCGGATATCCACTGGACCCGCTGCTCGCCGCGATCGCGGAGCTGACTGGGGAAAACCCTGATGACCTGCGGGCGAAGGCTCCCGAAGCACTCCGTCCACTGATTGCCGAAGGGTTTTTCCACATATCCACAGGGTGATCCTCCACAGGCTGTGGATATCTTTGCCGATCGGTTGTTGATCGGATGTTGAGCGCCGGGGAGCAGGCTCTGGCTGTGGGCACGGACCCGGGGGGGATGGGACCGTGTCGAGTCCGGCCGGTCGTCAACGTGAGGCGGCCGGCCGCCGGGTGACGCACCGGATAACCGGGCCCCCTACGCGTCACCCGGCGGTCTGACGGCCGGCCGGGCACCCCCATCCGACTTCCAGGCTCAGAGCGACGGGAACTCCGGTGATCAACCATTTTTGGATGACGCGTCTCGACGACGACTTGTACGACGGACTCGGGTCAGTTGCCGACGTGATCGCGATCGAGCAGGGCGCGCAGGTCCGCGGCCTCGGGCGCGCCGAGCCTGACGAAGATGTCATGGGCGCGTTCGAGACAGTCGTGACTGCGGCTCGTGTTGCCGAGCCCGGCGAGCGCCCTGCCTAGCACCCACAGCGACAGCGCCTCGCCGTACGGATGACCGATCTCGCGGCTGACCGTCAGGGCCTGCTCCGCGTGACGGGTCGCGTCGGAGAACCGGCCGGCGGTGATGAACGTCTCGGCCAGCCGGGAGCAGACCCGCTGCTCCCACACCCGCTGCCTGCTGGCCCGGAAGAAGGCCAGGCACTCGGCGTGATGGTGGACCGCCTCGTTGAGCCGCCCGACCCGCGACAGGATCATCCCCAGGTGGTAGCGGGCCCTGGCGGTGCCGGCGCTGAAGCCGAGCTCGATGAAGACGGCCAGGCCCTGCTCCGCGGCGGCGATCGCCTCCTCCTGCTGGCCCAGGAACAGATGGTCACGGGCGGAGTAGCTGAGCGTCAGCGCCTCGCCGCCCCGCGCGCCGACCTCCCTGAACACCCTGCGGGCCGAGTCGAACCAGGCCAGTGCCTCCACGTGGCGGCGCTGACGCCCGGCCACGACGGCCAGCGCGTTCATCGCCTCGCCGGTGACGATCCGGTCGCCCCCGGCGGCCAGGTCCAGCGACGCCCGGAACTCGCTCTCCGCCTCGGTCAGCCGGTTGGCGCCGAACAGCACCCTGCCCAGCACATAGCGGCAGCGCAGCTCGCTGGAGGTGTCGCCGAGCCGCCGGGCGGCGGCCAGCACCTCCTTGGCCCGCTGGTCGAACTCCCGGGCGTGGCTGCCCGACTCCAGCAGCGGCTCCATGGCGAGCAGCAGGTCGGCGCCGGGCAGCAGGGCTCCGGCCTCCTCGGCGCCGCTCGCCTGGGCGATCGACGCGAACAGCGCCTCCGCCTCGACCGACAGCCAGGCCACGGCCTCGTCGGCGGAACCGAACGCGTGACCCGGCCCGGTCACCGCGAGCTGGTCGGCGATCGTGCTGCCCTCGTAGGCGAGGCGGTGCGCCGACCGCGCGGAGGCCAGGTAGAAGTCGAGCAGCCGGCGCAGCGCGGGCGGGCCCTCCCCACCGGCGCTCCCGGTCGCGGACC